>JAWODB010000011.1:0-13702 GCA_046483505.1 Phycisphaerae bacterium
ATACCGATTTTCTCTTCCCTTTCCTCCGGTTGCCGAAAGCGCCGGGCACAAGCCGCCGGTTCATTGGACGCTCGTGCCGCCGCAGAAACGAAAAACGGTATTGCGTCCCCGGAATTAATTTCGTGTTATCTGGGGACACAATACCGATTTTCTCTTCCCTTTCCTCCGGTTGCCGAAAGCGCCGGGCACACTTTATCTGGGGACACAATACCGATTTTCTCTTCCCTTTCCTCCGGTTGCCGAAAGCGCCGGGCACAAGCCGCCGGTTCATTGGACGCTCGTGCCGCCGCAGAAACGAAAAACGGTATTGCGTCCCCGGAATTTAAAGTCCCCGGAATTTCCAAGGGGAATTCCATGGCGCGCCGCATCCCCATGCGGTTCGGAGCCCCTAACACTACAACGCTAAGTCGGCCATTTGCGCGGTGGGTCTCCGCACCCACCGCGCTCGAAACGGCCTTTCCAGGGCTGCGCGGCGGGTACGGAGACCCGCCGCGCACGAGTTCGCGTTGTAGTGCTAACGGCCGGGCTCGGCCATGGCCTTCGGGGCGTGGTCGCCGAGGCCCTGCTCGTGCGGCTTCGTCCAGCGGCCGAAAGCACCCGCGCCGTGTCGGTAAGGGGTAGAGCAGCCGGATCGAGGGCCGCCGGTTCGGCCCGTGTCAGGTCGGTGTCGGTGATCACTGTTATCTGGGGACACAATACCGATTTTCTCTTCCCTTTCCTCCGGTTGCCGAAAGCGCCGGGCACAAGCCGCCGGTTCATTGGACGCTCGTGCCGCCGCAGAAACGAAAAACGGTATTGCGTCCCCGGAATTTCGACGGTATTGCGTCCCCGGAATTTCGTTCGCGTCCCCGGAATTTCGTTCCAGTGTCACCTTCAAAGACCCGTCCCGCCGGCGCCCGCTGCCGCATTTCTTCTGGAAATGAGGATTGACATTGCGTTCGACGGTGCTACTATGTGAGCGAAGCGCAACGGAGTAACCTAATGGACGAAGCGGCCAAACGACTTTACCAGTTGAAAGCCGAGATGATCCAGGCGGCGGGGCACCCGATCCGCCTGGCCATCATCGACTTCCTCAAGGACGGCGAGCAGTGCGTCTGCAACATCGCCGAGCACGTCGGGGCCAAGCGGTCGAACGTGTCCCGCCACTTGGCCGTCATGCTGAAAGCCGGTGTCGTGGATTGCCGCAAGGACGGCCTGCGGGTCATGTATTGGCTGAAGACGCCGTGCATTCTGGGGTTTCTCTCATGTGTTTCCGATGCCTTGCGTGAGAGGATCGAGGGCGACAAGGACCTGCTCGAACGGCTCTGACGGCACGAGGTGCCTTTTTTCTTGCCGGCATGCGTGAGGATACAATCACCTAGTGTTGAAGGTGCGAGGAGTCCGCGGTACGGCCCGCCGCTGCCGGCTTGCCGGCGACAGCCACGAACGATGAAGAAAGGGAGCGCATCATGAAGGGCTGGAAGAAGATGGCGGCGCTGGTGGCGATTTTTCTCGTCGCCTGTTTTCTGCCGCTGGGCAGCGAGAAGGTCCGCACGGCCATCCTGGAGGCGTTCCGGCTGCTTCAATGGTACGCCATTCACCACACGCTGGCCTGCGTGGTGCCGGCCATGTTCATCGCGGGGGCGATTTCGACGTTCCTGTCGCAGGCCTCCGTGATGCGATACCTTGGGCCCAAGGCCCCCCGGCCACTGGCCTATTCGGTGGCCTCGGTGGCAGGTGTGATCCTGGCAGTCTGTTCGTGCAGCGTGCTGCCGATGTTCGCCGGGATTTACAACGTGGGGGCGGGGCTGGGACCGGCCAGCGCGTTCCTCTACTCGGGGCCGGCGATCAACGTGATGGCCGTCTTCCTGTCGGCGCGCGTGCTGGGGCTGGACCTGGGGGCCGCCCGGGCCGTCGGCGCGGTGGTCTTCGCCTTTATCATCGGTCTGGCAATGGCCTTCTTCTTTCGCCGCAGCGAGAAGAAGCGTTCGGACGCCGCCATGCAGATGCCCGAGCCGGAGCCGAGCCGGCGGTCGCTGTGGCAGACCGCGCTGTTCTTCCTCGCCATGATCCTCTTCCTGGTGTTCAGCGACTGGTACAACACGAACGACGTGACCATCACGATGGCGGACGGGACGGTCGTCGAGGCCAACATCCGGTACTCGACGCCGGACGCCATCGACATCCAGGAGTACGGCGCGGACGGGCACCTCGGGTCGGAGGTCCGCCGCCTCCAGCGGCAGGACATCGCCGAGATCCAGCGCGAGGCCGGCTTCGTCATGACGGTCCACCAATACAAGTGGTACTTGTCGGGGGCGATGGGCCTGGCGGTGCTGGCGATGGTCTGGCGCTGGTTCAGCCGCGACGAGGTCAAACAGTGGATGCACGCCACGTGGGACTTCGCCCTGCTGATTATTCCGCTGCTCTTCGGCGGGGTGTTCATCACGGGTTTTGTGGGCGGGCTGATCCCCGAGAAGGCGGTCGCGAGTCTGGTAGGCGGCAACAGCATCCTCTCGAACTTCGTGGCCTCGTTCGTGGGGATGATCTGGTACTTCGCCACGCTCACGGAGATCCCGATCGTCGAGATGCTTACGCGCCTGGGCATGGGCCGCGGGCCGGCGCTGTCGCTCCTGCTGGCGGGCCCTGCCCTCTCGCTCCCGAGCATCCTGGTCATCTACAAGGTCGTGGGCCTCAGGAAGACGGTGGTCTTCTGCCTGCTGGCCGTCGCGATGTCCACGCTGGTGGGCTGGCTGTTCGGGATGCTGGTCTGAGGACCGGGGCGGAGGCCGCCCTTGCCCGCCCGTCTTTCCGCGGCGCGGTTGACATCGGGCCAGCGCTTGGTTATTATGCCAAACGGCCACGGACATGGTGGAGGAATCCGGATGGACAGGCGAACCCAAGCACGGTTTCAGGCGCGGGCCCAGGTGTTCAAGGCGCTCGGCCATCCGACGCGGTTGTTCATGGTAGAGGAACTGTCACGCGGCGAGCGGTGCGTCTGCGACCTCACAGAGATGGTCGGCGCCGACATGTCCACCGTCTCGAAGCACCTGGCGGTCCTGAGGCAGGCCGGCATCGTTCGGGACGAGAAGCGCGGCAGCCAGGTTTTCTACTCGCTTCAGTTGCCCTGCGTCGTCGGCTTCTTCGAGTGCGTCGAGACGGTGCTCAAGGAACAGGCCAAACAGCAGGCGGCCGTGCTTCGATAAAGGTCCCCGCCGTGCCTGGCGCGCCGCCGGGCTGGCGGCAGATCGGGTCCGGTGAACAGGGAGGAGATCATGAGCGAGTGCTGTGGAACCCCGGAACCCGCCCCTGCCTCGTCGTGCTGCGGAGGCGGCGGCGGCAAGACCGTGCTTCTGTACGCCTGTTCGGGCGGGGCGAACGTGGCCGAGATCGCCGACCGCGCCGCCCTGGCCAATGCCATGCTGGCGTGATGGTCGGCATGCCGGTCCGGGACGCCTTGGCCCGCATGATGCAGAGTCCCCGCCAGGCCTTTTCGGTCGGCGGCCAGAAGGAGAGAACCCGATGACACGAATCCAGGTCCTGGGCACCGGGTGCCCGAAGTGCAAGAAACTCGCCGAGAACGCCGAGGCCGCCGCCAAGGCCCTCGGCATCGAGTACGATCTCGAAAAGGTGACCGACATCACCGAGATCACGCAGATGGGCGTCATGATGACGCCCGCCCTGGCCGTCGACGGCGTCGTCAAGGTGGCCGGCAAGGTGCCCGACGCCGACGCCATCAAGGCCATGCTGTCCTGAAGCGAGGCCGCACGGCGGCGCCCGCGCCGGCCGACGGCGGACGGTCTGAGGCGCGCCGAAGAATACGGCGGATGAGTCGGCGGAACCTCAACAGGAGGCCAACGTGCTGAACCGCTGTGCGAAACCGCGCAAGGCACATCGTCGCGGCAGGATTGTCGCGGTGGCCCGCATCCTCGGCACGCTCCTGGCCCTTGCGGTCACCTGGAACGCCCTGGCCGCACAGGACACACGAGACACCCAGGATTCCCCGCCGCGGGTCGAGGGCGTCTGCCCGCCATTCCATCTCCTGGACGAAGAGGGCAACGTCATCGATCCCGTCAAGGGCACGAACGCCGACAAGCCGTACTCACCCAAACAGACGTGCGGCACGTGCCACGACTACGAGACGATCACGCAGGGTTACCACTTCATGCAGGGCAAGGCCGAGGAACCGACCGCGGACCAGGCAGCCCGCTGCCAATGGGCCCTGACGCCGGGGAACTACGGCGGCACGTGGTGCTCGCCGGCGCCGCTGTACCGGTACCTCTCCCCCAAGAAAAACGACTCGCCTAAGACGATGGACATGACCTCGTTCACGTTCATCACGGCGGGCTGCGGCAAGTGCCATCCCGGCGGGGGTTCGGCGGAATACGACCGCGACGGCAAGCGGTACGATCGCTGGATGGCCGACCCCGCCAGCGGCTTCTCGCCCGGCGGAGAGAACGGCCTCGACGGTGACTACTACAAGGCCCGCTGGAGCGAGACGGGCGTCCTGGAGGCCGACTGTTTTCTCTGCCACCTGCCCGAATACGACGTGGCCGAGCGGCGGAGGCAGATCGGTCTGCTGAACTTCCGCTGGGCCGCCACCGCCGCGGCCGGCCTCGCCGAGGTGAACGGCTCCATCAAGGAGGGCGAGCCGGTCACGGTCGCGTACGATGCGGCACGGTTCAACCCGGACGGCACCCTCTCGCCGCACATCGTGCGCCAGCCGCGCAACGACACCTGCCTCGCCTGCCACGCCAAGCCGGGTTGGAAGAAGCGGGGCGCGAACTTCCGTCCGCGCACCGACGTCCACCTGGCGGCCGGCTTGAAATGCGTGGACTGCCACCCGGCCGGCTCCTCGGCCGACGACCCACGGATCAACGGCCGCGAGCAGCATCAGATCGCCAAGGGCGACGACCCCGGCGGCCACGTCCGCGACGACCTGGACCACACGATGCCGGCGTGCGCCGACTGCCACGACACCGGCCGCCTGGGCGCCCCCGTGGCCAGGCACCGCTGGCTGCCGCCGCTGCACCTGGATCGCCTCGCCTGCCAGGCGTGCCACGTGCCCGAGCGGACCGTCAAGGCCGCCCTCGTCCAGGCCGGCGACGTGTTCAATCCCGGCACGAAGATTCCGACCAAGGGCAAGCACCTCTGGACCTTCTACGGCCCCGACGGCCGGTACTGGAACCACTACGGCGACCTCGAGATGATGGGCTACGACGACAAGCCGACGTTCCGCTTTCGGCCCCGTCTGGCGCGGTACAAGGGCAAGGTCTACCCTGTCAACCGGGTGCACAGCGCCTGGCCGGCCATCGAGATCGAGGGCACGCCCGGCCTCATGCAGCCGAAGATGGGCGATATCTATAAGATGTGGACCGCCCACCGGAACGACCCCTCGAAGTACCCCGAGTTGGCCCGGATTACCGATGACAACGGCGACGGGGTCATCGAGGTCAACCGCCCGGCGGAGGTCGGCGCCCTCATCGGCTCCGTGACGGCGCTGCTCGCCGAATTGAAGTACCCGATGGAAGGCAAGCGCGTCGTCTGGACGTACAACGACCGCGTGTACACCTCCGGCACCGAGTATCGCACGATTCCAAAGCACGAATGGGAGGCCTCGCCTTACGGCAACGTGCACACGTACAATCACGACGTGTACCCGGCGAACGCGGCGCTGGGGACGGGCGGCTGCACCGATTGCCACCACCCGTCGGCGGACTTTTTCTTCGCCTCAACCGTGAAGTACCCGTTCGATGCCCAGGGCAAACCCGTCACCGAGCCGCAGTATCGCCTCTTGGGCCTCGACGGCGTCTGGGCGATGGTCGGGGCCTGGCGGGAAGCGTACCTGAAACCCGTCCTCTACGGCCTCCTGGTGGCGCTGGTGTGCTCGCTGGTGGCCCTGGTGGGTGAACTGCACCTGGCGTGGGTCTTCGCCGACCACCCCATCCGGCCCCGCCTCCGGGTGGTTCCCTGGGCGGCGGCCGTGGCGATCGCGGTGGCGGCCATCGCCGTGGCGCAGCAGCCCGACCTGATGGGCTACATGCTGCCCACGCGGTTCACGCTGGACGCCAGCCACGCGCTGGTGGCGGCGTTCGTCTTCGTGTCCGGTATCGTCGCCTTACTGTGCGAGGTGGGCATCCATCGGCCGGCCGGCGCGGGCCGCAGACGCCGCGCATCCCTCGCCGCCGTCTACCTGACGATCACGCTGGCCCTGGCCGCCCTCTCGGGCCTGCTGATGCTGCTGAAGATTCCGGCGTTGGATACGCTGACCCGCGCCTCGTACACGGTGTTCGACGTCTCGCTGGCGCTGATCCTGGCGGGAACGGTGTTCGTGGCGCTGCGTCGGGCCCTGCGCCCGAAGGCCGCCCTCGCGCACAAACAAGAGGAGTCGTAAATATGAAACGTGCCGCTCTGCTTGCCTCAGCATTCGGTTTGTCCGTGGCGCTGGCGTTCGTGGTTATGCTGACGGGCGCGATGCCATGCGGCTGCGATTCCGAAGGCGCCCCCTCGTCCGAGGGCGGCGCCGCGTCCCCCGCCGAGAGCCCGGCCGTGCCGGCCACGGGCGGAGATGCCCGACCCGCCCGCGACCTGCCGCGGCTCCTGGACCTCGGGTCCAAGACCTGCATCCCCTGCAAGATGATGGCCCCCATCCTGGAGGAGTTGAAGGAGGATTACCGCGGCCGGTTGGTCGTCGAATTCGTCGACGTCCGCGAAAGACCGGAGGTGGCGCAGCAGCACGGGATCTCGGTCATCCCCACCCAGATCTTTTTCGACCCCGACGGCAAGGAACTGTGGCGGCACGAGGGGTTCCTGGGCAAGGAAGACATTCTGGCGAAGTGGAAGGAACTGGGATACGATTTTTGACCTCCGCCTACGGGCCGAACGACCAGTAAGCCGCCCTGGGAAAGGCGGGCGTTCAATGACCCCGACACATGCGAAAACCAAGGCCTGGCTGCGGGCCGCGTTGCTGGCATTCGTTCTGATCAGCATCGGCTACGCTCTCGGCAAGGAGATGACGCTACGGCGCCTCCAGGCCGCCCGGCCGCAGGAGGGGCCGGGCCCGGCCGGGGCCGGGAACCGCGTCGTCCTTTACTATATGCACCCGACCTTGCGGTGCGTCACCTGCAACGAGATGGAGAAGACGATCCTGGACCTGGTCCGGACGGAGTTCGCCGAACCCCTGGCCGAGGGCCGCCTCCGGTGGAAAGAGGTGAACTTCGAGGAGAACGAGGCCCTCGCCCGCCGCTACAACGTGGCCACGAGCAGCCTCGTGGTCGTCCGGTTCCGCGAGGGACGTGAGACGGACCACCAGACGCTCGAAGAGATCTGGACCCTGAAGGATGAGCCGGGCGACCTGCGGGCGTTCGTTCGCGAGGCCATCCGCTCGCGCCTGAACGGAACATCGCCATGATCCCGTGGCTGGCAATCGGGTCGGCCTTCTGGCTGGGCATTCTGACCAGTATCAGCCCGTGCCCGCTGGCCTCGAACATCGCCGCCATCTCGTTCATCGGCCGGCGCGTCGGTAGCACGCGCCAGGTGCTCCTGTCGGGCCTCCTGTACACCGTGGGCCGGACGGCGGCGTACGTGGCCCTGGCGGTCGTCGTGACGGCCGGCCTGATGGCCAGCGGCGAGGTGTCGCGGTTCCTCCAGAAGTACCTGAATCAGATACTCGGCCCCGTCCTCATTCTCGTCGGCATGGTGCTGGTGGGCCTGGTGGAGGTGACGGCATCGCTGAACCTGGCGGGCAGCGCCCTTCAGGACCGGGCGTCGCGCGGCGGCATCGCGTGGTCACTGGTGCTGGGCATCGTGTTCGCGCTCTCGTTCTGCCCCGTCTCGGCGGGCCTCTTCTTCGGCGGACTGGTGCCGCTATCGGCGGCGAACGGGTCGCACCTGGTGCTGCCGAGCCTCTTCGGCATGGGCACGGCCGTGCCCGTCATTGGTTTCGCATTCCTCATGGCCTTCGCGGCGCAGCACGTAGGCCGCGCGTTCAATCGCCTGACCCAGGTCGAGTACTGGGTCCGCATGATCACCGGCACGGTCTTCATCCTGGCCGGCATCTACTACTGCGTGACGCACATCTACGGCGTGTCTCTGCTCGTATGGTAAGATGTGTCCTTGAGCAGCGAAAACGGGACTCAGCAAAGGAGCGTGGCTATGACAGAGAAAGCGGACACGACACGGCGAAGGTTCTTCGGGGCGACGGTGGCGGCAGGGGCGGCCGTGGGCGCGATGGCGGCCGGCCAGGCGCGGGCCGGGGCCCCTGCCTCCGGGCCGATCAAGATCATCGGCATCGCCTGCAGCCCGCGCCCGGGCAAGACCACGGCCCAGGGTCTGGGCATCTGCCTGGAGGCGGCCCGCCAGGCCGGGCCGGGCGTAGAGACGGAACTTGTTGAACTTGCGGGCCTGACCATCCCCGTCTTCGACCCGGCGGCCCCCGGCTCGGCCGACTTCGAGAAGGTGGCCGCCAAACTCACCGCCCCCCAGGTGGCCGGCATCATCGTGGGCACGCCCGTGTACTTCGGGAACATGACGTCGCTGGCCAAAGCGTTCCTGGACCAGTGCATGGCCTGCCGCAAGAACAACCTTGCCCTGGCCAACAAGGTCGGCGGCGTCCTGGCGGTGGGCGGCGTGCGCAACGGCGGCCAGGAACTGGCCATCCAATCGGTCCAGGCGGCCCTGATGTGCCAGGAAATGGTCGTCGTGGGCGACGGTCGGCCCACGGCCCACTTCGGGGCCACGCTCGTCAACCCGGGGACCGACGACATCTCCGGCGACGAGTTCGGCCTCTCGACCGCCAGGAACCTCGGACGCCGGGTGGCACAGGTCGCACTCAAGATGCAGCCCGCGGCCGGCTGAGAGGCTGTTTCAGAACCCCCTCTCCCTTGATGGGAGAGGGATGGGGTGAGGGTGAAAGCCTTGAAACCAGGGGGCGATCCCCCTCACCCTACCCTCTCCCGCCAGGGGAGAGGGATGTGAAACAGCCTCTAACACTACTACGCTACTTCCCGCGCGGTGGGTCGGGAGGGCCACCGCGCGGAACGCTCTTGTAGCGTTGTAGTACTGAGCCTGCGAACCCGGTGCCACGACATCTACATTCCCCTTGTACGAAACCGCGGCTGCTCTACACGGCCTTGACGCAGAATGGGGTGTAGCGTACAATACTTCGTTGTCTGGCGAAGTAACGCAGTCGCATTCGCATGCCCGCGTACGGTCGGAGGGAGGCGCAGCCCATGTTTCCGCGAATCGTCGTAGCGACGGACCGGTCGGAGGAGTCCGACGAACTCGTCGGGTGCGTCCAGGGGCTGCGTGCCCTGGGAACCGAGAGCGCCGTGCTCGTGTACTGCGTGCCCCTGCCCGAGGCGCCGGGCCTGGCGCGGAGCGTGGCGGACTTCCTGGGTCCCGCGCTCGAGAAACAGCGCGAACGGCTCCAGCGCGCCGGCATCGAGGCCGACGTGCGGATAGCGGTGGGGCACCCGGCCGCCGAAATCCGGCGGGTTGCCACGGAAATGGGGGCCGACGCCGTCGTCCTCGACGCCGAGGTCGAGAGCCTGCTCGGCGGGGCGCTCTTGCACTCCCTGGCCGCCTCGCTCATCCGCGGGGCCACGCTCCCCCTGCTCATCGTTCGCTTCGAGGCGTGCGGCGAAGGGTGCGACGTGTGCTACCGGGGCTTCCCCTGCACCCCCCTGGAACACGTCCTGTTTCCGACGGACTTCTCGAACCACGCCGAGCGGGCGTTCGCCTGCGTCGAGCAGGCCGTCGAGGCCGGCGCGCGGCGCGTCACGCTGCTTCACGTCCAGGACCGGGCCAAGATCGCCCGGCACCTGGAGGAGCGGCTGGAGGAGTTCAACGAGATCGACGAGGGGCGGCTCCGGCGTCTCAAGGAACACCTGCTGGCCAAGGGGGCGACGGACGTTCGCATCGAGATTCCTTACGGACACCCCACGCAGGAGATCCTCCGCCGGTGCGCGCCCGGCGACGTCTCCCTGGTGGTCATGGGCACCCAGGGGCGGGGCTTTATCCGCGAGGTCTTCCTGGGCAGCGTGAGCCACAACGTGGCCCGCGCGGCGCCGGTCTCGGTCCTGCTCGTTCCGAGCGCGCGCCAGGCGGACGCATAGGTTCAGAGCCTATCCAAATAACACTACAACGCTAACTCGTGCGCGGCGGGTCTCCGTACCCGCCGCGCAGCCCTGGAAAGGGCGATTCGAGCGCGGTGGGTGCGGAGACCCACCGCGCAAAATGCGGACTTAGCGTTGTAGTAATAACCCCCTCGTCGGCCCGAGGCCGAGCGAGGCGACCGCAGGCAAGGAGGGCGAAGCAGGCAACCCGTCTCTGGGTTGGCGATGCAGCCCGACGCCGCCCGCGGTCGCCGCAGCCGGCCGAAGCCAGAGGGGTATCCGGATAGGCTCTCAGGAGGTGAGGTGCGGGATGCGCGAATTCCTGGCTGTGGCCAAAGCGTTGTCAGACGAGAGTCGGGTGCGGGCGCTTCTGTGCCTGGGGTGGGGCGAACTCTGCGTCTGCCAGATCATCGAGATGCTGAATCTGGCGCCCTCGACGGTGTCGAAGCATATGGCGGTCCTTCAGCAGGCCCGGCTGGTCGAATCGCACAAGGACGGCCGGTGGGTCTACTACCGCCTCGCGGGTAACGAGGCGCCGCCGTGCGCCCGGCAGGCCATCGCCTGGGCGAAAGCGTGCCTGAAGGACGACCCGAGCGTCCGCGCCGACGCCAAGCGCCTTCGCACCGTGCGCAAAATGGACCGCGAGGACCTCTGCATTCACTACAAGGCCTGAGGAGCACGCCGTGGCTGAGACCTGCATCACCAAACAGCCGAAAGGCCTGAGCGTCTTCGAGAAGTACCTGACGGTCTGGGTCCTCCTCTGCATCGGGGCGGGCATCCTGCTCGGCAAGGCCGCCCCCGGCGTGGCGCAGTGGCTCGACGCACAGGCCATTTACGTCGGCAACGCGCCGGTCGTCTCCATCCCGATCGCCGTCTGCCTCTTCTTCATGATGTACCCGATCATGGCGAAGATCGACTTCGCCGAGGTCATCCAGGCCGGCAAGAGCGGCAAACCCGTGCTGCTGACCCTGTTCGTCAACTGGGCCGTCAAACCCTTCACCATGTACGCCATCGCGATCTTCTTTCTGGGCACGGTCTTCTATGGGCTCATCGGGCCCGACGCCGTGGACCACGTCAAGATGCCCCTGGGCATGCATGACCTGCCGGTCGGGGCAGAGCACGGGGCGGGAGCCGTGGTCATGCACCAGGGCGCCAAGATGCTCGAAGTGCCGCTGTGGCGCTCCTACCTCGCCGGGTGCATCCTCCTTGGCATCGCCCCCTGCACGGCGATGGTGCTGGTGTGGGGATACCTTGCCCGCGGAAACGACGGCCTGACGCTCGTGATGGTGGCGATCAACTCGCTGACGATGCTGCTGCTCTACGGCGTGCTGGGCGGTTTCCTGCTGGGCGTGGGCCGGCTGCCCGTGCCGTGGCAGGCGCTGCTCCTCTCGATCGGCATCTACGTGGCCCTGCCGCTGGTCGCAGGGTACCTGTCGCGCAAGTGGATCATCGCCGCCAAGGGCCGGGCGTGGTTCCAGGAGACGTTCCTCCACGTCCTGACGCCGGTCACGATCATCGCCCTGCTCGTGACGCTGGTCCTGCTGTTCTCGTTCAAGGGCGAGGTGATCCTCGACAACCCGCTGACGATCCTCTGGATCGCCATCCCGCTGTTCATCCAGACCAACCTCATCTTCTGGCTGGGGTACGGCCTGGCGCGGCTCTTGCGGCTGCGATACGTGGACGCCGCGCCGGCGGCGATGATCGGCGCGTCGAACCACTTCGAGGTGGCCATCGCCACGGCCACGATGCTCTTCGGCCTGTCAAGCGGGGCAGCGCTGGCGACGGTCGTGGGCGTGCTGATCGAGGTGCCCGTGATGCTGATGCTCGTCAAGATCTGCCTGCGGACGCGGGGCTGGTTTTCCCCGCCCTGACGACCATCGTGGACATCACGGGCCTGTTGATCTACTTCACGACGGCCAGAGTCCTGCTCGGGGTCTGATCGCCCGGCCGGGGCATAGCGGCACACGGCCCTATCTGCGTGCTGTGGCGAGGCACACCCTGGGGAAGATTCCATCTCCCCCAGACCCCCTCGGCCCATGCCCAACGCAAGCAGAGGGCCAAGCGCGGCGGGTCTCCGTACCCGCCGCGCTTTCTCGCAAAGGGGGAAAATCGCGCATCGTGGCCCCCGCGAGCCCCTGGAGCCCCGTCGCGTCGGCGTCGGCCTCACCCGCGGCCCGAAGGGCGCCGGGCCGGCGCCGAGGCGACGGGGCGAAAGGGGCTACCCTGGCAGCCTCGGAGCCGAGGCCCTCGTGTGGTCGCGCCCTCCCCCACCTTGGGGACATTACCAAAAAACCTCGAAACACGATTGCACCGGGGGTGCCCGGCCATTAGTATATTAGCGGGCAGTGAAACGGATTCGCCATGACCGACGACGAACAACTCGCCCGCATCTTCAAGGTGCTCGGCGTGTCGACGCGCGTGAAGATCCTGCGCCTCCTGAAGGGCGGCGCGCTGTGCGTCGGGGCGCTGGCGGCGAACCTCGACGTGACCCAGGGGGCCGTCTCCCAGCACCTCCGCATCCTGCGCGACGCCGGCCTCGTCATCCCTGAGCGGCGAGGCTACTTCATCCATTACCGCCTGAACGAGGAGACGCTGGCGACGTGGCGCGAGGCGACGGGCAGTCTGCTCGAACCCGGCACCGCTTCATCCGCCTGCCACGCCAGCGCGAATCGCTGTCAGAAGGAGACCAAGCAATGTGCCAGAACCAGAAGCAAGAAGGCTGCCAAAAGCCGGAAAACCTGAAGGGGCGTCCCGACGACTGTTCACCCGAGCAGGTCCGCAAGTGTCACGGCGACGCCGGCGAGCATCCCTGCACGGGCAAGCGGGACGCGCCCGCTTCTGCGGACACGTCCGAACAAGCGTAACCGGCGGGAGATTTCCGTGGCCGATCGCTTCTTGACAACGTTCGCACGACCGCAGCCCATGGCGATGGCTGCGCTGCTTGCGGCCGTCCCCTTCCTCACCGGCTGCGTCCTGCTGGAACCGACGAACCCGTACGGGCCCACGAACGCCTACGCCCCGCCGGCCGTCGCGTCGGAAGCGGCGGAGGCCCCGGCGGCCGACCTCCCCGAGGGACCGCTCACACTCGAGAAGATCGTGGCAGTGGCGCTTTCGAACAACCCGACGGTCGCTGCCCGGCGGTGGGACACCGAGGCGGCCGACGCCGCCCGCGACGTTGCCCGGGCCGAGGCCTTCCCGCACGTCAGCGCCGTGGCCGGGTACACCCACAGCGAGGACCCGATGAGCATCAGCCCGCCGGGGCCGCCGTTCGTCGTGACGCGGAACGTCATGTCGGCCGGCCTCGTGGTCCGGATGCCGGTGTTCACCGGCGGCCGCATCGTCAGCCGGATCCAGGCCGCCGAACTGCTCGAAAAGGCCGCCACCCACCGCCTGGCCCGCACGCGGGAGGAACTGGTCTTCAACGTGACGAGCGTTTACTGCCGCATCCTCGCCCAGCGGCACGTTATCGAATCGATCCGCTTCTCTCGCCAGACGCTGCGCGAGCATCTGGACCGGGTCGAGGCGCTCGTCGCCCAGGAGCAGGCCGCCCCCGTCGACCGGCTGCGGACCGAGGTCCGCCTGGCCGACGTCGAGGAGCAACTCGTGCGGGC
>JAWODB010000017.1:0-14295 GCA_046483505.1 Phycisphaerae bacterium
CCGCTACACCCTGTACGGCAACGCGAACCTGGACGACCGCGTGGACGCGGCCGACCTGAACAAGGTGCTCATCAACTACGGCGAGATCCTGGCCGACCCCGGCGACATCATGCCGTGGTTCCTGGGCAACTTCAACTACGACGACCGCGTGGACGCGGCGGACCTGAACCGGGTGCTCGTCAACTGGGCGACCCTGGAGGCGGACGTGGGTCTGGGCGGCAGCCCGGTCCCGCTCGGGGCCGCGGGCGGCTCGGCGCCGATGCCCGAACCGGCCACGCTGGCCCTGCTGGCCCTCGGGGCGGGCGCCATGTTCCGCCGCCGCCGCACCCGCTAGAGCGGTTTAACCTTGGGTGGTAGCGCGGTGGTTCTCCGTAACCACCGCGCTCGACGCAGCGCGCCTCTTGCGCGCGGCGGGTGCGGCCGCGCCGGCCGGGGGGGTCTTCGTATCACCCACCAGCCGCTGCCACGCCGCCTCGTTGAACTTGCATCCCGGGTCCGGCTCGCGGAGGTCGCGGAAGTAGCCCCAGCTCCGCGCCCGGCATCCGCCGCAGTGGTACTTGTACTCGCACGTAAGGCAATGGCCGGTGCGGTCGTCGCGGTCGCGCAAGAGTTGCATGACGGGGTGATTCCAGATGGTCTCGAACGAATCCGTCCGGAAACTCCCCACGTGGATGGGCATGAAGACGCACGGCGTGGCGTCGCCGTTGGGCTGGACGGCCATGTAGCACCGCCCCGCCCCGCACCCGCCGACGTACCGGGCCAGGACGCGGGTCATCGTCCCGCCGCCGTAGCCGTAATGGCCGGTGTTGACGGGGTCGGTGGGGTCGCCGAGTTCGATGCAGGCCCGGCCGTACTGGGGGGCGGACGACATGATGCTGATCCGCCCGCCGACCAGGTACCGCTGAAGGACGGCGAGCATCCGTTCGCGCTCGTGGGGCGCAAGGTCCAGGTCCACGAGGTCGCGCCCCCGGCCGGTGGGGATGAAGTTGAACGCGTAGAACGTGTCGACGCCCTCGCCGATGCACCACTCGAGCATCGGCTCCATCTCCTCCAGGTTCATCCGCGTCACGGTCATCGCCACGCCGCACTTCACGTCCGGGTTGGCCACGACGTTGCGGATGCCGGCGACGGCCCGCTCCCACGCCCGCGGGCCGCGGAACGCGTCGTGACGGGCGGGGTCCACCGAGTCGAGGCTGATCTCGACGTACCGCAGCCCGGCCTCGACCATCGCCTGCACCTTTTCGGCCGTGCACAGCGTGCCGTTGGTCGCCACGGTCAGGTGGATGCCGCGGTCGGCGGCGTAGCGGGCCACGGGCAGAAAGGTGGGGCTCATGAGCGGCTCGCCGCCCGAGAAGGCGATCATGGCCACGTTCCGGTCGGCCAGCAGGTCCACCAGCCGCTTCTGCTGCTCGAAGGTGAGTTCGTCCTCGGCCCGCGCCCCGGCATTCTGATAGCAGTGCTTGCACGTCAGGTTACAGGCCTGCGTGAAGTTCCAGACGACCATGAGCGGGGCCACGAAGTTCTGCGGGTGCGTCAGGCCCAGGTGCCCGACGCTGCGGACCGTGGCCACCAGCCCGTGCCGCGTGGCGGGGTTGCCCAGGACCCGGCCCGCGATCGTTTCGCGGGGCGTGCCCGTCCGGGCGCGGATGTACTCGGTCATCAGGTACGGCAGGGCGAAGCGCGGATCCCAGGCGCGGACGGTCCCGGCGGCGTACGCCTCGAAGAACCGCATCAGCCACGACTTGCGGCCCGGCCGCTTGGCCGTCATCCAGCGGAACACGCGCTGCACGTCGGGCCGGGCGAGAAACCGGACGATCTTCTCGGCGTCGGCCATCGTTACCCTTTGCAGACGGCAGCGCTCGGGCACACGAGCGCATTCCGCGCGGTGGGTCTGCCGGCCCACCGCGCGCCCAGCGGCCTTCTGTTCCGCACCGCCGACCGTGCCTATCCTAGAACGCCCGCTCCACGGCGGCAAGCCCTTTGTTCCGCACACAAAGTCCTTGCATAAGATGGGCGAAGCGCTATCGTTACGCTAAGAAACGGGGCTGAAGGGGCGGGGGCGCGACACATGGGCCGGCGGTGGCAATGGGCGCCGGGAGTGGAACCGCAATGGCGGGAGGTCCTCGCCCGGACGTTCGATGCCGGTGCGGTGGAGCCCGTCCCGTCCCCCCGCCGCACCGCCGGACGGGCGTACGGTCTGGTGCGGGCGCGGCCGGCCCTGCCGTTCGACGTCTTCGTCAAGGAATTCCTGTACTGCTCGCGGTGGGCCCGGCTGCGTGACGTGTGCCGCCGGAGCGGGGCGGTCCGCGAGTTCGAGGCCGCCGCCCGACTGCACGCCATGGGCCTGCCGGTGCCCCGGCCGCTCGGCCTGGTGAGCGAACCCGACCGCGAGCAGGGCCGCCGCTGCCTCTTCCTCATGGAGTACCTGGGGCCGGGAAAGACCCTGTCGCAGGCCATGGCGGCCGCCCCGGATGGCGGTCGCGTGCAGGAACTGGCCGCCGCGACGGCCCGGCTGCTGGCGGACGTGGCCGCCGCAGGCGTCTGGTTCCGCGACACGAACACGGCCAATTTCCACGTCGGGCCCCCGGCCGAGGGCCCGCCGCCCCGCATCCGCCTGGTGGACCCAAGGCACGTGACGTTCGATGCGGACCCCGCCGACGCCCTGGCCGGCATGCTCGCGTCCGTCGCGGCCTTTCTGTATCGCGACGAGGCCGACACCGAGGCCGTCACGGCCCTCCTGGAGGCGGCCGAGGCCGAGGGGCAAACCCGCGGCGGTCTGCCGGCGTCCTTCCAGACCGACCGCGTCCTTCAGGAAGCGAAACGGTCGGCCGCGATGCTTCTTGAGCGCGAGGTCCGAAAGGGCCGACGCGACGCCAACGACCTCGACCACTTCGCCGCCCGGTACGGCACCGCGGCCGACGCCGCCAACTACCGCGACCGGCGGTTCGACCGGTCGCGGCACGGGCGGAAGGTGGATGCGGCCGAGCGGCGCATCGTCGACGACCTCCTCGGCCGCCTCGGCGTCGGCGGGCCCGTCCTGGACGTGCCGTGCGGCACGGGCCGCTTCGTTCCCGTCTTTGCCGCCCGGGGCTGCGAGGTCGTCGCCGGCGACGTCTCGGCCGAGATGCTGGCCCTGGCGCGCCGGACGGCGGTGGAAACGGGCGCCGCCTGCCGGTGCCTCGCGCTCGACGCCCGCCGCCTGCCGCTGCCCGACGGGGTCGTGGACCTGGCGCTGGCGATGCGGCTGCTGCACCGGGTCCGCGACCCCGCGGAGCGCGTGGGGGTGCTGAGGGAACTCGGCCGCGTCAGCCGCCGGTGGGTCCTCTTCTCGTTCTACAATCGGCGGTCGGCCCGGGGCCTGCGCGACCGGCTCCGCGGCCGGTACGCGGGCGAGACGCGGTCGGCCATCCGCCGCGACGCCGCCCAGGCGGGCCTTCGCGTCGACCGTTTCCTGCCCGTCGGTCCCCTGGCCCGCCAGACGCTGGTCCTGTGCGAGGTGGGACGAAACGGCACAAACATGTGACAAGACATACGCGGTGAAAGGCCACAGAGGCCTCCAGGCCTGGAGTCGGGCCTGAACCGCTGAAATGGAGCGAGGAGAAACCTGAACATGGCCGGACGCCATGAAGAACCTGACCCACACCGCCGCCATTACTACGTGGACGAGGCGGGCGACCCCAACCTCTTCAACCAGCGCAAGCGCGTGATCGTCGGCAGGCCTGGTTGCTCTGCCTTCTTCATTCTCGGTCTTGTCGACGCCGAAGACCCCAACGCCCTGAGCCGGGACCTGGACGGACTCCGGGCCGACCTCCTCGCCGACCCCTACTTCGTCGGAGTCCCTTCGATGCAACCGGCGTCGGGCAAGACGGCCCTGGCATTTCATGCGAAGGATGATCTGCCGGAGGTAAGAAGGGCTGTTTACGAACTCCTCAAACGGCATCACTTGAAGTTCTTCGCCGTCGTACGGGATAAGCACGCCGTGGTGTCGTACGTTCGCCAGCGCAACGAGAGAGAACCAGCATATCGATACCATCCCAACGAACTGTACGATTACCTGGTGCGGCGGTTATTCCGCGACCGCCTCCACAAGGACGACGGATACGATATCGTATTCGCCAGACGCGGACGCTCAGACCGCACCCGCGCGCTGCGGGAAGCGATTGAGCAGGCACGTCGGAACTTCGAAAGCAGACATGGCATTCTTGGCACGGCCCCGATACGGGTACGGGCGGAATCCCCGCAGAGGTCGGCGGGACTCCAAGCCGCCGATTACTTCTTGTGGGCACTGCAAAGGCTTTACGAACGGGAAGAGGAGAGGTTCCTCAGGAACCTCTGGCCGTCGGTCAGCCTGGTTCATGACATCGACGACACCGGCGAGGCGCCTTACGGGGTCTACTACAACCAGCGAAATCCGCTAACGCTCGACGTGCTGGAAAAGAGAAGGCCGGGATATAGGGCCCGGTGACACGTCACCCGGCCACACGGCGTGGAGCCGATTTTCATCCCGGTCTCCCTTATGATAGCATCGCCTCGACAGGGAGCAAGCCTTGAATTCTTTAATCTGTTGAATGGCCCGCGAAATCGCCTAGGGTGTACCGGTATGCCCGCCGCACCCATCGCCCGGAGAGAAGGAGGGCATCGTGCCCCGATCGCTGCTCGTCGTCGGATCCATTGCGCTGGACAGTATCCGCTCGCCGCACGGCGAGGTGGAGGAGGTGTTGGGCGGCTCGGCCGTCTATTTCTCCGTCGCCGCCTCCCTCTTTGCGCCCGTCCGGCTGGTGGGCGTGGTGGGCGAGGACTTCCCGGACGAGCACCACGACCTGCTCCGCGAGCGCCGCGTCGAGACCGACGGCCTGACGGTCGTCGACGGCGGCAAGACGTTCCGCTGGCGCGGGTACTATAAAGAGAACATGAACGTGCGGGTCACCGAGGACGTCCAGTTGAACGTCTTCGGCGACTTCCGGCCGGTCATCCCCGCGGCGTGGCGCGGCTCCGACCTGGTGTTCCTCGCCAACGGCAGCCCCGTGACGCAGATGTCGGTCCTGGAGCAGGTGGAGCGGCCGGCCCTCTCGATCGCCGACACGATGAACCTCTGGATCGAGACGACCCGCGACGACCTGCTCGCGCTGCTTCAGCGCATCGACGGCCTCGTCCTGAACGACGAGGAGGCCGAGATGCTGACCGGCGAGACGGACCTGGAAAGGTGCGAAGACCGGCTCCTGGAGATGGGCCCGCGGTTCATCATTCTGAAACTCGGGTCCGAGGGCGCCCGCATCGCCGGCCGGGCGCGGGGCGCGCCGGGCGCAGCCGGACCGGAGGTCCTGAAGATGGCCCTGCCCGCGTTCCGCCGCGGCGAGGTCCGCGACCCGACGGGGGCGGGCGACTCGTTCGCCGGCGGCCTGATGGGGTACCTGGCCGGCCTCGACCGCGACGTGACCCTGGAGGACCTCCCCGCCGCCCTGAAGTACGGCACCGTGACGGCGAGTTTCACGATCGAGGATTTCGGCGTCCAGCGTCTGGCGGACCTGACGGCGGAGGAGTTCGAGCAGCGCCTCGCGGCCTACGACGAATCGGTGACGGCCTGATCGCCGGCGTTCGAGAACGGGAACGTGCCGCGGCCGGTCTTGCCCGGCCGTGCGAATGAGACATAAGCCTCAAGTTTACCCGCCGGAGGCGGGCCGCAGGCTGCAAGCTGCAAGCAGAACGACGATTCCCGTTGCCTTTGCCGTTGTCGTGGCCTTCATCATTGACCATTCATCATTCCCTGTTCATCATTGTTGTTACGCCGTCGCCTTTGCCTCTGCTTTTGTCGTTGCCGCTGTCGTTGCCGTTCCCTTGATTATTGATTATTGGGTGTTCCTTGTTGGTTATTGTTGTTTTGCCTTTACCACGGAGGTGACCCGTGAACACCGTCCGCACATTCATCGCCATCGAGTTGCCTGAGGAGGTCCGCGACTACCTCGGCCGGTGCCAGGAGCGGCTGAAGGCCGCCGGGGCGAACGTCAAGTGGACCCGCCCCGCGCAGATTCACCTGACGCTGGCGTTCCTGGGGAACGTGCCGGCCGACGAACTGGACGTCCTGGCGGAGGCCGTCCGCGAGGCCCTCACCGATTTCGGCCCCCTGGCGCTCCGGGCCACGGGGACGGGCCAGTTCCCGCCGGGCGGCCGGCCGCGGGTCCTGTGGGTCGGCGTCCAGGCGGACGAGGGCGATCTCGTGGGGCTCCAGCAGGCCGTCGCCCGGGCCGCCGCCCCGTTTGCCGAGAAGCAGGAGCACCGCGCGTTCCATCCGCACCTGACGCTCGGCCGCGTCCGCCAGGGCCGGCGTGGACGCCGCGGCCGTCGGGGAGGTGGAGGCGGCGGCCCCGGGGACCTGGCGGCCCTCGGCCGGGCCGTCGCGGAGGCGGCCGAGGAATCGGGCCCCGCCTTCGACGCCGACGAGGTGGTGGTCTTCCAGAGCGACCTGGGGCGCGAGGGGCCGACGTATACGCCGCTGGCGCGCCTGCCGCTGGCGGCAGGCGGCGAATGTTAAATGAGGAATGATGAATACCAAATGAGCCGCCGGTGGCTGCTATAGGCCGAAGGCCTCCTTTGGCATTTATCATTTGGCATTCGGCATTCGCATACTCCTGGCACGCGTGGCGCCTGGCGTTCGCGAGTCCCCCTTGCGATTCCGCCGAGACACGCTACCATGGTGCGCGGCACGGGGCCGAACCTGGGCCCGCACGGCCTCCACGGCCGCCGCGGCCCGCAGCAAGGAGCCTCGACAATGGCGAAGAAGAAGAGCAAGCAGCCCGAGAAGACGGCCGTCGAATACACCGACGACGCCGACGTCCGCCGGGCCAACCTCGACCGCGTCATGTCGCAGATCGAGAAGCAGTACGGCAAGGGCGCGATCATGCAGTTGACCGGCGACCTGCACGTCGACGCCCCGTGCATTCCGACCGGCAGCATCAGCCTGGACCTGGCCCTGGGCGGCCGGGGCCTGCCCCGCGGCCGGGTGGCCGAGTTGTTCGGCCCGGAGGCCTCCGGCAAGACGACGCTGGCCCTCTCGGTCGTCGCCAACGTCCAGCGGATGGACGGCGTGGCGGCGTTCATCGACGCCGAGCACGCCTTCGATCCCGCCTGGGCCAGGCGCATCGGCGTGGACCTGGAGTCGCTCCTGGTCAGCCAGCCCGACACGGGCGAACAGGCCATGGAGATCTGCGACCTCCTCGTCCGCTCCTCCGCCGTCGACATCGTCGTCATCGACAGCGTGGCCGCCCTCGTGCCGAAGGCCGAGATCGAGGGCGAGATGGGCGACACCCACGTCGGTCTCCAGGCCCGCCTGATGAGCCAGGCCCTGCGGAAACTCTCCGGCTCCATCTCGAAGAGCCGCACCGCCGTCATCTTCCTCAACCAGATTCGCGAGAAGATCGGCGTCATGTTCGGCAATCCGGAGACGACGCCCGGCGGCCGGGCCCTGAAGTTCTACTCCAGCGTGCGGCTCGACCTGCGGCGCATCACCACGCTGAAGGCCGGCGACCAGTCGGTCGGCAGCCGCACACGGGCCAAGGTCGTCAAGAACAAGGTGGCCCCGCCGTTCCAGCGGGCGGAGTTCGACATCCTCTTCGACCGCGGCATCAGCGCCGAGGGCGACCTGCTGGACCTGGGCGTCGAGATCGGCATCGTCGAGAAGAGCGGCGCGTGGTTCTCGTACGGCGAGGTGCGCCTCGGCCAGGGCCGCGAGGCCGCCCGCGAGTTCCTCGAACAGAACCCGGACCTCGCCGACGAGATCCGCAACCGGATCCTGGAGGCCAAGGGCGTCCTCGAACCCGCCGAGAAAGAAACCGACGAGACCGAGGCAGCCGAGGCCGAGCAAGCCGAAGCGCCCGAGACCGAAGAAGCCGAGGCCGCCGAGAGCAAGTAAGACCCGGAGGGTATTTCGCCCCCGCCAACAACTTCCGTGGCTGTCATTCTGAGGAGCCCGTAAGGGCGACGAAGAATCTCGCCTTGACGCCGTTCGCACGGCGAGATTCTTCGGCCCCGCAAGCGGGGCCTCAGAATGACATCCCGTTTGGAGCGCGGCTCGTGGAGACCGCGCTCATGCGCCAGCCATTGAGCCGCGACTCAAAAGCCGCGGCCATCGAAGGAGCCGTAACATGAAGCATGCCAGCCTGTGGACCCTGCTGCTCGCCACCGCCCTGTGGACGGGCGCGGCCGCGACGGCCGGAGAAATCGACGCCGCCCGCGCCGTCGAGCGGGCCATCGAACGGGCCGCCGACAAGGTCTCGCCGGCCGTCGTCAACATCGTCGTCACCCGCGAGCCCGGCGGCGCCGACACCGGGCACCTGGAGGGTCTGCCGGACGAACTCCGCGAGTTCTTCGACCGGATGCGCCCCGACCCCGGCGGCCCGTTCCGCTGGCAGGGCAACGGGTCCGGCGTCGTCATCTCGCCCGACGGCGTCATCCTGACGAGCGAACACGTGGTCCGCGACGCCTCGAAGATCGAGGTCACGCTGGCCAACCGCCGGCGCTTCACCGCCAAGGTCGTGGGCGCCGACCCGCGGCGCGACCTGGCGGTCATCCGCGTCGACGCCGACGACCTGCCCTCGGCCCGCCTGGGCGACGCCGACCGCCTCCGCCGCGGCCAGTTCGTCCTGGCCCTGGGGAGCCCGTTCGGCTTCGGCCGCGACGGACAGGCCAGCCTCTCGTTCGGCATCGTCAGCGGCACGGGGCGGGCCATCCCCGGCATCGGGGCCGAACTCGACCGCTATTACGGCAACCTGATCCAGACCGACGCCGCCGTCAACCCCGGCAACTCCGGCGGGCCGCTCGTGGACCTCGACGGCCGCATCGTCGGCGTCAACGCCGTCATCTCCAGCCAGACCGGCGTCAGCGAGGGCGTCGGCTTCGCCGTCCCCATCACCCAGGCCACGCGCAAGATCATCGAGCGGCTGCGACGGGGCGAGGAGGTCGTCTACGGCTTCATCGGCATCGAGATTACCGAGGTCGGCCAGGAGACCGCCCAGGAGACGGGGGCCGAGGTCGGACGGGGGGCGTTCGTGGTCCGCGCCCTGCCCGACGGGCCCGGTGCCAAGGCCGGGCTGAAGCAGGGCGACGTGGTCCTGGCCGTCGACGGCGAACCCGTCCGCGGGCCGGACGACGTCATCCAGATGGTCCAGGTCACGCCGGTCGGCGAATCGGTGGCCCTGACGGTCCTGCGCGACGGCAAGCGGCGCGAGGTGAAGGTGGAAGTGACCCGCCGGCCGCCGCCCGGCGAGATGCTGGCCCGCCGCTTCCGCGTGACGCCGCAGTGGCGCGGCATGAAGGTGGAACCGCTGACCGACGAGTTGCGCGAGCAGATCGGCCTGGAGGAGAAGGCCGAGGGCGTGTTCGTCCGCGAGGTCCGCGACGACTCCCCCGCCGCCGAGGCCGGCATCGCCCCCGGCATGGTCATCGACCAGGTGGGCGAAACGAAGGTGACCAGCGTCCGGACGTTCCAGAACGCCATCCGCGCCCAGACCGGCAAGTGCATGGTCCACGTGGCCGGCATCGGCGTCAAGGTCATCCCCGCGCCCGAAGACGAGGACGAAGAGGAAAACGAGTAGGCCGCGGCGCGCCGCGGCTTGCGCGCCAGTGCGCGCCGTGTGCCACGGCCGGCCTTGCCCGGCCGTGCGCCGGGTGCCACTGGCGGCTTGTCCGCCAGTGCGCTACCGGAAGTGCGCGGCGGGTCTCCGTACCCGCCGCGATGATGTGATGCACGGGCCGTACGTCGGCCAAAGGAATTAAGGCCATGCCGGTGGCAAACCGCCAACTCCTGGACGAGGCCGTCCGCCGCCTGGTGGCAGAGTTCAACCCGGAACGCATCGTCCTTTTCGGGTCCCACGCCTGGGGGCAGCCGGACACCGACAGCGACCTGGACCTGCTCGTCATCGTGTCGGAGAGCGACGAGAGTCCGATCGAGCGTGCCCGGCGAGCCCGGCGGTGTCTCCGCAGCCTCGGCGTGCCGCTGGACGTGCTCGTGAAGACGGTGGAGGAATACGAGTACTTCCGTCCGGTGGTGGCCTCCCTGGAGCATCGGATTGCCGAGCAGGGAGAGGTCCTGTATGGATAACGCCAAACGGGACCTCATCCGAGACTGGCTGACCAAGGCTTTGCATGACCTGCAGGCGGCGCGGCTCGTGACGTCGTCTGATACCCCTTTGCTCGACGTCGGGGGTTTTCATTGCCAGCAAGCCGCTGAGAAGGCCATCAAGGCCTACCTGGCGTTCAAAGACCACCCGTTTCCGAAAACGCACGACCTTGGCAACCTTCTCGACCGGGCGTCGCAAAAGGAACCACGATTCCAGGAGTGGATGGAGCGTATCGCCGGTCTAAGCGACTACGCAACCGGCATGCGGTATCCCGGTTACATGTTGACGCTGACCGCTGAGGAGTACCGTCAGGCCGAGTCAGCAGCAGCCGATTTCTACGCATTTGTGTGCAGCCTGCTCCCGGTGGAAACACATCCGGATACATGAATCACCTGGGGCGCATGGTTACACCGGTTCATACGGACGCGCGGTGCATCAGGAGATACACCGCGCGGGAGGTTCGGCGTCCCGCGCGGGAACGATGGGGAGTCCGACGTGAAGACCGACGAGATTCGCACCCGCTTCCTCGACTTCTTCCGGAAGCGCGATCACCGCATCGTCGCCTCCGATTCGCTCATCCCGCACAACGACCCCACCCTGCTCTTCACGGGCGCGGGCATGAACCAGTTCAAGGAACAGTTCCTCGGTACCAAGCCCGCCGACTTCACCCGGGCCGCCACCTGCCAGAAGTGCCTCCGCACCGGCGACCTCGACAACGTGGGCGTCACCCGCTGGCACATGACGTTCTTCGAGATGCTCGGCAACTTCTCCTTCGGCGACTACTTCAAGAAGGAGGCGTGCCAGTGGGCCTGGCAGTTCATGCTCGAAGAGATGGGCCGGGACCCCGAGCACCTCCACATCACGATCTACGAGGAGGACGACGAATCGTTCGCGATCTGGCGCGACCTCGTTGGCGTGCCGGAGGCGCGTATCTGGCGGTTCGGCGAGGAGGAGAACTTCTGGCCGGAGTCCGCCCCATCGAAGGGGCCGAACGGTCCCTGCGGCCCGTGCACGGAGATCCTCGTCGACACCCAGCCCGACCGCGGCGCGGAGACGACGCCGGAGAACGATTCCCAGCGGTTCGTCGAGGTCTGGAACCTGGTGCTCCAGCAGTTCGACCGGCAGGAGGGCGGCGAACTGGTGCCCCTGCCCTCCAAGAACATCGACACGGGCATGGGCCTGGAGCGGATGGCGGCCATCATGCAGGGCGCGCCGACGAACATGGACATCGACGTGATGCGGCCCATCGTCGACGCGGCCGCCGACGCCGTCGGCCGGACGTACACGCCGGGCAGCGGCGAGGACGCCGACCGCCGCCTCCGCCGCATCGCCGAACACGTCCGGGCGGTCGCCTTCTGCATCGCCGACGGGGCCCTGCCGGACCGGTACGGCCGGGGGTACGTGGTGCGGCGGATCATCCGCCGGGCCGCCCTCGACGCCCGCCATCTCGGTGTGGCCGAGCCGGTGCTCGCGCGCCTCGTGCCGGTCGTCGAGCAGACGATGGGCGGGGTGTATCCCGAACTCGGCCAGCGGCGGGAGACGATCGCCAACCTCCTGGAGGCCGAGGAGCGGCGGTTCATCGCGGCCATCGAAGAGTCCGTCGGCATCCGCCAGTTCGAGGAGGAAATCGAGGGCCTCTCCGCCGAGGGCGCCGCCGAGATGTCCGGCGAGCGGGTCTTCGAGTTCTACGACACGCACGGCATCCCGGTCGAGTTCATTGAGCAGCGCCTGGCCGAGGAGGGCCTGGCGTTCGACCGCGACGGCTTCCGCGCTTGCCTGGACGAACGCCGCGAGCAGTCCCGGGCCGCCTCCACGATGGGCAAAGACACCCTCGTCTTCAAGCGCGAGGCCCTCTCCTCGGGCGCCCTCGACCGCCTGCACCGCGAGAACCTCTCCACCGAGTTCGTCGGCTACGACGCGACCGAGAGCGAGGCCACGGTCCTGGCGGTGGTCGTCGGCGACGCATGGGTCGAGGCCGCCGAGGCCGGCCAGGACGCCCAGGTCCTCCTCGGCCGCACGCCGTTCTACGCCCGCAGCGGCGGCCAGATGGGCGACGTCGGACGCCTCCTCACCGGCGACGCCGAGGCCGAGGTCTCCGACACCATCCTCGACCATGAGTTCATCGTGCACCTCGTGACGGTCGAGCGCGGCCGCATCGCCCGCGGCCAGGCCGTCACCGCCCGCGTCGACGCCGAGCGCCGCCTGGCCACGGCCCGGAACCACACGGCCACGCACCTGCTGCAATGGGCGCTGCGCGACGTGCTGGGCGAGCACGTCCACCAGGCGGGGTCGGAGGTGTCGCCGGAGCGGCTGCGGTTCGACTTCACGCACCCGACGGCCCTCGCCGCCGAGGAGGTGCGCCGGGTGGAGGACCTTGTCAACGGGCGCATCCTGGAGGCCCCGGACGTCGAGGTGGCCACCATGCCCATCGAGGAGGCCCGCGAGGCGGGGGCCATGGCCCTCTTCGGCGAGAAGTACGCCGACGAGGTCCGCGTCGTCTCGGTCGGCGACTTCTCGATGGAACTGTGCGGCGGCACGCACCTGGAGAACGTCGGCCGGGTGGGACTCTTTAAGATCACCGCCGAGGAGTCCGTCGCCGCCGGCGTCCGCCGCATCACGGCCGTCACCGGCCACGGGGCGCTGGACTACGTCCACGAACAGGAGGACGTGCTCTCGGACCTGTGCCATGCACTCAAGGCCACGCCCGAGGGGCTGCCGGAACGCGCCCGCGCGCTCCAGCGGCAGATCAAGGACCTGAAGAACGACCTGGCCCAGGCCCGCAGCGTAACGAAGCGCGGCAGCCTGGATGACCTGCTCGGGCAGATCCAGGAGGTGGACGGCGCGCCGGTCCTGGCGGCCGAGGTCGACGGGGCCGACGCCGGCGCCCTCCGCGAGGCCGCCGACGCCATCCGGCAGAAACGCGACTCGGTCGTCACGGTCCTCGGGAGCCGGGCCGAGGGCAAGGTCGTCCTCATCGCCGCCGCCACCGACGATCTCGTCGCGCGCGGCCTGCACGCGGGGAACCTGATCGGCGAGGTGGCCCGGGCGGTCGGCGGCGGGGGCGGCGGCCGGCCGGACTTCGCCCAGGCGGGCGGCAAGGACGCCGACGCCCTCCCCGACGCCTTGGCCCGCGTGCCGGACCTCGTCCGGGGCCAACTCGGCGGTGAGTCCTAGCCGGGTGCAGGACCCAGACAGCCTCTGGCATTCGGCTTCTTAACGCAGAGGACGCAGAGAACGGCGGAGAAGAACAGAGAAGAAGCAAAGGATGGAAATAACCCCTGTTTTGCATGCACAAAGGAACGTCCGCAGCGGCGCCCCGCTCGTAACAAGCGCCTTCGGCGCCAGACGCAGGCATCCTTTCATTTTCTCTCTCTTGGCCGTTGTCCGTTTTTCTCTGCGTTCTCTGCGACCTCTGCGTTAAAACAGAACCGCCAGGGCGTCCTCACCGCGCGGAAGACGGTTTTCGGTTGACCCTCGGCCCGCCGGACGGTACGCTTTTCCCCTTTCCGGCTGCCGCTTTTCCGTGTCGGTGAGCGGCACCGCAGAAGGAGAACACGATGCCGGTTCCGAAGCGACGGACCCCCCAGGCCCGGAAGGGCAAACGCCGGTCGCACGACGCCATCTCCCCCCGGCAGACGACCGTCTGCCGGCAATGCGGGCACGACAAACTGCCGCATACCGTGTGCGGCAACTGCGGCCACTACCGCGGCCGACAGGTCCTCCAGGTCGAGGAGGAGTAATCGGTGCGGCTGGCGATTGACGCCATGGGCGGCGACCACGCGCCGGGCGAGATCGTCCGCGGCGTCGTCGGCGCCCGCGACGCCCTCCCGGACGATTCATTTCTCCTCGTCGGCGACGCCGAGACCCTCGAGGCCGAACTCGATGCCGCCGACGCCCCGCGCGCTCGCATCGAGATCGTCCACGCTGCCCAGTGCATCGGCATGGCCGAGCCGCCCGTCGAGGCCGTCCGCCGCCAGCCCGACTCCTCGCTCCGCCGGGCCGTGGAACTGATGGCCGATAGCCGCGCCGACGCCGTCGTCTCGGCCGGCAACACGGGCGCGTTCGTGGCGGCGGCCCACATGATCGCGAAGGGGCTGCCGGGCGTCCGCCCGCCGGGCGTCAGCGTGGTCTTTCCGGCGGTGCGCGGCCCCGTGGTGACCATCCGCGTGGGGGCGAACGTCGG
>JAWODB010000179.1:0-2648 GCA_046483505.1 Phycisphaerae bacterium
GTGGAGACACTACTGTATGAGGGGCCTGCGTGCGGTTGAAGCGTGCAGTGGTGTGTAAGATGTAGTTGGCAAAGGACGTGAGTGATGCAGAAACGTGTGCCAGCGAGTGCTTCGGTGCGGCTCAGGGCCGAACTCGGTTTCGTGCCCCACGCAGACCGCAAGGATGCGGTGCAGGAGGCGTGGCTCGCCTATCTTTCCGGCCGAAGCCCCGCCCGGGCCGTCAACACGTTCGCCAGACGCGTGCGGCGTCGTCGACGCCGGGAAGTCGCCTGCGCCTTCCTTTCTTGACCTAACCATCCCTCTCGCAGCCCGTCCGGGCTGCCCCAGTGTCTATATACGGAACGATTTCACCTCCGCCGGATTTTCTGCGCCCAAAACGCCCTGTTTCGTGTCCGTACAGGGTGATGCGGCACGTTCCACCGCCAATCCGTGACCTCGGCAGGTTCCTGGCCGAACTCCAGTTCGTGCCGCAAGAGGACCGTGGCGACGCGGTGCAGGAGTCGTGGCTCGCCTATCTGGCCGGCGGCGACGTCATCCGCGCAGTGAACTCCTTCGCGCGGCGGGAGCGCCGCTGGCGGCGGCGGAACGTGCTTCTGAACCGACCGGAACTTGTGCGGGCACACTGATGACCGAGACCCTCGACGACACCATCCGTGAGAACGCCCAGGGGCCCGCTGAGGCCAAGGGCGACTCGGTCTCCGTGCGGCAGCACGACCTGAAGGACCAGGTCGAGGCCGACCGCTACCTCGCCTCCAAGGAGGCCATGCGGCAGGGCCGCGGGTTCCGCGTCACGAAGGTCGTCCCGCCGGGAGCGTAACGTGTTCGACTGGCTGAAGCGAATTCGGGCCTCCGCCAAGCGCCGCGCGAGCGACGGCCGCGGGCTCGCCTATCGCCTGCTCCGGGCCAAGTTCGACTCGGCTCAGACGACCGAGGACAACCGCCGGCACTGGGCCAGCGCCGACGGCCTCTCGGCCGACGCGGCCGCGAGCGCCGAAGTCCGCCGCATCCTGCGGAACCGTGCCCGGTACGAGGTCGCCAACAACGCCTACGCCCGCGGTATCGTTCTGACGCTCGCCAACGACGTCGTCGGCACCGGCCCGCGGCTCCAGATGCTCACCGACAACCCGGACGCGAACCGACGGATCGAGCGGGAGTTCACCGACTGGGCGCGGGAGATTGGCCTCGCCGAAAAGCTCCGGACGATGCGAATGGCCCGGGCCCAGGACGGCGAGGCGTTCGCCATGCTCGTCTCGAACGACGCGCTCGACTCCCCCATCAAACTCGACCTCCGCCTCATCGAGGCCGAGCAGGTCGCGACGCCGGACCTGTTGCCGGACGACCGCCGGGGCGTCGACGGCATCGTCTTCGACCCCTTTGGGAACCCCCGCGAGTACCACGTCCTGAAGGAACACCCCGGCGGGAACCGTTTTCGGTTCAACCTCGACTACGACCGCGTGCCGGCCGAGTCGATGATCCACTGGTTTCGGGCAGACCGGCCGGGCCAGTCCCGCGGCCTGCCGGACATCCTGCCGGCCCTGCCGCTCTTCGCTCAACTGCGGCGGTTCACCCTGGCCGTCATCGCCGCGGCCGAGACGACCGCCGAGTTCGCAGGCGTGCTCTACACCGACGCGCCGCCGAGCGGCAAGGCCGACCCCATCGAGCCGATGGACGCCATCGAGCTCGAGAAGCGGATGCTCCTGACGATGCCGGGCGGGTGGAAGATGGGCCAGGTCCACGCCGAACAGCCGGCCACGACCTACGCGGAGTTCAAGAACCAGGTCCTGAACGAGATCGCCCGGTGCCTGAACATGCCGTTCAACATCGCGGCGTGCAATTCCTCAGGCTACAACTACGCCTCCGGCCGCCTGGATCACCAGACGTACTTCAAGTCGATTCGGGTGGAGCAGGCCCACCTCGGTGCGGTTGTCCTGGACCGTGTGCTGGGCGCCTGGATGCGTGAGGCGGCTCGTGTCTTCGACCTGCGGTGGCTCCTTCTGAAACAGCGCGGCCAGTTCGCCCACCAGTGGTTCTGGGACGGGCACGAGCACGTTGACCCCGCGAAGGAGGCGATGGCCCAGGAACGGCGGCTGGCGAGCAACACGACGACGCTGGCGATGGAGTACGCCAAACTCGGCCTCGACTGGGAAGAGCAACTCCGGCAGCGGGCGAAGGAGAAGCGGCTGATGCAGGAACTGGGCCTTGCGGCGAAAGACGCCGTGCCCGCGGCGAGCCGCCCCGCGAAGCGCGACGAGACGGCCGACGACACCGACCGGAAGGAGACGAGCCGTGCCGCAGCCTGAGACGCTCCCGTGTGACACGCAGCCCGACGGCGCCCTCGCGTTCCTCTCCGAGCCGGGCGCCCTCGAGATCGAGGCGGCCGCCCAGCAGGGTGACGACGGCACGCCGGCCCTGCCGCGGTTCACGATGGTCGCCTACACGGGCGGCCCGATGCGGGTCGCCGGGTGGCGATACCCGGTGGTCGTGGACCTGGCGGGTCTGGCGATTCCGTCGCAGTCGCGGCCCATCCGCTTTGGACACGACGCCTCGGCCGGCGTGGGGCACACCGACGCCATCCGCGTGACCGACGGGCGCCTCATCGCCACCGGCATTGTGTCGCGGAACACCGACGCCGCCCGGGAGGTCGTGGC
>JAWODB010000187.1:0-7895 GCA_046483505.1 Phycisphaerae bacterium
CCGGCGTAGTCGTAGTAGGCCTCGTAGGATTCGCGGAAGTACCCGCCCTTGGTGGCCCGGACGCGGTTCAGGACGGCCCCGAACACATGGGCCCGCAGGGCCAGGACCTGCCGCACAGCCCGCTGGGCCATGCCCCGCGTGTTCTGGGACGCCTGGAGGACCAGGACAATGCCGTCGACGAGGTCGGCCAGCAAATGGTTGTCGGCCACGACGAGCATGGGCGCGCCGTCGATGATCACCTGGTCGTAGGCCTGGGTCTGTTCGGTGACCAGCCGCCGCATGCTGTCTGACCCCAGCAGTTCGGCCGGGCTGGGCGGGGCGGAGCCGGCGACCAGCACGTCGAGGTTCTCGACGGCCGTCGCCTGAATGGCCTCCGAGGCGCTGTTCATTCCGACCAGGACGTTCGAGAGACCGACCGAATCGGGGACGTCGAGCGAGCGGGCCAGCACGGGGCGGCGGAAGTTGGCCTCGACCAGGAGCACGCGGCTGCCGGACCGGGCCATCGTGATCGCCAGGTTCGAGGCGACGGTGGTCTTGCCGTCGCCCGGGTTGGCGCTGGAGATGAGGAGACTCTTGATCGGCTGATCGGAGGCGAACAGCAGGCTGGTCCGTAACTGGCGGAACGCCTCGGCGATGAGAGACTGAGGCACCTTGTGGCTGACGGTGGCCAGGTTGGTGTCGAGCGAGAGGCGGTCGTCCTCGGAGAGGTCGGGCACGCTCGCCAGGACAGGCACGCCCACCTGCCGGGCCACCTGGGCGGGGGTCCGCAGGCGGGTGTCCATCAGTTCGATCAGGAGGCTGAGGCCGAAGCCCACCATCAGGCTGAACACCACCGCCGCTATCGAGTACAGCCAGACCCGGGGCTGGCTGGGCTCGACGGGCACCTCCGGCCAGGCCACGACGCGGATGTTCGGGCGCGAGAGGGCGGCGCTGATGCGCATGCGTTCGAGGCCGTCCTCGACGGTGTTGAGCATGTCCTGGACCCGCTGGTACCGCTGTTCGCGGGCGCGGTACTCGGCGGTCAGTTTGGCGACGCTGACGGCGGCGGCGCGGGCCTCGCCGACGCGGGCCTGGAGGTCGGCCTCCAGGGCGCGGGCCTGGTCGTAACGGTTCTTCAGGGTGGCGGCTTGCTGCTGGACGAGTTGGTTGATGGTCTCGGTCCGCTGGGCTTCGAGGTCGTTGCGCGCCGACTGGAGTTGAACCATGGCGCGTCGGACCTGCTCGTGCTGCTCGCCGAACCGCTGCTTCATGCTTTCGAGTTGCTGTTCGAGGCCGGCCACCTGCTGCCGGAGGACGCCGATCGTACGGTCTGTGCGAAGGCCGTCCGTGACTTCAGGGAAGGCCATCAGGATGGGCGAGAGGTCGCCGGTCTCCTCGGCCTGTTTGCGGAGTTCCTGGAACTGCTCCCACCCCGCGCTGGCCTCGGCGAGTTCGGCCTGAACGGTCGTCAACTGCCGCACGAGAGCCGTGAGGCGGGCCATCTGCTCGCTGCCGCGTTCGTCGGAGACGACGACGCTCGACTCCTCGCGGTATCGCTCCAGGCCGCGCGAGAGATCCTCGAGTTGGCGACGAAGGTCGTCACGTTCGGCGCGGAGTTCCTCCTGCCGGTCGGCATCCATCTGAGCCTGGTCGGCGCGGAGGATTTCGATGTACTGGTTGAGCACCTCGCGGACCAGGGCCTGGAGGTCCTCGCGATCGGTCCCGCTGAGCGACACCACGATGTTCTGCGTGTTCGGGACGTGAACCACGGAGAGGTCTTCGACCAGTTCGTAGGCCGGGTTCGGCCCGACGTACATGTCCTGCTTGCCCTTCACGGCATCGAGCGCGGCCCGCAGCACGCGCTGGTTCTTGATGGCCATGACCTGCGATTCGATGTACGGCTCGAAGAGACGAATCGGGATTTCCGGCTGATAGCCGGCCGTCAAGGCCATCTGCTGCTCCTGGCCGGGCTGCACCTGGACCCACCCCTCGGCGGTGTAGAGGGGGATCATGAAGTACCACGCCACGATGGCGCCGGCTCCGCCCAGGCCCAGGACGACGAAACAGGCCATGATGAGCCAGAACCGTTTGCGGAAGATGCGCCAAACGTCGGCGGGCCTCAGGGCGGTGGCCGTGCCGAATTCCTCCCCAGCCGGCTGCTGTGACGTTTGTGTCATCCTTTTCCCTCCCGGGGCTATCGGGCACGCATTATAGCGAGTGAGCCGTTACAGGGTGAAACATTTTTTGGATCGGCCGGCCGCATCCGAGGGGCCGGCCGGTCCGACCAAGGTCCGCCGGGCCCGGCGATTCGCCCTGGGGCACGGGGCACCTCTGCTTCGGCTTCCCGGAGCGACAGGCGTGCCGGTGCGTCATCCGGCCGCGGTGGCCAGTTGTTCGAGACGGCGCTGGGCATCGGCCTTGTCGTCACCGCCCAGTCCCATTTCGAGGGCCTTCTTGTACTCCTCCCGGGCCTCGTCCTGTCGCCGGCTGGCCTCGTACGCCCGGCCGAGATGATACCGGGCCTCTGCATTATCGCCGTACTTAATACTGGCCAGGAAATTCTCGATCGCATCCTCGTACCGACCGTCGAGGAACTCGATCCAGCCGGCCGTATCGAGCACTTGAGGATGGTTCGGCACGAGGCGCATGCAACGTGAGATGAGGTCGCGGGCCCGGTCGTAATCTTCCTTCTCGGTGGCGAGGATCCATGCCATGTTGTTCGCGTTGGCGACGTCGGTGGGATCGAGGGACCAAAGCCTCATGCCCCACTTCAGCGCCTCCTCGATTCTGCCGGACCGGTACAGCGACAGGCTGTAGATGCGGATGGACGGCATGTAGGGCCGAAGGTCCGGCAGGCGGTCGGGCATGCGGCTGTACTTGGCCTCGAACTCCTTGGCGAGCGGTTGGAGGATCTTGGCGGCCCGCTCGGCGCCGCCCGCCCCGATTTCGAGGGCCGCCAGACCCGCCCGGACCGACACGCTGGAGGGCACCTTCTGCAGGCCCGTGACGAGGACCTGGCGCGCCTCCGGCTTGCGGTCGGCGCGAACGAGGAGGTCGGCCAGATACACGTATCCCTGCTCCCACTCCGGCCGCGCCAACAGACCCGTGCGGAGCGTGTCGAACGCCTTCTGCAGTTGGCCCGTTTCCTTGTACACGGCCACGAGCGCCATACGGGGCCAGACCTCCTTCGGCCACTTGTTCATGGCCTCGTGCGCGCGGTCGAGGGCATCCTGGACGCGCCCGAGGGCCACCAGGGCCCGGACCTCCCCGGTCAGGGCTTCGCTGGACTCGGGCTCGACCTTCCGGGCCTTCTCAAAGGCCTGCAGGGCGGCCTTGTAGTTTTCCTGCTTCATCCGCGCTTCGCCCAGGGCCACGAGCAGCGAAACGTCCTTGTCGAGCCGTTCGCGCGAGAGTTGTTCCAGGAGTTCGGCCGCGCGGCCGTACTCCTCGGTGGCCATGTACTTCCAGGCAAGTTGGAGGCGTCCGGGGACGCTGGTCGGCCGGAAGTCCAGGAGGCGACGGAGGTCGAGGATGGCCTCCGTCAACTGGACACGGCGGGTGTTGATGTCGGCCCGCAGGAGTTGGGCCTTCTCGAACGAGCGGTCGGACGGGTCCACTTCCGAGAGAATGTCGAGGGCCTTCAGGGGGTCGGGCCCGGCATGGAGTTCGGCCAGGCGGACCCGCGCTTCGCCATACGTCGGGTTCAATTCCAGCGCCTTCTGGAAGAGGCGCTCGGCCTCCTCGCCCTTGCCCTGATGAGCGGCGATGCGGCCGGCCACGACCAGGGCGGCCGCATCGTCCGGGTCGGCCTGGACGACCTTGTCGATAATGGAGCGGGCCTCGTCCAGTTTGTCCTGAAGCATGTAGACGTCGGCCAGGCGTTTCCGGGCCAGGCTGGAGTCCTCGCCTCGCCCGACGGCCTCGCGGTATGCCTCGGCCGCCTTGCTCCACCGGCCGACGGCACTGTACCGGTCGCCCAGGAAGACGAGCGGATACGGATCGTCCGGACTCAGTTCGGCCGCCTTGCGGAAGTAGGGCTCGGCTTTCTCCGGGGAAGCCACCTTGGAGGTGAATTCGCCCCTCATCACATACGCCTCGGCCTTGTCGGGGTGCTTCTCGACATAGGCGTCGACAATCTTGGCGCCTTGCTCGACGCGTTTCGTCTCCGCGCAGAAGTCGGCGTAGGCTTGTACGAGCAGCGCGTTGTCCGGGGCGAGTTCGTAGGCGCGCTGGAAGACCCTCTCGGCCTCGTCCGGCTGATGCTGCTGGACGTGCAGCGCCGCCAGGGACACCAGGTTGTCAACGTTTTCGGGGACGATCTCGGCGATACGCCGGCGGGTTTCGAGGGCCTGCTTCCACTCTCCCAATCCCGCGTGCCCCGAGGCTTTCAACTCCAGCGCCTGCACGAGACCGGGATTGAACCGCAGGGCCTCTTCGGCTTCGCTGAGGACCCCCGTGAAGTTGCCACGCCGCCGGTAAATGCGGGCCAGCATCAGGTGGGCGGGAACGAGGTTCGGCCGGGCCTCCAGGGTCTTATTGAGCGCCGCCATGGCCGCCTCCCACTTGCCGCGGCTTGCCAGCACCTGGGCAAGCATGAAATGGCCCTGCGAAAGGCTGGGGTGTTCCGCGATGACCTTGCGGAGCATCTCGGTGGCCTCGTCGAACTTGTTCTGACTGAGCAGCAGCAGGGGATCGGCAAAGAGCAGTTCCGGCGCGTCCGGGTCGCTCGTCTTGAGTTGCTGGACCAGTTCAGCCGCCTCGCCGAATTGGTCGCGGCTCAGATGCAACAGAAACAGCCTCTGCCAGGCAGTGCGCCAGGCGGCGGCGGTCGGCTCGGCCTTGGCCAGCGCCGCCTCGTAGGCTTTCTGAGCCTCGTCGGGGCGGTCGGTGCCCGCGTAGAGGTTTCCGAGACTGACGTAGTCGCTGGCGGTCGCCTTGTCCGACGCCACGCGCTCCTGGAGTTGCTTCTCGATCTCGCCTGACGTTCCCGAGACGGCGAAGAACGAGTCCTCGGGCAGGGCGGTCTTGACCTCCTCCAGAAGCGCCTGGAGTTTCTCGTTCTGATTCGTGCGCTGATAGAACTGGAGGAACCGCCGGTAGACGTTCGGATCGTCCTTGGCGACCTCAACGGCCTTGCGATAGGTCTTTTCGGCCTCGTCCTTGCGTCCCATCTGTTCCTGGATGGTGGCCGTCAGCAGGAGCGGGTCCGGATCCTCCGGGGCATTCTTGGCGGCTTCGCCCGTCACCTGGAGCGCCCTTTCGGCGTTATTCTGGAACAGCAGGGCCCGGGCCAGGTGAAGCCGGGTCTCCGTATCGCCCGGGTGGCGCTGGAGGACAACACGGGCGGCACGGGCAGCGCGGTCGAATTGCCGAAGCCGCAGTTCCACCTCCGTCAACGTCCGCCAGGCGGGGGTCAGGCCCGGGTACGCGTCCACCAGGTCCTGGAGGGTCTTCTCGGCGGCGCCGAGTTCCCCCGCCAGCAGATACGCCCGGCCGAGCAGGAGCCGCGGACGCGGCCCCTCCTGCTTATCGCGGGCCTGCTCGAGAAACGTGATGGCCTGGCGGACCTGGCGCGTCAACAGGGCCCGTTTGCCCTTGAGGAACTCGACGGACCCGGGCATTCCCTTCCCTTCGGCGCCCACCTCTTCGAGCCGCTTGATGATGGCGTCGGCGTTCTGCCGATCGCCCATTTCCAGATAGATGTCGGCCTGCTGGGCCAGCAGGCTGACCGAGTCGGGGATCTGGTCGATGCCCTGCCCCAACACCTCGACGGCCTTCTCCCGCTCGGCCTCAATGCGATGGATGCCGGCCAGGCGCAGATAGCCCTTCTCGGCCGTCGGGTCGCCCTCGATGGCGCCGGCGAAGTACTTCTTGGCGGCATCGAGGTCCGGCTCCCTGACGGCCGCCTCGCCCAGCGCCACGTAGAGGTCGGCGTCGGGCCCGACGGTTTCCAGCCCCTTCTCGAGCGTCTTGATCGCCTCTTCGGTGCGATCCTCGCTCATGAGCAGGCTGCTCTTCAGGAGGTAGGCCTCCGCCTCCTCGGGGTTATTCTCCATGGCCAGGTTGACCACCTGCTCGACCTTCTCCGGCCGCTCGAGCCGCTGATAGATATGGGCGAGCACGCTGTAAAGGGGTAACAGGTTCGGGTCCTGGTCGAGCCCGGTCTCACAGGCGCCGGCCGCCTTCTCGTAAAGCGGCGTTCTCCTGGACTGAATCGGCTCGGCCTCCGCCAGGCCCATATGGGCCCTCGCCTCCCACAGGTATGCCCGGCCGTAGGAGGGATCCAGTTCCTGGAGGCGCTTGGCCTCCGTCAGAGCCTCCTGCCAGTACCGGACCGCCACGTACAATTCCGTGAGTTTGCGCTGGGCATCCACGTGGTCGGGCTTCAGATGGACCGTGGCCCGGTAAGCCTGGATGGCCTGACCGACGGCGGGGGGTGTCTGCTTCAGGGCGATGTCGCCCATCAGGTGCATGATCTCCGGGTCCTGCCCGCCGCCGGCCTTGGCGGCGTCGCGGATGTGGATCCAGGCCTGCGCATGCTCCTCCTGCTCGAAGGCCTCCTGCGCCTTCTGGTAGAACTGCTCCGGATCGCCCCCGGAGAACCACCCCTCCAGCAGGCCGAACAGCACCAGCCCCAGGGGGACACCGACGAAGATCAGCACGTACAGCAGCAACCGGGTGTTCAGTTTTCGGGCCATCGCCTATGCGCCTCCTTCCGACCCGTCCAGGTCGGGGTAATACTTCTGCTCGAGCAGCGGGATGAGCGTCTCCAGGAACTCCCGTCCCAGCGTGTACGGCCGGCTGGTGCGCTCCAGGGCGTCCTTCGCCTCGGTCATCGGCAGGAACACCGACACCTGGGTCTGGGTCAGGTAACTGCCCTTTCGGCCGATGGCCCCGGAGGTCGCCCGGATTCGCGCCAACGATCGGTTCGCCTCGTAGGTGCCGCCCACGTTGAAATACTGGAACATGAGGGCGGCCATTTTCTCCATCCCCTCGCCCGGATGGAACAGAATCACGTTCGCCTTGAGTTCCTTTCCTTGCTCCGCAGGATGCGGGACCTCGTCCTGCCGCAGTTCCACCAGTTGAAAACCGCTCTGCGTCATGCACACCCACGGTACATGAGGAATATTCGTCATCGCGTTGGCATTATACGCAACAAAAACCTGGACCTTGTAGGGCGAGGCGCGCGACGTCAGGCTCAGGTTCAGGTACGCATCGGCCCCCAGCATGTCTTCCACGGCCGGGTCCAGTTGCACGTGTTCGCCTTCCCAGGCGGGCATTTCGGCCAGCAGATCGTCCCTCAGTCCGATCAACGGCCGGGCAATCGGCACCGGCTTGGGCGGGGGCGGCTCCCAGGCCAGGAAGAACACCGCCGCCACCCCCAGCGCCGCGCAGCAGAGACCGTATTGCGGCAGGTGCCGGAGCGGGAGCGCCGCCACCAGGTACGCGCCGAGGGCCGCCGCCGATACCAGCATCCGCACCACGGGCATCGCGTCGCCGCTGACCGCCCTGGGGGCCGTGCTCAGCATCAGATACGCCACCGCGGCTCCCCCGACCACCAGGGCCCAGGGCGACCGCAATCGGCCCACACCCACCGCCGCCAGCGCGGCCCCGCCGATGAGGCCGGCCCCGACGTCCAGCCACGGCCGGAACCCTCCGGCCAAGGCCTCGACCAGGGCCAGGACGGCACCGGCGACCAACAGAACCGCGCCGGCCAGCGCCCAACCGCCTCGCTGCTTGTCGGATGCCTGCGCCATATGCCTATCCGTTCCGATACGTCTCCCCATCTGCTATGGGGCCGCTTTGCCGCCGGCCTCGCGCTCCGTGCGCTGCGAGCCGGCGGCAAAGCGGCCCCATAGCAGATGGGGAGACGTATCGGAACGGATAGGCATATGGCGCAGGCATCCGACAAGCAG
>JAWODB010000189.1:0-30945 GCA_046483505.1 Phycisphaerae bacterium
TCCGGCCCGAGCAGGGCCAGGTACTCGCCGTCGCCGTCGAGTTTGAAGTTGCAGTGGAAGTCGTCGGGGTGCTCGGGGTCCGGGTGGTGGGGGTCGCCGCTCAGTTTCGAGGCGTACACCACCAGGTAGCCGCCCGCCTCGACGGTCGTCAGCCCGGGTTCGTCGTCCGGGAAGGTCCAGAGGTCCACCAGGTCGTCGTCGTCGCTCAGGTGGTAGCCGGCCAGGTCGACGGCACTGCCGGTGGGGTTGTGGAGTTCGATCCAGTCCCAGTCGGTCTCCGCGATGGTGGGGTGGGACGGATAGACGTCCTGGGAGTTGATCGCCAGGAACTCGCTGATGACGGGGTGCGACTCCAGCAGGAGCCGGGGCTCCATGGATTCGAAGACAGGCCCTCCGCGGGCCGGCGAGGGATGGTCCAAGGGCGTCACTCGATCCGTCCTTCCCAGGGCGCACCCGGCCCATCCCAGACGCAGTCTGGGCCGGTGTTTGCTTCCCGTTAATAATATACCGCTAATCGGGCGCAGGTCAAACGCGCCACGCGGATAACCGCCCATAATCCGGCCGCACCGGGGCTTTTGCGGCACGAAATCCGTTTCGTGGCCGCCGGCACCCCCGCTTCAGCGGCCACGCGCGGGGCTTCGAACGCCGGAGCAGGACGGCCTCGCACCCCTCTGATGGCCGCCACGTCGGCCAAGGGTTGGCCGAACCGCGGAATCGTGATAGGATTGGGCCGAGGACCCACCGGCGCTGTGGCCCGTCGGTCCTTCGGGAAAACCCGTGCAGGCCCTCGTTACCGGACCAGGCCGCGAAAGGAAGCACCAGGCATGGCACGTTCCACATTGCTGCCGACAGCGAGGGGTCTCGCCCTGGCAATCGTCGTTCTGGCCACCCTCACAGGACAGGCCCGTGCGGCCGCGACGGAACAGACCGCCCGCGGGACAGGCAGCCGGCACAACTTCACGGTGACGGACCGCAAGACGTGTCTCGACGGCAAGCCGCTGCGGGTCATCGGCCTGCGGTGCTCGAACGCGCTCATCTCCGACGCCACCGCCGATCAACTCATCGAGAACCTCGACACCTTCGCCGGCTACGGCGTCAACACGGTGAGCGTGTACTTCATGGGGTCGCGTTTCGGCGACGTGAAGGGCTACCGCCGCGACGGCTCGCTCGACCCCACGTACGCGAAGCGCATGGGCCGCATTATCGAGGCGGCCGACGCGCGGGCCATGGTCGTGCTCGTCGGGTGCCTCTACTGGGGCAACTCGAAGGCGAAGTGGAACGAGTGGACCCAAGAGGAGGCGAACGCCGCCGTCGCGAGCACCGTCGCGTGGCTCAAGGCCAACCGGTACCGCAACGTCTTCGTGGACGTGGACAACGAGGGCATGGCCCACCGGGCGAAGGGGTTCGACACGCGCGGGATGGTGCGGGCGGGCAAGGCCGCCTGGCCGGAGTGCGTCATCGCCTCGAACGACCGGGCCACACCGCCGCCCGAGGCGGACCTGGGCATCCACTTCGCCAAACGGGTGCCGGGCAAGCCGTACGTCGAGTCGGAGGCGACGCCCTCCAACGCGCCCGGCGGGTACTGGGGCAAATACAGCAAGCGCAAAGGACTTTATAACTACATCAACATCGGCCTGTACACCGACGCGATGAAGGAGAACCAGACACGGGCCACCGCCCGGCACCTGGACGCCGGCCACGGGTACATGTGCGCCTCGACGTGGCTCCAGTGCCCGCCGCCCGACGGGCCGAACATGCGGCCGGGGGGCGACGGATCGCCCGGACATCCCGGCATCCGCTGGTGGCTGGAGTTCGTCAAGGCGACGTACGGCCCTTATCGCGCGCCGAAGTAGCCGCGCAACAGTGATGAAATCGGTCCTGGTTGTTCCGCGCCGCGGGAACGGGCACCGTTCCGGAGGCGCTACGGGTGCGTTCTCCCCGCGCGAGATGCCGCCGCCGACCCGACCGCGGCGCCTCTACAATTCCCACCCCTTCCGGTACTCGCGGGTGAGGTACGGGTTGGCGGCGGGCACGTTCGTGATGCGGGCCGTCTCGCTGTCGAAGAGGACCTTCCGGCCGGCCCGCAGGGCCACGGTCCCGAGGTTGACGGCGTCGGTGATGGCGACGGCGTTCAGGAAGTCGCCGGGAGAGGGGTCGCCGCCGCGGATCGCCTCGCGCCACGAGCCGTGTCGGGAACCGCCCTTCCCTTCGCCGCCGGCGACCCGCAGCGGCTTCTTCTTGCCCTTGGCGTAGAGGTGCGGGCCGCGTCCGTTGAAGCCGGCCATGACGGCCCCCTCGTCGCCGACGAACAGGATGCCCTCGCGGCCCATGGCCACGTCCTGGGCCTCCATGTCGTCGGGCAGGCGCGGCTTCATGCCGCCGTCGTACCAGAAGAGGTCCACGGCGGGCGTGTTGCCGCGGGCGGCAAAGTGGAAGCGCTGCATGGACGCCGTCGGGTAGGCGAAGTCGTTCTTCTTCGGCCGGCTGACGTTGTCCTTGATGGCGCACGTGTGCGTGGCCCACGCCTCGGCGCTCACGGGCGGCGGCAGGTCGAGCCCCGTGAAGACGGGCCAGAGGCTGTAGATGCCCATGTCGGCCATCGACCCGCCGCCGAAGTCGTACCAGCCCCGGTACACCGTGTGCGTGTAGTGCGGGTGGTACGGGCGGTCGAGGCACGGCCCCAGCCACAGGTCCCACTGGAACCCCTTGGGGACGGGCGGCCGGTCGGTGGGAATCTCGGTGTACTGCGGCCAGACGGGGCGGTTGGTCCAGTTGTGGATTTCGCGGAGGCGGCCGATGACGCCCTCTTTGATGCGTTCGACGATTCTTCCGTTGCCGGCCCCGCTGCCGTAGGCCAGCAGGTGGGTGGCCACCTTCGTCTCGCGGGCCACCTCCATGACGCGCCGGCCCTCGTGCAGGCGGTTCGCGATGGGCTTGTGCATGACGACGTGCTTGCCCTTTTTCATGGCGGCGATGGCGAGGGTGGCGTGCTGATGGTCCGGCGTCATGATCTTGACGGCGTCGACGTCCCTTTCCTTCTCGAGCATTTCGCGGAAGTCGGCGTAGGCGGCGCAGGCCTTGTACGTCTCCTTGCCGCGCTGCTTCGCGTAATACGTGTCGACGACGAGGCGGCCGACCTCGCGCCCGCCGGGGCACCCGTCATCGTCTTCGCGCCACGTGGGATCGCCCAGGTAGCCGCGGATGCGCCGGCGGATGTTGCCCTTGCCCCACTCCACGTAATTGCTGGTGTCGGCGTTCGGGTCGCAGACGGCGACGATCTGGATGTGGGGGTCCTCCAGCAGGCCGCCGAACTCGCGGAACCCTTGCGTGCCCATGCCGATGTGGGCGAGCGCGACCTTCTCGCTCGGCGCGACGTGTCCGGCGCCGCCGAGGACGGCGCGCGGCACGACGGCCAGCGCGCCGGCGGTGGCGGCGGACCCCAGGAAGGTGCGGCGATTCATGGCCGATGTCATGACGTCCCCTTTCGTGTGCTCTCCTGTTCACCGCCGCGGAGCATTTGCCGACCCCGCAGGAACGACCGTGGTACGTCCATCGTCTGCCACGCCGGTTATGTAGGCGACCTCAGCCACCCCCTGCGCCGGCACCGGGTGCCGCAGGTCCGCGTGCTCGCTGTCGGCGCGGGCCCGGCCGCCCCAACTGATCCGTTCGCTGAGCACCCGGACCTTGCGGAACGGGTTGTAGAAAACGGTGGTCCGGTCGCCCCCGATCCGCCGCTTCGCCAGCGGCTGCGACCAGTGGATGCCGTCGGGGCTGGCGCGGTACGTCAGCCCCCACCCCTCGGCGGCCTCGGTGGCGGCATATTTGAAGCGGCGGGCGGGGTCTCGGGCGTCGTGGTCCCGCCAGACCGTCGTGGTGTCGACGCGGCGGTCGTAGCGAGGCGGCCAGGGGTCGGGCAGTTCGATGCCGTTGGACAACGCCTCGCCCGCGGCATGAAGCCATTTCGGCAGGCCGCCGTCACCCGTCTTCTCGCCCTTGAGGAGCCAACTCAGGTTGAACCGCGCCACGGTGCCGCCGCCTTTGGGCCCGCCTTCGAAGTGGAGATACATCCACCCTTCGCTCGGCGTCCCCGGCCGGCCGGCGGCCAGCGACGAATACGCGAAGCCGCCCTCGAAGACCAGGCGCTTCCGCGGCCACGTCCGGCCGCCGTCGAAACTGGCCCATACGGTCCCGTGGTTGCGGCCGCCGGGGCTGTCGCAGTTGCTGTAGAGCAGGATATCCCGGCCGCGGACGGGCAGGCGCACCAGGCCGCCCATGCACCCGTAGTTGCTGTTCTGCGGCCCGTCGGGAAGGACCTCGCAGATGGCCAGGTCCTTCCAGGTCTCGCCGCCATCGTCGCTGAAGGCGGTCCACCGGCGGCGCGGGTTGACGCCCTCCGGGGCCCAGTGCCGGCGCGAATTGTAGTAGATGCGTCCGTCGGAGAGTTCCGCGACGGCGGCTTCGCCCGTCCCGAACGCCGGGAAGGGCTCGCTGGTGTGCCACGTCGTGCCGCCGTCGTCGCTGTAGATGGCGGTGGTGTAATGCTTCGGCCATCGGTCCCGCGCGTTCTTGCCCGCGTACCAGCGCGCGGGACGCAGCAGCCGCCCCTTGTGCTCGCCATGGCGCAGCGTGGTGCCGTGCTCGTTCATGTGCATGGAGGGGACGTTTCCTCGACTGTCCGGATGGATGGTCACCTCGAGGGGCGCCCAGGTCTTGCCGTGATCCTTGCTGCGGTAGACCGTCAGCGGGGCGGGCGGGTGGTGCTCCTCCACGAAGGCCAGGATCTCGCCGTTCGTCTCGTTCACGGTGACCCCGCCGCCCATGAAGCCCTTGCCGACGGTAATCTCGGGTCCCCAGGTCGTGCCGCCGTCTTCGCTCCGCCGCACCTTGACGCCGTTCCAGAACGCGAGGACCGTTCCGTCGAGCGCCGTGACGACGTTCGGGAACCGGCCGCCTTTGAAGACCTGCTGCATCCGGAGGCTCGGCTCGCCGAGGAAGGCCGCGACCGGGCCTTCGAGCCCGGTCCCCCCTGCCCCGGCGGCCGCATGCGCCGCACACACCGTCGCCACGAGCGAGCAGGTAAGTCCGAGCGTGCCAAGATTCGATTGCCGTGTCATGGCCGGCCTCCTCGGATGGGCTTACGGGCGCGGGCGTTCGCCTCGGCGGGGCCCGCGCCGCCCGCTCATTCCTCCCGCAGCCAGACGGCGGCGCGGGGACGGCCGCCGTCGCGGCCGTCGGGCGGCTCGCGATTGCACCGGGCGTAATACGGGATGGCCGTCAGGGGCGATCCGTCCGCCCACGTGCCGCGGATGACCGTCACGCCGCCCAGCAGGTCGCCCCGCCATGCGGTCTTCAACGCCGACGCCGGCGGGAGGACCTTGTCCATCTCCTGGTCCACGTTCTCCACGTGGTAGATGAGCGGACCGTACCGGAGGGCCACCCGGCCACGCGTCGCTTCGATTCTTTCGATGCCCCGGACCCGCTCGACCTTCATCGGGAGGACGAGGCCGATCGTATCGCCCGCCTTCCACTTGCGCGGGATCACGGCATAGCCGTCTTCGATGGGCGGCGTGATCGCCTCGCCGTTGAGCGCGATCGACGCGATGCCGTCGCACGCCGGCGAGGCCGTATAGAGGTCGCTGACGCTGCGGTGCGGCACGCGGATCCGGACGCTGAAGGTCGCCTCCTTCGCCGGGTTGACGGTCACGGCCACCTTCCCGCTCCAGGGATAGTCCGTGGCCTGCACCATCTCGACGTCGGTGCCGGCCACCTCGCGGACCCTCGCCGTGCTGCCGATGAAGAGGTTGACGTAGACTCCATCGTCGCCCTTCACGTACGTCCAGGTGGGCAGCCTCAGCAGGGTCCGGGGAATGTTGCCGACGCAGCACGGGCACCCGTGCCACGGGTAACGGAACCCGCGGGCGTCGAGGGGATTCTGGTAGTAGAAGTTCTTGCCCTCCAGGTCCATCGATCCCAGCAGGGCGTTGTAAAGCGTTTCTTCGTAGAGGTCGGCGTAGCGGGCGTCGCGATACGTCCGGTTGAGGGCGTGCTGGAAAAAGATCTCGCCGCAACTCGAGCACGATTCGCAGTACGCGTTGTGCCGCAGCGAATAGTTCGGTCCGAACCCCTCGGACGTCTCGCCGCTGCCGACGCCGCCGGTCACGTAGTACTTCCGGTGGACGATGTTGTCCCAGAGCGAGGCGACGGCGCTGTGGTAATCGAGGTCGCCGGTCTCCATGGCGACCTCGGCCATGCCGGCGTAGGAGTAGACGGCGCGGACGGCGTGGCCGACCGCCTCGTACTGACGGACCACGGGGACGTGGCTCTGGTCGTACTCGTGGCCGCCCTCGCGGCAGTCGAGCAGGAACCTGGCCAGCCGGATGTACTTCTCGCCCTTGCCCTCGCCTTCCACCTGGCTGACGAACCGGCCGAATTGCACCAGGGCCATCTCCATGGCCTGATGCCCGTTATACCACGCCTGCTTCGGCGGCGGGCCGATATGGTCGTCCCAGCAGTCGGCGAGGTTCTTCGCCGCCTCGTACAGCCGGGCATCGGTCCCGTTCGTCGCGCGGTAATGGGCGACCGCCGCATCGAGGAAGTAGCCCGCCACGTACCCCTCGTGCGCGCCGCGGTGCCGGGGCGACCACCGCTCGCGGTCGGTCAGCGTGAAGGCCGTCTGGAGGTACCCGTCGGGCTCCTGGGCGGCGAGGATCTTGGGGATCCAGTCCTCCAGCGTCGCCCTCATGGCCTTCTGGGCCCCGAGGATCTCCGCGTCGCCCTGCGGATCGACCTGAAGCGCCACGCAGATGGCCTCGATCGTGTTGTACACCCACGCGTTGGAGAACGGGTAGCCCCGGTGCTTGCCGTGCGGCTTGCCGGCGAGTTTCCGGGCGGCGTCGACGAAGTTGTTGATGCCGCCGTGCTTCAGGTCCGGGTCGGAGATCTTCGCGATGCAATGGGGAATCCAGTTGACGATCAGCGCCTTCGCCCGGCCGTTCCACAGGGGGCTGTCGATCCTGTACGTCTTCGTCGGGACCGTATCGAGCGGCTCGGCCGGCGGTGGCGGAACCACCCGGACCCTCAGGGTGGACTCGGCGCTCAGCGGTCCCCGCCGGGCCGTCAACCCGAGCACGTACTCGCCCGCGGCGGAGAACCTGGCCGCCGTCGTCGGAGACCCGGCGTCGGCGAACGTGACCTCGCCGGGGCCGGAGACCTTGTGCCACGTCACGGTCGCCTCGCCGCCCTTGTGGCCGAGCGTCTTCACGTCGCCGGCCAAATACGTCTTCCCACCCCGCACGACGACGCGGTCGACGCCCGCCGCCACCATCGGCGGGAAGTCCGGCGAGTGGCCCGAATCGTACACCCGCCACTCCAGAATCCCGGTCGAGTACTGGCCATCGCCGTCCATTTCGAGGCGCAGCCGCCGCGTCCGGACCTCGTCAAAGGTCGTCGTGTTGTACCGGTCGGCCGCCACGCCCAGGCCCGACGGATTCTCCACGGGGACGAAACCGTCGCCGTCCCAGTAGAGCAGCCGGCAGGCCTCCGGCAGCCGGACGCCTCGGCGGTCGTCCCACCAGAAGACGTCGATCTTGTGCGTGCGGATGGGCCGGCTCCAGTCGTACTGGACCCACTGGGTGCCCTTCCGGGGCCAGTTGCCGTACGACCCCCGGCCGCGCACGTGCGAACTGTCCGGCGCGTGGCCGTCGTTCAGAGCCGCAAGCGACGTGTCGCCGCTGACATAGGACGCGGAAGGGTCCGCGACGACGGCCAGGTTCACGCCGTCCCCCGACGCGGCGGCGTTCGGCGAACCGGACTCGGCGCCCGCGCTCGGCCCGGCGAGGGCCGTGCAGACACACCCAACGGCGAGGACGCCGGCAAACCTCGCGGCGAAACGGCGGGAAGGCGTTCGGCGCATCGGAACCGTCCTTTCTCTCGAGCCGGCACCAGGGCCGGAGACAATCTGCCCCCACCTCTCATACCATCCGCAGTGCGTCGTGTCAACGCGAGGCGGGGGGCGCACGACCCCGGCGCACGCGGGCGGCGAATTCGGGGCATGGCGCCACCGGCCGCCCCATGGCGCCACGGGCCGCCCCTTCTCGCCTTGACGCTGCGGCGGCCTGCCTGTACGCTGCCGCACGAGGCTTTCGACGGCACGCGCAGGCCGGGCCGGGGTTCAAACACACGTCCGACCCGCGCGGGACGCACCGAATCGCTCGCCTCCGACCCTCACGCAGGAGACCGACATGCGACACACCGTTCTCGCGGCACTCACCGTCCTGGCGGCGTGGGCGCCCGCCGCAGCGGCCCTCGACGCCGACGCGGTCCTCGACGCCGCCGGCGCACGCGGCGGCCTGGTCGTCGTCCTCGGATGCGACGACCCCGCCCTCTTGGCCGGCCTCCGCCCGAGCGACGCCTACCTCGTCCACGGTCTGGACACGGACGCGCGGGCGGTCGCGGCCGCACGCGAGCACCTGGCACAGCAGGGCCTCTACGGCTGCGTCACCGCCGGCCGCCTCGCGGCAGGTCGCCTGCCCTTCGTGGACGACCTCGTCAACGTCCTGGTCGTGACGGACGGCGACGCCGCGGTCCCGGACGCCGAGATGCAGCGGTGCCTGGCGCCCGGCGGCGTCCTCGTGGATGCCCGCCGCGACGATGTCCGCGTCACCCAGGCGCCGACGCCGGCGGACATCGACGCCTGGACGCATTACCTGTACGACGCGTCGAACAACGCCGTCTCGCAGGACAGGGTCGTCGCGCCGCCGCGGGGACTGCGCTGGACGTGCGGCCCGCGGTACGCCCGCAGCCACGAACACCTGGGCAGCGTGTCGGCGATGGTGTCGGCGGGCGGCCGGGTGTTCTACATCCACGACGCGGGTCCGATCAGTTCGGTCTTTCTGCCGCCGCAGTGGGAACTGGTGGCCCGCGACGCCTTCAGCGGCGTCCGCCTGTGGCGCCGGCCGGTCAAGCGCTGGGAATCGCAGTTGCGCGGGTTCCGCAGCGGCCCGCCCGAGATCGGCCGGCGGATGGTCGTCGGCGGCGGGCGGCTCTACGTCGCGCTCAACTACGGTGAGCCGGTCATCGCCATCGACCCCGCGACCGGCAAGACGCTCGCTCGCCTCGACGGCAGCGAGGGGGCACGCGAACTCCTCTACGACGGCGGCACGCTCTACGTCCTGGCCGACGACATGACCGCCGAGGACCACGTGGCCCGCAAACAGTGGTTCAACACGCGGGCGCCCAAACAGAAGGGATACCAGTTCCCCAAAGAGCCGCTGTCGATGTACGGCACGCAGCGGGTGATGGCGTTCGAGGCGGCGTCCGGCAAGCGGCGCTGGTGCGACCGCGACGACCAGCCCGCCGCCGAGATCATGCCCGCCACCATGGCCGTCGCCGAGGGGCGTCTCTGCTTCCAGACCACCGGCGAGGTCGTCTGCCTCGACGCCGCCTCCGGCAAGGAGCGGTGGCGGGCCCGGCGGCCCGTGGCCGTCAGCCGATTCTCCTGGGCCACCCCCACCCTGGTCGTCCACGACGGCGTCGTCGTCACCGGCGACCGCATGCCGAACGACAACATCGGCGAGCCGCCCGAGAAGGGCAGCGCCTGGATCATGGACAACCATCACCAGATGGACCCGCAGCCGGGCGAACTCGTCGCCTTCGCCCTGGACGACGGCAAGGAACTGTGGCGGGCGCCGGCCTTCGAGAACTACACCATCCCGATGGACATCTTCGTCGTGGGTGGCCTGGTCTGGGCCGGCCACGTGCGGAGCAGGAATCACCCCGGATTCACCAAGGGCCGCGACCTGAAGACCGGCGAGGTCAAGGTCGAACTTCCTCATAACAAAGAACTCTACAACCTGCGGATGGGACACAACCGCTGCCACCGGAACAAGGCCACCTGCCGGTTCCTCATCCTCGGCCGCGACGGCATCGAGTTCGTCGACCCGGCAAAGGGCACCGGCAGCGGGCACTGGTGGGTCCGGGGGACCTGCCAGTACGGCGTGATGCCGGCGAACGGTCTCGTGTACGCCCCGGTCCATTCGTGCGCGTGCCACGTGGAGGAGAAACTCAATGGCTTCAACACGCTGGCGCCGGTCTCGGCCGCCCCGGAGACGGAGGCCGAGGCCGCCGACCGCCTCGTGAAGGGCCCCGCCTACGGCACGAAGGTCGCCAGTGCGGCGGCTCGGGCCGACTGGCCCACCTATCGCCGCGACGCCCGCCGCAGCGGCTACCAGGCCATCGAGGCGCCCCCGGCGCCGAAGCCCGCGTGGACCGCGACGTGCGCGGCACCCCTCACGGCACCCGTCTGCGCCGGCGGCACCGTCTACGTGGCCGAGACGGACCGGCACACGCTTCGCGCATTCGATGCCGACGACGGAACAGACAAATGGACGTTCGTCGCCGACGGCCGCATCGACTCGCCCCCGACGCTCTGCGGGAACCTGTGCCTGTTCGGGACCCGCGGCGGCTCGGTCACCTGCCTCCGGGCCGACGACGGCGCCCTCGTCTGGCGGTTCCGGGCCGCGCCGGCGGACCGCCGGCTCTTCGCCTACGGCCAACTGGAGTCCGCCTGGCCGGTGCACGGGGCCGTCCTCGTCGACCGCGAGGCGTCCGGCGGGAAGGCCACCGTCTACTGCGCCGCGGGCCGCTCGTCCCATCTGGACGGCGGCATCCGCCTCTACGCCCTGGACGCCGAGACCGGCGAGCCGCGCCACACGGCCACCATCACCGCGGACGAGAGGGCCGACGGCAAGAACGTGATCAAGGCGGCGGCCCTGCCCGGCCTCCTCTCGATGCAGGACGGAAACGTGTACATGCGTCATCTGCGTTTCCTGCCCCGCCTCAGCCGGCAGAACAAGGGCCTCCCCCACCTCTACGCCCCCGGCGGGTTCCTGGACGATACCTGGTGGCACCGGACCTACTGGATCTACGGCACCCGGATGATGAGCGGGTACGGCGGCTGGCCGCGCATCGGCAACGTCACGCCCGCCGGCCGGCTTCTCGTCTACGACGGCGGCGAGATGATCTACGGCTACGGACGCATGACGTACCGCGCGGGGGCGGGGCACGTGCGGCCCGACGCGGCGAAGGACTACAAGGTCTTTGCCGAGGTCCGCTCGCCGAAGCCCGGGCCGGAGGACAAGAAGAAACGCGGCCGCGGCGGACGCCGCGAGATCACGTGGTCCGAACCCCTGCCCTTCGTCGCGCGGGCCCTGGTCCTCTCGCGCGACGCCCTGCTCGTCGCCGGCGGAGACGGCCTGCCGGGAACGGACGCCGACGCAGCGCCGGGCACGTTCCAGATCATCTCCCGCCAGGACGGCGGCCGGCGGGCCGCCTGCCGCCTGCCCGCGCCGCCGGTGCTCGACGGCATGGCCCTGACCGGCGGCGGCGTGCTCGTCTCCACCACGGACGGCAAGGTGGTGTGCCTGAAGTAGCCGCCCGCCTTCGTCCCCTAACGCTACAACGCTAACTCGTGCGCGGCGGGCCGGAGCCTGTCCCGAGCGCAGCCGAGGGATACCCGCCGCGCAGCCCTGTGAGAGGCGTTTCGGGCGCGGTGGGTGCCCAGACCCACCGCGCAAATGGCCGACTTAGCGTTGGAGTGCTAATCCGTCGTCAAGGCGACTCACGGCTGCGGGATGTCCTGGAGCGTCCACGGCTTCACGCCGTACTCGAAGGCGCCGAGGTCCGGCGCCTTCCCGCGGAACGGGAACCCGACGTCGACCCCGCGGTCGACCACCGGGCTCGATGCGCCGGCCGGCAGAAAGAACGGCACCGGTTTGGCGCCGTCGCACCGGGGGCCGGGCGACTCCGCTTCGAGATTGCCCTCCGGCACCTCCTTGAAGTTCACGAACAGGTTGTGCGTGACGGTCATCTTCGTGGGCACGCCCCGCTTCATGGGATGCACCTGCCGCGGCCGGCTCGGCGCCGCCACGGCGATGTTGTTCTGGAAGACCCAGCCGCTGAGGCGCTCGGCCGTATACGCGTCGAGCAGGTGGCCGGCGCGGTCGCCGGCCTCGGCGCAGAAGACCGTGTTGTGGTAGACGTGGATGTTCTCGGCGAGGCCCTCGTTCATCCAGACGAAGTTGCGGTCCACGTTCTCGACGACGTTGTGATGGATCCACACGGGTCCCTGGATGCGCCCGCCGTGATGCATGTAGATGCGTCCGCCGGCGCGGGGCAGACGACGAAGACGAGTACCACGAGGGCAGCGACGACGGCATCCCTGAGAAGACGCAGCGCGTGGAGATCAGGCATCGGCTCGGAAGGCTCCTTAACGCCGGCGGCGTGACTGTCTGAAGGGAGGCCTCGCACCCCCCGCAGGCGCCGGCCATCATAGAGGGGGTGCGACTCGAAGTCCACACTCCGCCGCGCGCTCTTACGCGTCGCGGAAGGACGACGCCCCCGGCCCTTGGGCGAAACGGCTGCACCGTCACAGACACCAGGTTGGCCCGGAGCGTCGCGAGAGGATACACGGCCCCGTCGAACCGGCCCTCCCCGCCTGGCTTCCACCGGCCCGAGGCCGTGACAGGACACCGTCACCGGCCGATGACGAGTACCATTACTACAGCTGCGGCTGGCGGACAGGCCGTCGTGCACGACCCGCGTGCGGACGAAGGAGGCGATCACGGCGGGCGTCACCTGCTCGAGCGTCCGGACGCGGACATGGCGCTTGACGAGGGGGTCCTTTGCCTTCCGCACGGGGTCGTCCGGCTTGCGGTACTTGTGCGGTACGGGCAGGTCGGGCTCCAGGGCCGGGCAGCACGGGCCGAAGCACGCCCGCAGGTACGACCGGTCCTTGCGGGCGCCCTGGGACGTCTGCGTGCGTGCCAGGTACTCGCAATAGGCCTGCAGGAGCGGGCCAACGGGCGTCTTGGAGGGCCGGGGCAACTGGCCCGTGACCTCCAGGGCCTCCAGGTTCTTCTTGATGTCCTGGGCAATCCGCTTGTTGGTCGTCTTCAGAGACCGCGAGACGGAGCGCCCTTCGACCAGGTAGTGGATCCACCATATGCTGCCACGTTTGTAGATGCTGGCCATGGCGAACGTCCTTTCGGCGTGCCATGGCCTGTCCCGGACGGGCCGAAGCGGTACGAATTTGCTACAATTCTGCTACAGTCGCTCCGGGCCCCAAAGAACAGGGACAGGCCTAAGTGCCTGTCCCTGCGTGACTTGGCTTGGTAGCGGGGGCACGTTCCTGCATTGTCCCACGACCGGTTCCGCGGGAGTCCTCTTCCACGAACGCGGGTATCCGGCTGCGGTTCACCTGGAACGGGGACGGTGTCTTTGATGCTGCGTGTGCGTAGGGAAAAGCAGCATAACCGCGGTTTAGAAAGGCGACTGAAACCGCAACATGAATGCGTCGAAAGCGTCAACGGGCCAGAACGCTCTCGGAGCCAGTGCCCCGGTTCATCTATGGAGCAAGAACTGTTTGGCCGCCAGGGCGGCCTTGGCGCCTTCGCCGGAGGCGATGATGATCCGCTTGCCGTAGGCGCTGGTGGCGTCGCCGGCGGCGAAAAGCCCCGGCCGGCCCGTCGAGCAGTCCGGGCCGATGACGATCTCGCCGCGGTCGTTCAGATCCGCAAGGCCGGCCGCCAGCGTCGCGTTCGGGTGCAGGCCGATGGCGATGAAGACGCCGCGCGCATTCAGGGTGGCCTCTTCGGGTTCGGCCAGTTTGTGAATCACGACACTTTGGACCGTGTCGTCGCCTTCGATCCGCCGGACCTTGTACCCTTCGTACCGGTGGACGCGGCGGGAGGCGGCGACCCGCTCGACGAGCGAGGAATCGGCCGTCAACGGGAGGTCCGACACGACGTGAATCTGCCGGGCGACCGGCAGCAGGGTCTCCACGAGTTGCATGCCCGAGTTGCCGCCGCCCACCACGAGCACGTCTTTGCCCTGCACGAACGAAACGTCCTGGACGTTGGGGTAGAAGACCCCCTTGCGCTGGAACTCCTCTTCGCCGGGCACGCCGAGTTTGCGCCGTCGCATGCCGGTGGCAAGGATGACCGCCCCGGCCGTGCAGGTGCTCATGTCGGCGAGCGTGGCGCGATAGCCGTCCTCGGCGGGTTCGAGTTTCTCGACCTCCGCGATGCGGTGATCCACGTAGTGCGAGTGGAGGAGTTGATCCTTGAACTTCTCGACGAGTTCGGGACCCGTGATGAAATCGAAGCCCATGTAGTTCTTGATCTTGGTGCTGTCGATGGCCTGGCCGCCCAGGTCCCCGGTGACGACGAACGCGTCGATGTTCAACGTGTCGGCATACACGGCCGCCGTCATGCCGGCCGGGCCGCCGCCGATGATGAGGAGGTCATAGGCGGTCCGGGGCTCCTGGCGAGGGTGGGCGTGCAGGAACTTGTCCCGGCACCCCTGGGAGCAGAAGTAATACGTCTCGCCCTCGTACTCCGCCGTACAGGCCTCGTCTTCGGGCACCTGCATCCGACAAACGGGATCGGTCTTCATTCCTCGGCGCTCCTCTTCGGGTTCCGATCCGGCCCGCGTGTCCGGAGGTTCGGTTTGTTCTACGCCGTCTTCGCGCTCGACGTGAAGGAACCGGGCGTTGATGGCCACGATGACCGTCGAGAGGGCCATCAGCGCCGCCCCGGCGGCGGGGGAGAGGACCACGCGATAACCCCGTCCCCCTGGGGCCAGAAGAGGGTCCGGAACCCTTCATCGGGCGCATGTACGATTATGTCTGCGGGACCTGTCGGGATTCAACGAGCCTCGTAGAAACCTGCGCGGCAGTGGGTGGTGACGTACGCGGTGGGCAGCGCAACGAGGCTAAGACAGTTGCAGCGGACGGAGCGAAGAAGTGGTTGCGTGCCGGCAGCCTTTCGCCCGCGCGAAGGAGCGGCGGGACGCTTACGGCGCATTTTCAGTGCGGCGTTTCGGGATTCGGTGCCGCACCCCGGCCAGATTCGTTCAGGCGAGCCGGCGTGGCGTGAAAGCCTCAATCCCGTTCGGGGGTCACCAGGCGGTCGAGCAGGTCGGCCAGCAGGTCGAGGGACGTTTCGCCCACGACACAGTACGTGTAGTCGCCCACCCGCCTGGCGGCGAGCCGGCATCGGGCGTAGGCACCTGCCAGGACGGACGGCTTGCCCTCCCGCGGAACCGCTCGCAGGCCGAGCGATTTCGGCGTGTCAGTCACAACGATGACCGATATCACACCCTGCGGAGTCTCAACCACGTAACTGCCGACAATCTCGTCGCGGAAGTGGGCCTTGCAGCACCCCCTCAATCGAAGGCCCTCTCCAAGATGCGGGAACCTGGGCTGGAAGCCGAGATGTGTTTTGAAGTACTCGGCCAGTTTGGCGGGATCGGCCTCGGCATAGAACGCTCCGTGGGCGGAAAGATTCTGTTGGTGGATGGTGACAAGTTCCATCTGGGCGGCCGCCGCACTCGGCGGGCGATACAACTGGACCGTCACGAGAACAGCCAGCGCCAGGACGGCCGCCGCCGCCAGCACCGGCCAGAGCCGAACCAGGACGGAACGGGCGGCGTGCATGGCCACGGGCTGTCGCCCGGATTCGTCGGCGGTCTGACCCAGGTTGGCACGGATCGTCTGTCTCAGCACGTCGCTGCTTTGAATGCCGTCGAAGGCTTTCCGCAGGCGCCCCCGGACCGCTCGCAGCGCTTCGAGCCTGCTGCGACAAAGTGCGCAGACCTCCAGGTGGGAATGCCCATCGGCATCCCCCAGCAGAATGGCCTCGAGTTCTTCGTCGGTCAGGTGCGTCATGGTTTGCGTTCCACCCACCCCAAGTCCCTGGCGCGGCCGAACAGCCGCTCGTGCAGGGCGCGCCTGGCGCGGCTGGTCCGGCTCTTGACGGTTCCGACAGCCACGTCCAGCACGTCGGCCGCCTCCTCCTGGGTGAGCCCTTCGACGTCAAGTAAGAACAGGGCCAACCGTTGATCGTCGGGCAGTTCCCGCAGCGCCGCGATGACCTGTTCGTCGGAGAAGTTCTCCAACACGTCCTCGGCGTTCGACCAGGACGTTTCCACTGGTCCTGCTTCCTCCGCCGCCAGATCCTCCGGCAGCGGCGCCATCGGCCCGGTGACTCCTCTGTGTCGAAGCATGTCAATCCAGCGATTCCGCAAAATCCTGAGCAACCAGGCCCTGCAGTTCGTGCCGGGCCGATACGAGTCGAAACGCTTCCAGGCCCGCAAGAACGTCGCCTGGGCCAGATCCTCGGCTTGCGCGTGGTTGCCGCACAGAGCGTAGGCCGCACGGTAGACGGCATCGAGGTGCGGCAGCGCGGCGGCCTCGAAGTCCTTTCTGTCGGCCATTGCGTCGGCCTTCTACTGTTGCAAACGTTCGGGAGGGAGAATTCGTTCCCCGGTTCAGCCGGGGTCCCTGGCCATTCTGGCACGATCGGCAGCGGTCGTCAAGCGAACCGGAACCAGCAGGCCACCCGTCCGCAGGCCGATGGAACGCCGTTGGGTGCCCGGCCGTTTAAATTGTGAAGGCCTTGCATATCCTTCGGAGGAGGTGTCAGGATGCAGAAGGGACGACATGACAGGCCGGTCAAGGACCCGGTGTGCGGGATGGCGATCAGCAAGCGGGCCGCCGTCACGGCGTACGAGTATGGCGGAAAGACCTACTATTTCTGCGCGGACTGCTGCCGCGCTAATTTCGCGGCCGACCCCGAGCGCTACGTCGGCCCGCGCCGCCGCAGGGGACGTCGGCCAGTGCGCTAAGGCGACGTATTACGACACTCTCATGGTACGCTTGACAGATCCAGTCCGTGCGTCGAGCAAATGGCCCCCGTGGCTGTTTCTTGGGGCGGTATGGGTTCTGGCCGCTGGTGGCTGCGCGAGGCGTCAGCACGTGATGCGGCCGCGAGCGACCGGTGAACCAAACATCATCGCCCGGTTTGCCTTCCGACCCGATGCCCTGCTCATTGCCTTACCCGTAACGATGGATGGCGAGGAGCATCTTTTCATTCTGGATACGGCTGCCACGTGGTGCGTCTTCGACGAGTCGCTCAGGCACCGTCTGGGCGACTCTGTGGGGTCCCAAGTCGCCGGCACAGCCGACAAGCCGACTCGCTTCAACCTCTACTCTCCGCCGAATGCCTCCCTGGGCCCCATTGATCTTGGAGAAGGCGGTCCGGTGGTCTGCTTCGATATGACGATGATCCGGTATAGCACGGGGCTTGATGTCCGAGGGATTGTGGGTATGAGCGTCCTCAGGGATTACGTCGTCCAAATCGACCCCGACCACAGCGAAGTCCGGTTTCTGGAGTCGGACCACGGCGCCTACCCCGAATGGGGAGAGGCGATCCCGCTCAAGATGCGCCATGGAGCGCCGTTTGTCCCCGCTCGGCTGCCGCCGGACTCTGAGTCGGAGTTCCTCCTCGACACGGCCATGGCTCGCAGTGTCGGTCTGCCAGAACCAGTATTCGATAAGGTAGTCAGAGAGTTGGATCTCACCACGGTCGATGCCCTGGCCGCCACGGCTGCCGGGACGATGTTTTACCGCGAGGCTCGCCTGCCCGTCGTCACCGTTGGGAGTTTCGTCTGTGAAGACCTGATCCTGGGGCGCACCAGCGTCCCCACTTTGGGGTGGGGCTGGATGCGGCGGTTTCGGGCCACTCTGGACTTTCCCGGTCGGAAGATGTATCTGGTGAAGGGGACGGAATGGGGGGAGTGTGATGAAGCGGACATGAGCGGCCTGCACCTGCTGCGTGTCCGCGGGCGGACCGTGGTGCACACGGTGGACGAGGGAAGCCCCGCCGAGGAAGCAGGTATTCGACCGAACGACATTATCCTGTCGGTCAATGGCATCGCGGCTCCGGCCGCGGAGATCTGGGAACTGCGGGACGTGCTTCAGCGTGAGGACGGCAAACAGATCACGCTGGTCCTGCGGCGGGATGGAACCGAGACCACCGTCCGGTTCAGGCTGCGGAGGCGGATCTGACACAAAGGGCGCCTTCATCCGCGTCATGGACACCGCCCCTGGGTGAGATCGTCGGCGGCGCATAACGGAAGGGTCTGGACCTGACATGGCGCGCGACGATGCTCATCGCCATTCGCAGGCCGGTTTTCAGGAGGCGCGCCGCACCTCGCGTCGGCGCCTCTGGTGGGCGCTGGGAACTGACAGCGAATCCCGCTGAAGGCTTGAAGTGAGTTTGGGCACGTCTCAATCCCGCGAACCGCCAGCATGGCCGTGCCCGGAGTCTCGAAAGCGATCTGTGCGTAACGCGGTAAGGCCGCAAGCCTTTCGGCGGGGCCGTGCGGCGCGACAGCTGGCCGCATCCGCTTCTCAGGCGTATGCTACACCCACACACGATCGGCGAGAACGCGATGAATCACGATCATAGACCGCACGCCGGGCCGGGCGAGGGGGGCCACGAGGACGCCCTCGGGCACCACGTGCACCGGGGCCTGTCGCGTCGCCGGCTGCTCGTGTCGATGGCGCTGACGGGCGGCATGATGGTCGTCGAGTTCGTGGGCGGCGTGCTCACGGGCAGCCTGGCCCTCGTCAGCGACGCCGGCCACATGTTCACCCACGTCTTTGCGCTGGGGCTGAGTTACTTTGCGATCCGGGTGGCCGCCCGTCCCGCCGCCCCGGAGCAGAGTTTCGGCCTGTACCGGGCCGAGATTCTGGCCGCCCTGCTGAACGGCCTGTTCCTGGCGGGTGTCACCGTCTACATTGCCTACGAGGCGGTCATGCGGTTCCTGGAACCGGTCGAGATCGCCGGCCTCGAGATGCTGCTCGTCGCCGTCGGCGGCCTGGCGGTGAACCTCGTGTCGGCCCTGCTCCTGTGGGGCGCGAGTCACGGCGACCTGAACGTCCGCAGCGCCTTCCTGCACATGCTCGGCGACACGCTGTCGTCGGTGGCGGTGGTCGCGGGGGCGGGGGTGATCATGACGACCGGCGTCGTGGCGATCGACCCGGTCCTCAGCCTCGTCATCGCGGGGGTCATCGGGTGGTGGTCGATCCGGCTTCTGGCGGCGTCGGGCCGGATCCTGCTCGAGGCCACCCCGCCCGGCGTCGACCTCGCGGCCCTGGAGGCGGCGCTCGTGGAGGCGGACCCGCACGTCCGCGGCGCCCATGACCTGCACGTCTGGGAAATCACGAGCGGCATGCTGGCGATGACGGCCATTCTGGAGGTTGACGGCTCGCTCACGGTGAACGAACTGACGGCCCTGGAGCGGCACCTGGGGCGGCTCGTGCACGACAAGTTCGGCGTGAATCACGCCATCTTCCAGGCCGAGGCCCCGATCGCGGACGACGCCGCGGGGGCTGGCGCCGAGCCCCATGCCCCTGATTGACGGTGACCGCGCCCGCTGTGACCGGGATTTCCCGGATAGTCTCCGGCCGACGACCGCCGTCGGCCTTTCTGTCGACCATGCCCCAGGGATCGGCCTTTGAGAACGCGACGAGGGGGTCGGCGGCGGCGCTTGCTACGCAAAGGCGGAAGCCCGACAGCGGGGGGAGGCTGCCGGGCTGGCCACGCTGGGCCCAGGCGTTCACGCCTGTCCGCCTACGAGCGTAGGCTCTGCCCCTGGTACACCCTGGATAGGCGCTGCGGCGCCCCTGGTGCAGGCCCCGGCTGCACCGTGAATGAAGCGGAAGGTTGCCCATTCGCCCTGCATCGTTACCATTCAAGCACCTCAGTACGGCGTGAACCCCAGCCACTCTTCATATCGCTCGCCGGTTGCCGGCTTGGCCTCGAGTGCCGTGTCAATGGCCCTCCGCCGCAGCCATGCAAAGTCCTCCATGCGTCCGGAGGCCTCTACCTTTCCATGCCTGTCGAGGACAAATACGGCGTCCGGGGTGGCCAGACCCAGCCAGTCGCGCACAAGGCCCTCGCCGTCGCACAACGAGACCAAATGGCTGCCTCTGTCTGCGCGTGTCATCACGCATTGCTTGTGTGCTTCGCATCCAGCCGGCGGCGTGGTGATTTCCACAACGGTTATCCGCTGTCCGAATTCCGACGTGTGGGCCACCAGCCCCGAGTCAGAAGAGGCACAGGGGCGTTCCAGAAACGCCAGAATCGTCGCGTCCGCATAGAGCGAGGAAAGCCTGCGAGACTTGCCCTGCCGGTCCACAAAGGTGATGTCCGGAAACTCCGAGCCGACGAAGCGCCCATCGATAAACGGAATGACGTGGCCGGTCGTTGGTTCGGGCCGGGTGGTCGATCCGCCACACCCTGCCACCACGCCGGCACCCAGGACCGCGATAAACAGGCCGCTAAACCAGTGCGTATTCATCGCTGCTCCCCTTTCCTGTAACCCGTCGCCCGTCCGGGGCGGGCGCTGCCGGTTTCCGCCAGAGGAAACGCAAGGACCCCTGCCTCTCACGTCATAAACGGACGGGCCAAGGCGGCCGTTCCCGGAATCCCTATCCTTTCGAACGCCCACGCGAGCGGGCTTCTTCGTGTCATGTGACCGCTTGTACCCGGAAGGCAAGCAGTGTCGCGTCGTCGGCCAAGCCGGTGCGGCTCCGCGACAGGACCTCCTGGGTCACCGCCTCGACTTGCCGGTCCAGGTCCTCGCCGGACGTTTGCCGGACGATTTGCCGCAGGCCGTCTTCGCCCAGGGTTTCTCCCGGGTGCCCGGCGTCGGTGACACCGTCGGTATAGAGAAGGAGGCGGTCGCCCGGGGCGAGCGCCACGCGCTGTTCGTCCCACGTGACCTCTGTCTGGATACCGAGCGGCGGTCCCGTCGACGCCAGCGGCTTGACCTGTTCGTCCGACACCAGCAGACCACCCGGATGGGCGGCCGAGGCGTACGTCCACGTCTGGGAGCGGGTATCCCACACGCCCACGCAGGCCGTGACGAAGCGGTCCTGGGGCACCCAGGCCAGCAGGTCGCCGTTCACGAGGCGGAGGGCGTCACCCGGACCCTCGCAGACCTCGAGCCGGCGGTGCAGGGAGATCTTGACCGCGCCGGTGAGCAGGGCCGCCGCAATACCATGGCCGGACACGTCGAGGATCGCGACCGCCGTCCGCCCGTCCGGCAACTCAAAGATGTCGTACAGATCGCCCGCCACGTACTCGGCGGGATGGTAGGCGGCGGCAAAGGTCACGCCGGCGACGTCAGGCAACCCCTGGGGGAGCAGGCCGTGCTGGATCGCGCGGGCCCGCTCGAGTTCCGCATGCTGCTCCCGCTGGTGGGTCTCCAATTGGGCCGCCATCTCGTTGAACTGGGCCGCAAGGGCCCGCAGGTCGGTCGTCCCGCTTTCCGGCGCACGGGCCGAGAAATCTCTGTCGGCCCACGCCCGGCTTGCCTCGTGCAAGGCGCCGAACGGCTTGAGAACCCACACGTGAATGGCCAGGAAGATCAGCCCGATGAGCGCCGCGCTCGTGACGGCGGCGATGAGCGCCGAACGGAGGAGTTGCCCGCGGAGAATCCGCTCCACGCGGTCCAGGTATTGGGCCAACACGATGGTTGCGCCGTCTTCATCGCGCACACGAACCTGCGCGAGGCGATGGTCGCCGACGGTCAACACCCTGGCGCCCGGAGGCGCCTCCAGAAGGGCTCTTTCCACTTCCACGCCGCTGTGGTGGCGCGTACTGGCGACGACGTTGCCCCGGGCATCCAGGACCAGGATGTGGTGACCGGGCGAGACGAATTCGTTCATCTGGGCGCAGAGGTCGTTCACGTATCGTGCAAACGCCTGGTCGCTGCGGATCCGACCCCGCGTCACCTGAAGGGCCCTGGCCTGTTCCTCCAGCGAGGCGAACACCCTTTCAAAATGCACGTGATACTCGTTGTGATAGTCGACGGCCGCCCCGGCCCCAACGACCGCGAGGACCGTCAAGACCACCGCGACCGCCAGACGTACGGTCAACGACCCCCAACCGCGCGGCGCGGCGCCAGGGGGTTCATGTGCATCGCCGGGTCTCACGGTGCGGCCCCTGCCTCTCGGCCTGTTCCGTCGGGCCCCACGGCCATCCATCCCCGACATCACCGGTTCTCCTGTCGTCCTCGAAGCCGCACGAACAGGTCGTGCCCGGCACAGTACACCGCAATGGGCAGGAAGCCGACGAGGGCTGTCGCGATCAGGAACACGCCGATCCACGTCTCCGAAATGCCCGTGTGTCGGCGGAACTCTTTGACGGTGCAGTACAGGACGGGCACGACGAAGATGCTGATGAGCACGACGAGCATGCCGCCGAACGACGGGATGGCCATCGGCACCATGACGTCGGAGCCGCGGCCGGTGCTCGTCAGGACGGGAATCAGGGCCAGGATGGTCGTCGCGGTGGTCATGAGGCACGGCCGCACGCGGCGCTCGGCCGCCACCAGCGTCGCCTCGCGCATCTCGCGGACCGATGCCGGCGTCTGACTGCGGAACACCTGGTCCAGATACGTCGACACGATGACGCCGTTGTCCGAGGCGATGCCGAACAGGGCCAGGAACCCGACCCACACGGCCACGCTCAGGTTGATGGGGTGGACCTGAAACAGGTTCCGCATGTTGACGCCGAAGACCGAGACGTCGAGGAACCACGGACGCGCGTACAGCCACAGGAGCAGGAACCCGCCCGCCCATGCCACGAAGATGCCCGAGAAGACGAGCAGCGTCGTCGGGATCGACTTGAACTGGAAGTACAGAATCAGGAAAATCAGGAACAGCGCGATCGGCAGGACGACCATCAGGGTCTTCTGGCTGCGGATCTGATTCTGGTAGTTGCCGGCAAAGGTGTAACTGACGCCGCGCGGCAGGACGAGTTCGCCGCTGTCGATCTTCTCCTGAAGATACGCCTGGCACTCCTCGACCACGTCGACCTCGGCGCGGCCGGCCTTCTTGTCGAAGATGACGTACCCCGTGAGGAACGTATCTTCGCTCTTGATGACCTGGGGGCCGCGGACGTACTCAATGTCGGCCACCTGTTCGAGCGGAATCTGGGTGCCGTCGGCCGCCGGTACGAGGATGTCGTCCATCCGGTCGGGCCGGTCGCGGAGTTCCCGCAGGTACCGGACGCGCACGGGGAACCGCTCGCGGCCCTCGACGGTCGTGGTGATCGGCCGCCCGCCGATGGCCACCTCCACCACGTTCTGGAACGCCCGGATCGGCACGCCGTAGCGCGCGAGGGCCACCCGGTCGGGGACGATCTCCAGGTACGGCTTGCCGACGATGCGGTCGGCGATGACGGTGTTGGACTGGACGCCCGGCACCTCTTTAAGGAAGCGTTCGATGGCGAGGCCCACCTCCTCGATGGTCTCCAGGTCCGGCCCCTTGACCTTGACGCCCATGGGCGCCCGCATCCCGCTCTGGAGCATGACGATGCGTGCGGCGATGGGCTGGAGTTTCGGCGCCGACGTCGTGCCGGGGATCTGCGTCACTTCGACGATCAGGTCCCAGATGGCATCGGGGGAGTTGACGCCCGGCCAGAAGTCGCGTCCCGGATTCAACTCCGGATCCAGCGGCGGGCGCCACTGACGGAACGGCACGCCGTCCGGGTCGGGGATGAGGCGGCCCGCGTCGTCCCGGACGAACTTGCCCTGGACGACGTACGGCTCGCCGTCCGGCGCCGGCACGGGCTCCCCTGCCTCGTTGCGGAAGAGGTCCGTTCCGTTCGGGTTGAACCGGAACGTCGTCCGCCGGCCGGCCTTGTCGGTTACGTACTCCGACTTGTAGTTGATGACGGTCTCGATCATCGAGATCGGGGCCGGGTCGAGCGGCGACTCCACGCGGCCGATCTTGCCGACCGCCCGGTCGATCTCCGGCACGGCCGCCAGCGCCTGGTCCTGGGTGGCCAGAATGTCCGTGGCCTCGCCGATCGAGGCGTGGACCATCGTCGTCGGCATCAGGAGGAACGAGCCCTCGTCCAGCGGCGGCATAAACTCCTTGCCGAGACCCGGCAGCACCTCCTCGCCCCACGTCCAGAACGCGGTTGACCGGACCCGTTCGGGGGGCACGCCCACCTTGCCCGCGAGGCGAGCCACCGGCCCGAAGATCGTGCCGAACCCCAGCCACACGGTCATTCCGAACAGCAGCACTACGCCCGTCACCAGCAGAAACGGTACCTTGTGCGCCAGGCACAGCCGCAGCACCCACGGGTAGACCAGGCGGAACACGTAGAAGAAGCCCAGCAGGCCGCCGACGAGGGCGCCGACGAAGACGGCGTTCCGCACGAAGCCCCGCTCCGGGCCCAGCGGCTCCCAGTAGGCGCTCAGGACCAGCCCCACGACCACCACAATCGCCAGGTTAGCGGCCAAGGGGGCGTACCGCGCCACCCAACCCGGCACGTGCGGCTTGACGAGCAGGTAGAGGCCCGGCACCGCCACCACGAGCCCGGCCCACCACGCCACCGCCAGGCCGACGACCGCGCCCGCCGTGATCAGACCAATACCCAGGCCCAGCCGGACCTTGCGACCCTTGACCTTCAAGCCGAACAGGCTGTGGGCGGCCGGCGGGATGACCAGCAGCGCGATCAGGATCGAGGCAATCAGGGCAAACGTCTTCGTGAACGCCAGCGGTTTGAACAGTTTCCCCTCGGCCCCGATCATGACGAACACCGGCAGGAACGAGACGACGGTCGTCAGGACGGCCGTCACGACGGCGCTGCCGACCTCGCTCGCCGCCCGGTGCACCAGCGTCATCAGGCTCGTGCCCTGGGGCGCCTCGTCCATGTGGCGGAGGATGTTCTCGCTCACCACGACGCCCATGTCGACGATGGTCCCGATGGCGATGGCGATGCCCGAAAGGGCCACGATGTTCGCGTCCACCCCGAACAGCCGCATCGCAACGAAGCACAGCAGGACGGCCAGCGGCAGCATGCTCCCCACCAGCAGGCTGCTCCTGAGGTGCATGACCATCATGACCACGACGATCAGCGTGATCAGGATCTCCTGGGCCAGCGCATCGTTCAGCGTCCCCAGCGTCTCGTAGATGAGGCCCGTCCGGTCGTAGAACGGCACGACGGTGACCTGGCTGGTGGTGGCCCAGGCGGGCCACTCGCCGCGCGGCATGGCGCGAAGCGTACGGACCCAGGCGCCGTGGCCGAGGTCGGAGCCGTCGTAGGCGTCGAAGCCGCGGGCGTCGGCCCAGCGGCGGACCTCAGCCGCCGTCACCTGCTCGAAGTCGATGACGACTTTGGTCGGCAGCCCGGGCGCGATCTCGTCGATCTTCTTCTTGACATTCTTGATCGCCGCCAGCGGGTTGATGCCGTAACGGGCCACCACCACGCCGCCGACGGCCTCGGCGCCGTCCTTGTCCAGGGCGCCGCGCCGGATGAGCGGGCCGGTCGTGACCGCCGCTACGTTCTTCACGAGCACCGGCACGTTGTCGTGCATCTTGATGACGCTGTTCTCGATGTCGGCCACGTCCTCGATGAAGCCGATGCCGCGAATGAAGTACTCCACGCGGTTGATCTCGATGGTCCGGGCGCCGACGTCGATGTTCGAGGCGCGCACCGCGCGGAAGACCTCGTCGAGCGACACGCGGTACGCTCGCATGGCATCCGGGTCCACGTCGACCTGGTATTCCTGGACGAACCCGCCGACGGAGGCGACCTCGGCCACACCCTCGGCGGCGGTCAGGTAGTACCGGACGTACCAGTCCTGGACGGTCCGGAGTTCATCGAGGTCCCAGCCGCCCGCCGGCTTCCCGTCGGGGTCCATCCCCTCCAGCGTGTACCAGAAGATCTGCCCCAGGGCCGTCGCGTCCGGGCCGAGGGCCGGCTGCACGTCCGGCGGCAGCGTGCCGGCGGGCAGGCTGTTCAACTTCTCCAGCACGCGGCTCCTTGACCAGTAGAACTCGATGTCCTCGCGGAAGATGATGTAGATCGAAGAGAAACCGAAGAACGAGTACGACCGGATCGTCTTGACGCCCGGAATGCCCAGCAATGCCACGGTCAGCGGATAGGAGACCTGGTCCTCCACGTCCTGCGGCGAGCGACCCATCCATTCGGTGAACACGATCTGCTGGTTCTCGCCGATGTCGGGAATCGCGTCCGTCGGCACGGGGCTGCGTGGCCAAGGGCCGAGGTCCCAGTCGAACGGCGCCATCGCGACCCCGACGACCACGATGAACACAACGAAGAGAAGAACGACCAGTTTATTCTGCAGGACGAAGCCGAGGATACGACCGATCCACGACTGCTGCTCGGGCGACAAACCCTCCGGTGTGAGGTCACGTGGTTCAGTCATGCGCGTGGCCCCCCTCGGCGGCCGTCGTCACCGGTTCAAAGGCCGCCTGGACCTCGCCGCACTTGGGCATCGCGCTGCCGAAGTACGGGTTCCGGACCTCCCGGTCGGTTTGAAGCCAATCCGCACCCCGGTTCGAAAACGCCATCGGACAGTGCAATCGGTACAGCGGCCCGTCCATCGGCGAGCCGAACCGGCCGGCCACGGCCGCCAGCGACTCCGAAACCAGGGCAAACGCCTGCCGCACCGCCTCGATGTTTTGGGCCCGGCGCATTTCCGACACGGCCTTGTCCAGGTCCGCCCGGTGGGCCGTCCACACGTCGCGGTCCGCCTGCGGCAAGGGCTCCGCCGGAACCGCCTTCACCGCCGAGGCGAGCGTTTCGGCGCCCGCGACGGCAGGCTCCTTCTCGTCCTGCGCCAGGGCTTCCTGGACATCCAGGTAGGCGGTGTAGACGCCGGCCAGGGCGCTTCGGACGGCGGCAGGGAGCGGCTCCGGGACAGCGGCCCGTGACTCCCCCCGGAGACCGAACCCGGCCGAGAACCGACGGACGTGCTCGGTCAGCGTCTCCGCTACGCGCCGGGCGTCGTCCAGCGTGGGGGCCTCCCGCCCTTCGACGGCGTCGTTCTCGAGGAGCATCGCCAGTTCCATCCACAGCATGTGCGCGTGGCCGGCGAGGGCCTTCATGTCCACCGCCTGGAGGGCCTCGCCGAGTTCGGCGAACGCCTTCCGTGCAGCCCCCAAGTCGTCCCCCTCGACCGCCGCGCGGACCTCCTTGGCGATGCGGAGAATCCGGACGAATTGCTCCCTGACCGCGCCGGGCACCTCGACGGCCGGCCGGCCGGGCCCTTTCTTGGATTCCGCGGCGCCGTGGGCGTGACCGGCCCCCGCCCCGCCCCCTTCGGGAGTCATCATGCTGGGCCTGGCCTGGATCTGGAGTTGGCTGTCGATCTTGAAGTTGCCGTTCGTGACCACCAGATCGCCCTCCGTCAGGCCGCTGCGGACGATGTACCAGTCGCCGGCGCGCGGCCCGAGGACGATCTCGAGGCCCTCGTAGGTGGGCTTCTCGGTGTCCGGCACGACCCGGTAGACCACCGCCCGCGTGCCGGTGAGGAGCGGCGCGGTGGCCGGAATCACGAGCGGCGCCTCGCGCTTCGCCGGGTCGACCGGCACGTAGCCGAGCGACTCGGTCCGCACGAGCGGCATGCCGCAGATGTCGCACGACCCCGCTTCCTCCTTGACGACGTCCGGGTGCATCGGACAGATCCACTTGCCCGCCAGGTCGGGGTCCATGACGCGGCCGCCCTCGGCCACCTTCGCCCGGGCGACGGCCCGCACGAACATGCCCGGCCGCAGTTTCCCCTCCGGGTTCGGCGCGTTGACGCGGACCTTGACCGTGCGCGTCTTCTCGTTCAGGACGGGATCGATGAACGCGATCGTGCCTGTGAACGTCTCGCCCGGAAAGGCGACCGTGGTGAACTCGATCGGCTGGCCGTACTTGAGCCAGGAGAGGTCCGACTCGTAGGCGTCGAGTTTGATCCACACCTGCGAGAGGTCGGCAATCGTGTAGATGCGTGTGCCGGTATCGACGTACATCCCCTCCAGGGCGTTCTTGTGGACCACGATGCCGCCGATGGGGGCGTAGATGGTCATGTGGTCCGACGGCGTGCCGCGCGCCTCGATGGCCTCGACCTGCTCGTTCGTCAGGCCCCAGAGGCGGAGTTTCTCGCGGGCCGCCTCGACGGTGGCCCGGGCCGTCTCGCGCATAATGCCCACGTCGCTTCGCTCCAGGTTCTTGACGGCCTCCAGGGCCTGAAGCAGTTCCTCCTGGGCACTGAGGAGTTCCGGGCTGTAGAGGGAGACCAGGTGGTCGCCCTTGCGGACCGAAACCCCCGTGTAATCCACGAAGAGCCGGTCGAGCCGTCCCGGCACCCAGGCGGTGATATACGCCAGGCGCGTCTCGTCGTACTCGATCTTCCCGACCATGCGGACCTCGGCCTCGACGAACCGCCGCTCGACGGGCGAGGTCTCGATGTCCATCAGTGCCTTGCCGGCCTCGCTGGTGGCGAACCGCCGCAGGCCGCCCTTGCCCGCCCCCTTCGCCACCGGCACCAGTTCCATGCCGCAGATGGGGCACCGCCCCGGCTCCTCGCTGCGCACCTGGGGGTGCATCGAGCACGTCCAGACGGTGGCCTCTTCGGCCGGGGCTTCGCGGCCCGTTTGCGAGGGCGCGCCGCCGGCGGCCGGCGCCGGCCCGACGGCAGGCCCGGCAGGGGCACAGCCCCATCGCACAAGGTAGCCGGCTCCGAAGAACGCCGCGGCGCCGCCGATCAAAGCGAGAAGCCCAAGCACCGCCCGGACACCCCGCGCGCCTGGCTTACCGTTCGCAATCATGGCTTATCCTCCGTACGCACACGGCACACACCCGCCGTCGTGTCCCGGCAGACGCCGGTTTCCGTCTAGCGTTCCTGCTCGCCCGTCCCCTGACCAGTCTCCGCCCCGGTCCCCGGCGACGGCGAATCCAGTTTGGCCAGGTACGTCTCGGGGTCGGCCTTGAACTTGGCGACGCAGGCCTGGCAGCAGAAGTAGACGCGCCGGCCCTCGTGGTCGACGTAGATGTCCGGGTTGATCGGATTGCCCATGACCGGACACGACTTCTGGGCGATCTCCTCGGCCTGGGCTGACTCGGCCTGTTCGTCAGCCCCCTGGTGCTCGTGGCCGTTGCCTTCGCAACCGGCCATCAGAAGGCCGGCGGCAACCACGACGCCGGTCGCCAGAAACACAATAGCGCTGCCCTTCATGATTCCTCTCCTTCCACAGGTTCGCGTTCGGATGCGTCTTGCCCCGGCTCCGATTCGACCGGTGCATTCTCCTCCGGTTGCCCGGCGGGGGCGCGCGGCAAATCGCGCCCGATCAGCATCTCCAGTTCCGCCAGACGCTGGGCGTGGTTGGCCAGGGCCCGTTCGTGCGACAACTCGAACTCCAGCAGCACCCGCTCGGCGTCCACCAGGTCCGTAAACGTGGCTTTGCCCGCCCGAAACGCCGCCTCCGTTGCCTTGAGCGACTGCTGGGCCTTGGGAACCAACGTGTCCCCATACAGGTCCACCTTGCGCTGGGCATCCCGGAACCGGTACAAGACCATTTTCAGTTCGCTCGAGAGGGTGTTCTCGCGCTCGGCCCTGGCTTTCAGTGCGGCCCAGTACCGGGCCTCCGCCTCCCGGACCCCCGCCGCGTACTTGTCCAGCCAGACGGGCAGGTTCACCGACACGCCGACCACCACCGGATCCTTGCCGCTGTCCGGCGTCCCCGCCATGACCGCATCGCGGGTATCGACGAAATCCGCGCCGAGCGTCACGTCGGGGTAGTATTCCTTCTTCGCCAGGTCGATGGCGCGGTCGCGGCTGGCGATCTCGTATTCCATGGCCTTCAGTTCGGGACTCGCCTCGCGCAGCCACGCCAGCATCTCGTCGTCGGTGGCGACGATGGTCTCCAACGGCGCGGATGCCGGCCACGGCAGCATGGCCTTGACGGGCCGGTTCAGGGCGGCATTGAGGCGGGCGACGATCGGTTCCCGCAGGTCCTGGAGCGTCCGCAGGCGGTCGTCGAGTTTCCCCAGTTCCACCTGGGCCCGGATGACGTCGGGATGGCCGGCGGCGGCCGCCTTGTAGCGCGTCCGGGCCACCCCCTCCAGGTATTTGAGGAGGTCCCGGTTCTCCCGGACGTCGTCAATCGCCCGCCGCAGGTAGTAGTACTCGTAGTAGGCCTCCTTGACCCGATAGAAGAGCGCCAACTTGCGCTCCTCGTAGCGTTGGCGGGCCGCCCGCGCGGCCTCCGCCGCCACGTCGCCGCGAAGGGCGAGTTTGCCGAACCAGGGAAACGTCTGCGACAGGCCGAACGACTGCCGCTGCGGGCCGACGCGCGTCTCCACCTCGCGGATGTAGTACCGGTACGTGAACCGCGGGTCGGGGAGCGCCTCGACCTGCGGCACGCGCTCCACGGCCGCTTTCCATTCGTTGAACGCCGCCTCAAGGCCGGGATTGTTCAGGGCCGCGTACTCGAGATAGTCCCGGAGGGTGGAGTCGTCCCCTAGGGCCGGGGCCGGAGCCGGAGCCGGAGCCGAATCCCCTGCCGCAGAAGTCGGATCCCATGCCGCCGGGGCGGGCCGATCACTCCCCCCGCCCTGGCGGACCTGGAAGGGTTCGCTCTGCCGGCCGGCGGCGGTCTCCGTCCGCTCGTATCTCGTGCAGCCGCCCACAGTCGATAGCCCGATCGCCAGCGCCAGTATCCAGCGTGCTCGATGGTGCATGCGCGAGGCCTCCTTGCGAGGCGTCCGGGTGCCCTGTCTTGTGGCAAACGCATCCGAACGCCTGTTCGTTCCATCAATCCAGTATGCGGTCCGCCGGCAATCGAATGCCAGCCCAAGGGGAATTCCATGGCGCGCCGCATCCCCATGCGGTTCGGAGCCCCTAACACTACAACGCTAAGTCGGCCATTTGCGCGGTGGGTCTGGGCACCCACCGCGCTCGAAACGGAATACCGATTTTCTCTTCCCTTTCCTCCGGTTGCCGCGGTTATCTGGGGACACAATTGTTATCTGTTATCTGGGGACACAATACCGATTTCTTTTATCTGGGGACACAATATTATCTGGTATTATCTGGGGACACAATACCGATTTTCTCTTCCCTCTTGTTATCTGGGGACACAATACCGATTTCTTTATCTGGGGACACAATACCGATTTTCTCTTCCCTTTCCTCCGGTTGCCGAAAGCGCCGGGCACAAGCCGCCGGTTCATTGGACGCTCTTATCTGGGGACACAATACCGATTTTCTCTTCCCTTTCCTCCGGTTGCC
>JAWODB010000214.1:0-8948 GCA_046483505.1 Phycisphaerae bacterium
CTTGGCGACGGCAGGGGCAACGCCTGAACGAGCCAGCCGCGTGATGAACGTGTGCCGCAGGGCGTGGAAGTCCGCCACGCGGTCCGAGGCGTCGCGGTAGGGAATGTCGGCCGCCTCGAGGTCTTTGCGTATCATGGCGGCCGGCTTATCGGGCATCCGGAACAGCACTTCATCTCGGTCCCGGTCGCCGATGAACTCGGCCATGGCCAGGGCCATGTCGGGCCGCAGGGGAAGGACGTCTTCCCGCCGGTGTTTGCTGCATGCGGCCTCGACGGTGACCGTAGCCCGGTCGAGGTCGGTCAGGTCGAAACTCCTCGGCCTCAGGCTCCCCAGTTCCGAGGCCCGTAAGCCCGTTTCCAATGCCAGCCGGTATAGCACGGCCCGCTCCGGCCCCGTCAAGCCGCGCACCTTCCGCCCCTTCTGGGCGGCCTCGAGCAGTCGGCGAATCTCGTCATCCGTGAGGGCCCGGCGGGCATGGCGCCGTTCCGTCCGCGCGTTCAGCTTCGAGACGGAGACCATCGGGTCGGCCCGCAGCCGTTCGGTCCGGACCATCCAGCGGGTAAAGGCCTTGAACGCGGTCAAGCGGGCGTTGATGGACCGCAGGCCGTGCTTCTTGCGCTTCAGGTCGGCCACGTGGGCGGCCACGGCCGAGGCGTCGATGTCGGCCGGGGTGGCGAATCCGCAGGCCTCGATGACCTTGCGGATGTAACTGAGGGTGGCCTTGCGGTGTTTGTCGGTAACGCTGCGGCCGAGGAGGGTGTTGTCGAAGTCGTCGACGTGTGTCTCGATCGGCCTGGCCCCGTTGGTGGCCAGTTTCTCGGCCTTCGGGTCGATGATACCATGCTCCCGCAGCATGGCGTCGGATTCGAGTTTCCGGGCCAAGGCCTCGGTGGCCGCCCGGTCCTTCGACCCCTTCACCGTCCGCCGCTGGCCCGGCCGGACCTGGTACGTGATGTAGTAGTAGCCACCCTGCTTCCGCCGGTAGATACTGGCCATATCCTTCCGTCCTTCCTCGCGTCGATTCCCAGCGTCACTTACCTCCGGTTTGCGGCCCCATCAAGTCAGTTATGGCCAGAAATGGATTTATCTTTTGCCGGCCGTCTCGCCCGCCAGGACGGCCAGGTACGCCTGCACGTCCACCAGCCGCCACCGGATGGTCTTCGGGCCGATCCGTAGCGGCGTCGGGAACTCCACCAGTCCCTCTTCCGCCTGGGCCGCCAGCCGCCAGCACGTCCGCTCGTGAACGCCGAGGGCGGCCGCCAGTTCCTTCACCGTGAGGAGTTGCACCTGCTCGGGCACGGCATGCTCCTTTCGACGCTCAGTCGTCCAGCCACCCGTCGAGTCCCATCCTCCGAAACCGCCGCCGCACCCGCCGTATCGTTCGGCACACCGTTTCGTAGCAGCGGCCCACGTTCCTGGCGACGCGGCTTTTGGAATGCCCCTGGGCGATCCCCTCGCAAACGGCCCGTTCCAGTGGACTGAGGTCCTCCAGGGCCAGCCGCACATCGAGTCTTAGGGCCGCTTCGTCCTCGTACGCCGGGATGGAACGGCTCCGGAGGACGGGCGCGGTCGCCTTGACGTGGCGCCGGTGGGCGCGACCGTGCTTCTTGGCCCGCCTGCCGGCGCGCTTCCGCGAGATGAGATGGTTCGTGATGACCCGGCTGAGGACGGTCCGCTCGCTCGCGCCGTTCGACTTGCCGGCATCGTAGCGGAACTGGCTGACGACCAGGACGAGTTGCTGTTCGACGTCGGCCTCCTCGTGGGGCGGGATCTTGAAGCCGCGCATGCGGGCGCGAATCAGGTCGAGTTTCCAGCCTTCCACGAGGCCCTGGTAACCGTTGGCCATGGGCATTCCCCTCCGTCAGGTCCGCGTGCGTCCTCGTGACGCGTGTGATTGTCTGCCGGAATCCGGGGCAGGGATATAGACCTGAGCGTGACCGCGACGGGTCACGTGACCGTTCGCGTGACCGGCTGTGTGACCGAGACCAGTCAGGTTCGGTTCGTGTGACTGTTCGTGTGACCGGCTGTGTGAACGATTCCGGTCACATTGCGGTCACGTTCCAGTCACGCGATTTTGCGGCTTCGGAAAAATGAGCAGCGAACGGAGGGGGCGAGCGGCGCATAAGCAGGGTGGAGGGCGGACGTTTTTGAACGCAGCCCCACGGAGACCCGGACGTGACGACGACCATCGACCTCGACATCCTCATCCGCGAATCCGCCGACGCCTACCACGCCAAGGCGGGCGAGTACCTGACGAGCCACCTGCTGGCCGACTTCCGGAAGTGCCCGCTCCTCTATCACCGGAAATGCCTCGGCCTGGTCGAGGACAAGGACCAGCCGTCGTACGTCGTCGGCCGGGCAACCCACACGCTGCTCCTGGAAGGCCGGGACCGGTACGAGGCCGAGTACGCCGTCGGCGGGCCCATCAACCCCACGACGGGCAAGCCGTTCGGCAAGACATCAAAGAAGTTCACTCAGTGGCTCCAGGCCCAGGGCAAACCGTTCCTGAAAGACGACCACGCCATCGAGGCCGAGCAGATGGCCGCGGCCGTCAAGGGCCATGAGGCGGCCATGACGTTGCTTTCCGAGGGCGTACCTGAGGGCGTCGTGCGCACCGAGTACTGCGGCGTGCCGTGCCAGATCCGCATCGACTGGCTGAACCCCGAGTACGGCATCATCGACTTCAAGACCTGCAACAACCTGACGTGGTTCGAGTCGGACGCCCGCAAGTTCGGTTACGCCCACCAGTTGGCGTTCTACCGGGCGGTTCTCGCCCAGGTCCTGGACCAGACCCTCCTGCCGGTCCACCTCATCGCCGTCGAGAAGGCCCCTCCGCAGCGGGTGGGCGTGTGGGTGATGGGGCAGGACGTGCTGGCCATCGCCCAGCAGGAGAACGAGGCGGCGATCGGCCGGCTCATCGAGTGCCAGAAGGCGGACGTGTGGCCCACCGGCTACGAGGAACCGCGGGTCTTTGATTACCTCTGACGGGGAGACCGGACGGGATGGCGTGCCGCTGTTGGCCGCGGCGGCGGGACTCCCTGGGCCCGTCCGGTCTGGAGTCGGGCGAGGCGGGCGCCGGTGCCGGGTGCGTGGTCCCCGAGGGAAGCGCCCCGGGCCGGCGTACCGCCGAAACGCAAGCAACCCACGACAGGAAAGGAACCCGAATGACCCTGCTTCAGAAAGTCCAGAAGGGCAAGACGAACGAGCCGCGGCGCGTGCTCCTCTACGGCACCCACGGCGTGGGCAAGTCGACCTGGGCCGCGTGCGCGGCGAAACCCATCTTCATCCCCACCGAGGACGGCCTCGGGCAGATCGAGTGCGACGCGTTCCCGCTCTGCGAGACCTACGGCCAGGTGCTCGAGGCCCTCTCGGCCCTCTACACCGAGCAGCACAAGTACAAGACCGTGGCCGTCGACTCCCTCGATTGGCTCGAGCGCCTCATCTGGGCCGAGGTCTGCCGGAAGCGGAACGTCGAGTCCATCGAGGACATCGGCTATGGCAAGAGCTACATGTTTGCCCTGAACCAGTGGCGGGAGGTGCTCGAGGGACTCGCGGCCCTGCGGCGCGACAAGGGCATGACGGTCGTCCTGGTCGCCCACTGCCAGATCAGCAAGTTCAACGACCCCGAGAACGAGCCCTACGACCGGTACATGCCCCGGCTGCACAAACTGGCCTCGGCCGTCGTGCAGGAGTGGTGCGACGAGGTCCTGTTCGCCACCTACAAGGTGCACGTCAAGAAGACCGACGAGGGCTTCGGCCGCACGCGGACCCAGGGCATCGGCACCGGCGAACGTATCCTCCGCACCGCCGAGCGGCCCTCCCACGTCGCCAAGAACCGGCTGAACCTGCCGGACGAACTGCCCCTGGACTGGGCCGCCTACGCCCATTTCCTGAACCCCAAGAAGCAAGGAGCGAAGACCGATGGCTGACCTGAACGGATTCAACGCCCACGACGTCGAGCCGAACACCGTGCCCGACCCCATCCCGGCCGGCAAGTACCTGGCCATCATCACCGAGTCGCAAATGAAGGAAACGAAGAACGGCACCGGCCGGTTCCTCGAACTCACCTTCGAGATCCTCGAGGGCGAGCACAAGGGCCGCAAGGTCTGGGACCGGCTGAACCTCGAGAACCCCAACGCCCTGGCCGTCAAGATCGCCCGGGGCGAACTGTCGGCCATCTGCCGGGCCGTCGGCGTCATGCAGCCGAAGGACTCTGTCGAACTGCACAACCTGCCGCTCCAGATCACCGTCAAGGTCAAGCGGCGCGAAGACACCGGCGACCTCACGAACGAGGTCAGCGGGTACGCCAAGAAAGAGGCAGCGGCGGGGCAGTTGCAGCAGGCCGCCGGCGACACGCCGCCCTGGAAGCGCCCCTGAACCGGATCACGTGGGCTGAGGGCCCGTCAAGGAGTCACAAATGTCCGTTGTGGAACGGATGAAAGCCTGGTGGTGGCGGCAACGTCGCCGAGGAAAAATCCTCACGATTGGCCCAATCTGGAATCAGTTTCCAAAAGTCGGGCCGGACGGTCAAGTAACAATCGATTGCATCATACGTGCCGCCTCCTACGCCCTTACGGAGCACCCCAGCAACGATGAGCGTTTCGATAGTGCGATTACCGGGGTCTCCTCGCATTGTGTGGGTGCCATGCTCGTGGAAGTGGATCAGTACGGCTTTCGCCTCCGGTGGAAGCCCGTTCAGAAGCCGGAGACGTTCTTCCCGCGCTCTCTTGAACGATCGGCGAAGAGCCCACCTACGAGCGAACCATGCAAAGACAGGCCTGATGACGTAGCGAACCCCGTCAAGGATCAATGACAACATGCTTTGCATTTAACACCATTCTCTCGACCTAACAAGCACATTATGGACGCCTGGTGAGTGAAGTCAAGCGCATGGAGAACCTACCGCGGGCCGCGACGAGCGCGCCGCCGCGGAAAAGGTAGGAGGTCGACCGTGCAACGCACTGTGCTGTTCACGCCCGAGAAATGGGACCCAGACCGTGCCGTGTTCGTGGCCCGGACTGAGACCGGCATCTACCGCATCGGCCTCTGCAGCCTGCCCGACGAGGTGACGCCCGACGAGGCCGAATCGGTCGCCGCGTGCCTCTTCCAGGCCGCGGCAGAGGCCCGCCAACTCCAGCGGGTCGAGGCGGCGGAGCGCCGTTGAACTCGCCCCCCCGCGTTTGCCCGGTGTGAAGCGCGATCCACCGCGCGGCACGCCGAGTGGAAGGAGGATCCGAATGCGCAGGTCCGGCCACGTCTGTCGACACTGCGGCGGTCACTACGAGCCATACCAGTGCTCGACATGCCGGGCACAGCCGGCTTGGTGTTGCCCCGAGTGCCACGACGAGTTGGCACACGAGAAGATCATCGACCAGAACGTGCATCTGAATGGCAACACGGTCCGTGAATGCACGCTCGATGAGGACCCGGACGCGTGGAAGCCGTCCTGGAAGTCGGCATGAGCGGAGGCGGCCCGACGACGATCACGCTGCCGTACCCACCCAGCGTGAACCATTACTGGCGCATGTGGCGAGGGCGGATGGTGGTCAGCCGCGAGGGTCGGCGGTATCGCAAGCGCGTCGCCGCCACCCTCGCGGCCTTGGGGGTGCGGCCGCTCGACGGCCCCGTCGAGGTTGAGATTGAACTCTACCCGCCCGACCGCCGGCGACGCGACGTCGACAACGCACAAAAGAGCTTACTTGATGCGCTCGAGAAGGGCGGCGCCTACCACGACGACAGCCAGATCGTGCGGCTCCTCACCGAGAAGCGCGGCCCCGTCAAGGGCGGCCGAACCATCGTGCGAATCAGCAAGGCAACCTGATGCGGACCCTGTTTGATGCACCACCGGAACCCATCACGCTCCGCCCGTACCAGGCCGAGGCCGTGGCGTCGGTGTACGAGCATCTGCGGTCGCGCGAGGATAACCCGGTCGTCGTGATCCCCACCGGTGGGGGTAAGACGCCATGCATGGCCCAACTCTGCCGCGACGCGGTGACGCGGTGGAACGGGCGAGTCATCGTCCTTGCGCACGTGAAGGAACTCCTGGAACAGACCGCCCGCACGCTCGCGCGGATGGCGCCGGACCTCGACATCGGGGTCTACTCGGCGGGGCTCAAGCGCCGGGACACGCAGCACGCCGTCATCGTCGCCGGCATCCAGTCGGTCTACCGCCGGGCGCCGGAACTGGACGGCTTCGACCTGGCGCTCGTGGACGAGGCGCACCGCATCCCGCTCGAGGGCGAGGGGATGTACCGCCAGTTCCTGGCCGACGCGCGGGTCGTGAACCCGAACGTGCGGTGCGTGGGCCTGACGGCCACGCCGTTCCGGATGAAGTCCGGCATGATCTGCGACCCCGACCATTTCCTGAACGCCATCTGCTACGAGGTGGGCGTCAAGGAACTCATCGTCGGCGGCTACCTCTCCTCGCTTCGCACGAAGGCCGGGACGGCGAAGACCGACTTCTCAGGGCTCCACGTCCGCGGCGGCGAGTACGTCGCCGGCGAGGTCGAGGACCTGATGGACGCAGACGACCTGGTCCGCGCAGCCTGCGCCGAGATCGTGGAGCAGACGAAGGACCGCCGCGCCTGCCTCATCTTCGCCTCCGGCGTCCAGCACGCCGAGCACGTGAAGGGCGTCCTCGAGGACGAGCACGGCGTCCGTTGCGGGGCCGTTTTCGGCAACACGCCGGCCGCCGAGCGCGACCGCACGATCGGCGCCTTCCGCGACGGGCGGCTGCCGTACCTCGTGAACGTGAACGTCCTGACCACCGGGTTCGATGCCCCGAACGTCGACTGCGTGGCGATGCTGCGGCCGACGATGTCGCCGGGACTCTATTACCAGATGGTAGGGAGAAGCTTCCGAATCCATCCGGGCAAACAGGATGCCCTCGTTCTCGACTTCGGCGGCAACGTCCTTCGCCACGGGCCGGTCGACGCCATTCGCATCCAGGAACCGAACAGCGCGGGTGGCGGCGAGGCGCCGGCCAAGGAATGTCCCGAGTGCCACGCGGTGGTCCACGCCGCCTACGCCCGGTGCCCCGAGTGCGGCTACGAGTTCCCGCCGCCGGAGCGCGAGAAGCACGAGGGCCAGGCCTCGGGCGCCGCCATCCTCTCCGGGCAGGTCACCCTGACCGAGTACCCGGTCGAGGCCGTCTCCTACACGGTCCACACCAAACGCGGCGCCCCGCCCGAGCATCCGAAGACCATGCGGGTCGAGTACCGCATCGGCTTCAAGCACTGGGCCTCGGAGTTCATCTGCTTCGAGCACACGGGCTGGGCCCGGAAAAGGGCCGAATCCTGGTGGCGGAAGCGGTGCACCGCCGGTGTGCCGGACACGGCGGCCGAGGCGGTCGACCTGGCCAACGCCGGCGTCCTGGCCCGCACCCACGCCATCACCGTCCGCAGCGTGGCCGGCGAGAAGTACGACACCGTGGTCGGTTACGACCTGGGCGAGCCGCCGGACATCCAGGGCGGCGAGGTGCCCGAGTACGTGCCGGCCGACGACGACTGTCCGTTCTGAGGAGTAATCAGATGAGTGACGCCCAAGCCGCCATCGCGGAGGTGTGTGATGAGGTGAAGACCGTCCTGCTCGAGAAGAACGCTTCTTATGGGAACTCAGCCCTCGAGCCGCTCCGGATCTTCTCCCGTGCCGAGCCCGTCGAGCAACTGAACGTTCGCATCGACGACAAGCTCAGCCGCATCGCCCGCGGCTCGGAGTACGCGGGCGACGACACGGAACTGGACCTCATCGGCTACCTCGTCCTGCGGCGGGTGGCGCGGCAATTGGGAACGCATGCCTGAGACGGCCGACAACCTGCTCGCTACGGCCCTGGCCTACCGCCAAGCCGAGCTGTCCGTCCTCCCGGCCGTCGCGGCCGAGAAGCGGCCGGCCCTGCGCTCGTGGAAACCGTACCAGGAGCGGCTCCCGACCGAGGACGAGCTCCGCACCTGGTTCGCCGGCGCCGATGCCCTGTGCCTCGTCACCGGGGCCGCGAGCGGCCACCTCGAGATGCTCGATTTCGACGGCGGCGGCGCGTTGTACGGACCGTGGACCGACCTGGTCAGGGACGAGGCGCCCGGGTTGCTCGAGCGCCTGGTCATCGAGCGGTCGCCCTCGGGCGGCTATCATGTGGCGTACCGGTGCGAGGAGCCGATCCCCGGCAACCAGAAACTCGCCCAGCGGCTCGCAGACGGCAAACCCGTCACCCTCATCGAGACCCGCGGCGAGGGCGGCCTGTTTCTCTGCGACCCGACGCCGGGCTACACGCTCCAGCAGGGGCGGTTCACCGACCTGCCGGCCCTCATGGCCGCCGAACGCGACGTGCTCATCAAGGCGGCCCGGGCGCTGAACGAGGTCGCGGCCGAGCCGCAGAGCGCTCCCGTCGGCTCGCAACCCTGCGGCCGGCCCGGCGACGAATTCAACGAACGCGGCGACGTGCGGGCCCTCCTCACCCGCCACGGCTGGACGTACGTCAAGACGGTCGGCCAGAACCAGTACTGGCGCCGCCCCGGCAAGGACCACGGCTGGTCCGCGACGCTGAAAGACCGCGTGTTCTACGTCTTCACGCCCAGCGCGCCTCCCTTTGAGCAAGACGAGTCCTACTCGGCGTTCCGCGTGTACGCCCTCCTGGAACACGGCGGCGACTTCGAGGCCGCCGCCCGGGCGCTCAGGGCCGACGGCTACGGCGCCGAACCCGACACCGGCGACGTCGACCTGTCGTACATCCTCGCCGCGGCCGACCCCGAGCCGCAGGTGGGGCCCGAGGACCCCGGCCCCGTTCCCGAATACTTGTTCGACGTGCCCGGCCTCATCCGGGCGGTGATGGATTTCACGCTCGCCCGTGCACCGTATCCCAACGTCCCGCTGGCGTTCTGCGGGGCCGTCACACTCGAGTCGTACCTCGCCGGCCGCAAGGTGTGCACGCCCGGCGACCTGCGGCCGAACCTGTA
>JAWODB010000222.1:0-2990 GCA_046483505.1 Phycisphaerae bacterium
AACAATATGAACAGGCATAATTGCAAAATCGTGCTAATATCCAAGACACAGAAAAGAGATCAGTGTCAAGTAGGGTTTTTTGTCCAAGTCTAACTACCTTGTCAAACGGTATTTTTTGTGACGAGTACTGGATGGCGCGGACGGCGAGTTCGACGGGCTTCTCCGTCAGGTGCACCATCGCGGCGGGGTTCACCTTCTTCACGTGCCAGAGGTCGGTGGCGTTGTTCGGGCCGTAGAAGTGGTGGCCGGCGCCCTCACGCCAACCATAGAAGCATATCTCGAAGCATCCTAACATATCCTTGCGTGTCAATACCGGGTGCTGCTTGTCCCAGACGATGCCCTGGCTGAAGTAGAGGCCCGTGGCCGCAAGTGCCGGCGGGTAGTTCCCGAGGTTCGCGTACCCGCCCCAGATGTAGAAGGCACCGCCGGGCACGAGCACCCGCGCCATCTGGCCGAACCACGCCAGCAGCAACTTGTCGAAGTCCTCGGCCGAGAGGAAATCGTTCTCGAGCGGCCGGTCCTTGGCGCGCATCTTCTTGCGGGCCTTGGCCGGGTCGCTCACGCCGCGGGCCGTGTCGAATCCCTGGTGGTGCATCTTGCGCGACAGGTCCGGATACGAACTCTTCCCGGCCGCGATGGCGGTGCTGGAGCGCGGCTCGACGCGGACGTTATACGGCGGATCGGAATTAACTAGATGTATGGCCTCGCCGTCGAGCAACCGGTCCACGTCCTCCGTGCTGCCGGCGTCGCCGCAGAGCAGCCGATGGTCGCCGAGCACCCACAGGTCGCCGGGCCGTGTGGTGGCCTCGTCGGGCGGCTCGGGCACGGCGTCCGGGTCCGTCTCGCCCTCCTTGACGCCGGGGTTGAGCAGCCCGGCCAGTTCCTCGTCATCGAAGCCGATGAGGCCGAGGTCAAACTCGGCGTCCCGCAGGGCGGTCAGTTCGATGGGCAGGAGGTCATAGTCCCACGTGGCGATCTCGCCCGTGGCATTGTCGGCGATTCTCAGGGCCCGAATTTGGGCGTCCGAGAGGCCCTTGGCCACATGAACCGGCACCCTCGCCAGGCCCATCTGGCGGGCCGCCATCCATCGGGTGTGGCCGATGATGATGAGCCCCTCGGGCGTGACCACCAGCGGCTGGCGGAACCCGAACTCCGCGATGGACTTGGCGACGGCGTCCACCGCATCGGTGTTCTGCCGGGGGTTCTGCTCGTACGGCTGCAGCGATTCGACCTCTCGCATCTCGACCTTCACGCTTCACACTCCTTTCCTTGCGGCCGGGGAGGCGGGTTGGTTGGCCCGCCCCCGGCCTTCTCATCCGCCCCGCGGCCTGCCAGCCTTGCCCTGCCACGCCCCGCCGAACCCAGCCGTGCAAAGCCGCGCCTCGCCCGGCCATGCAGCGCGGAGCCAAACCAAGCCGCGAGCATCTCCCATGACGTCCAGCCCCAGCGTCCTGACCTCCTGGAACCGCCCCGTGCGGCCCAGGTTCGCCCGTGTTGCGTCCTGGCGGCGACGGGCGTAGGTTCGTGCGATCACGGCCGAGATCGCGGCCCGTGTGGCCACCACGGCGTTTTTGGCGCGCGCAAACAAACTGTACCCTAGGCCGCGACTGTTCCCGCGGTCGTTCCCGTCACCTGTTGGCACGGAGGACCCGCTCTTGTCATCACTTGTCATCACCTGCCAACGAAGCGGCGGGGATTCGCCACCCCGAATCCTTCCCACCCCCCTCGCGCGTGCGCGCACACGCCGCACGGGGGTGGGCGTGAAGGATTTATAGAGAGAAAGAGAGAGAGTGTGTTTTTCCTTATAAAACAGGGCCTTACGCCCTCCGAAATCCTTCACGCGACCCCGTGAAGGATTCGCGAAGTATTCGCCCGACCGACCCCCTCCGAGACCCCGAAGCGAGCCTTTCCGGCGCAATCCTGCACCGGTCGCGGAAGGATCGTGAAGGATTCGTGACGTATTCGGTGTGGCCAATATCATGCCAATCGGTAGCCTCGGGCTGTTTTGGTACGGGTCGGAATATCCACCGGGACGACGTCGCCCTGCTGGTAAAGCGTGCCGACGATCTGGTCGAAGTCCGCGGCCTTGCACCGCATCGCGCGGAGCAGGTGCTGGCGCTGCATTTGCCCGTCGGGTGCCTCGCGGAGCTTCCGCAAGAGCTTCAGGCACTCGGCGTGGAACGGGTTCTCGGCCACGTAGACCTGGGCGAGGTAGAGTTGGCGCCGCGTCTGGTGCATGGCGAACGCCGTCGCCCACTCGACGGCCGGCACGCCGATGACGGGGGCCTCGTGGTTCTCGCTGCAGGCGTAGAGCAGGGCCAGTTTCTTGGCGTTCTCGCAGGTCCGGCTCCAAGCGGTGCGTGCGACCTCGTCCTTCGCCTCCTCGGCCTGGTCGTAGTGGGTCTCGGTCATCCGCTGGAACGCCTCGATGGCCTCCAGGGCCTCGGGGGCGAACGGTACGACCTTCGGGTCGGGGTGCAGGTCCAGGAGGTTGGCGCGGCGGACGCCCGGCTGGAATTCGGCCCACCAGCGGGCGACATCCAGGATGGCGTCCGGCAGATGGCGGGCCGACCCGGGTGTCTGCCCCTGGCCGCGTCGGCCCACGTCGATGACGATGAGGCGGGCGAAGAAGCCGTTGGTGAGCATCCGGTGGGAGAGCGACTCGTAGAAGTATTGCGGCGTGGCGGTGCCGAAAAGCGTCAGGTGCGGCTGGTCGATGTAGAGCTGTTCTTTCTGACCGGCTTTGACCCGCACCGGATAGAAGTCGCTGGCGGCGGTATAGAGCGTCAGCAGCACGTTCGGGATGGACTCGCGACGGTTCTCGCGGTCGGCGTTGATCTGCCGGAGCACGCCGTCCATCTCGTCGTTCTGAAAGAGCATGGCGGGCGAACGGACCAGGGCGTCCTGGATACCCTCGCCGCTTGCGAACTTGTCGCCGAGGGCACTGGCCTGGCCGATTTCGAACAGCACCCGCAAGGTCAACTCGCGGG
>JAWODB010000231.1:0-12008 GCA_046483505.1 Phycisphaerae bacterium
CACGCCGACCTGATGGGCCTGTACCTGGACGACCAACTCGTCGGCGTCTTCAGCATGTTCGACATCCTGTTCTCGACGACCGGGTACAACGCCTACGGGTGCCGGGGGTACAAGCCCCAGGACGCCAAGGCCGTGGCGACGAACATCATCCTGTACTTGACGGCCCGGTAGATTCCGCGTACATAGGGGACGGCCGGCCGGCGCGGGGAACCGGTTGGGCGCGTAGACGCGGGCCCCGTTCCCGTCCCGACGGCGCCGGTGCGGACGAATCCCTGGTTCAAGACAGGAACATGCCATGCGCACGCGTCTGCCGATCCTGCTGATCGCCTTGCTTACCGTCTGCCTCACCGCCCCGTCGGCCCGGGCCCTGACGGACGAGGAGGTTCTCAAGGCCATCGAAAAGGGGCAGGCGTGGCTCATCAGCCGGCAGCAGGCCGGCGGGCAGTGGCCGGAGGGGAACCGGCATGGCGAAAGCGCCATGGCCGTCTTCACCCTCGTCTACACGGGCATCCACCCCAACCGGGCGGCCGTCTCCGAGGGCATGGACAGCCTGCTCACACGGAGCCTTGACTGCACCTATGCCGTTTCGATGCGATGCATGGCGTACGCGTACCTCCAGCGGAAACTCTCCGGCCAGAAACGCGACATGGTCCGCAAGGCCCTGAAACTCGACGCCATGTGGCTGAGCCAGGCCCAGGGCTCGCACGGCGGCTGGAACTACACCTCCCTGGGCGGGTCGGGCGGACGGTACGACTTCTCGAATACGCAGATGGCCATCCTCGCGCTGCGCGAAGCGGCCCTGGCCGGCTGCGAAATCCCCGAAATCGTCTGGAAACGCGCCCAGAAACTCTACTACGAGAACCAGCAGGACGACGGCTCCTGGGAGTACCAGGGCAAGGACAACGAAGGCTACGGCTCGATGACGGCGGCGGGTCTGGCGTCCATCTTCATCACCATGGACAACCTGAACCTGGCCAGCGGGTGCCCGTGCCGCGGCGGCCGCTCGAAGCAGGGGGGCGGCGAGTTCGAACGCCGCGCCGACCGCACCCTCGCCTGGCTCGAGAAGCACTTCAATCCCAGCAAGAATCCCAAGAAGGGAAACTGGCCGAAGTACTGGCTCTACAGCGTCGAGCGGGTCGGCATCGCCGCAGGCTACAAGTACTTCGGCGATCACAACTGGTTCAAGGAGGGGGCCGAGCACCTCGTCAAGTCGCAGGGCGGCGGCGGCAACTGGGGCGGCCTCCCCCAGACCTGCTTCTCCATCCTCTTCCTCTACAAGGGCCGGGCCCCCGTCCTCTATAACAAACTCGAGTTCGAGGGCATCTGGAATCCCCACCGCCGCGACATCGCCAACCTCACCGGCTACATCCAGAACGTCAAGGAACAGATGTTCCACTGGCAGATCGTCAGCCTGCGGGCGCCCGTGGCGGAACTGCACGACGCGCCGGTCCTGTTCATCTCGGCCGAGTCCATCCCCGAGTTCAGCGAGGGGCACAAGAAGAAACTCCGCGAGTTCACGGACACGGGCGGCACGATCCTGCTGGAGGCCTCGTGCGGGAACGCCGCGGTCCGCGGATGGGCCCGCGAGTTCTTCCAGGAACTGTGGCCGGAGTGGCCCCTGAAGCCCCTCGGGCCGGACCACGGCTCCTTCAAGGACCCGCACCGTCTCCAGCAGCGGCCGGAGATCTTCGGCAAACACGACGGTGTGCGGACCTTCCTGTTCTACGCCATGGACGACATCTCCTGCCCGTGGCAGACGAAGGCCCTGGCCGGCCGCAAGTACCTCTTCGACTGGGGCATCAACCTGTTCACCTACGCCACGGACCGCAGCCCGCTGCGGGCGAAACTGGCCAAGCGGCTGCCCGTGGAGGAGGACCGCTACACCGACCCCGTCCGGCCGGGCGAGAGGACGAGCCTCTCCATCGTCCGCGTCCAGTACGACGATCCGGGGTGGCTCACGAACCGCAACTACGGTTCCTGGGACATCGCCAGGAAGTACGTGGCGGAGAAGGCCAAGGTCCACCTGACGGTGAACGAGGAAGGCACGGCCCCGGCGGACCTCGGCGAGGCCGACGCGGCGTACCTGACGGGCGCCGGCGAGATTCCGCTCGCCGCCGACCAGCAGCAGGCCCTGAAGGCGTACCTGGAGGGCGGCGGGTTCCTGTGGGCCGAGGCCGCCTGCGGCAACCCGTCGTTCATCGGCAACTTCCGCAAACTCGTCCTCGACATGGGGCTGACGTTCAAGCGGATCCCGCAGACGGAGGCGATTCTGAACGGCCGCTTCGACGGCGAGGCGAAGGGGTACGGCCTGATCTCGGGCGTCGAGTTCCAGCGGTCGCTGCGCGTCTCGCGCCTGGGGCAGAATCACGCCGACCTGATGGGCCTGTACCTGGACGACCAACTCGTCGGCGTCTTCAGCATGTTCGACATCCTGTTCTCGACGACCGGGTACAACGCCTACGGGTGCCGGGGGTACAAGCCCCAGGACGCCAAGGCCGTGGCGACGAACATCGTCCTGTACCTGAGCCAGCGGTAGGGCGAGGCCGGGCTGCCACCCCCCTTCGCGAAGGTTCCGGCGCCGCGCCGCGCGCCGAACACGCTTCGTGTTCGCCGGCCCGCTTGCGGGCCGCGCGCCTTTGAGGGAGAAGCCGCATGCCCTGCGTCCGCCCGTCCGCCCTGACCGCCGCCGTTATCGCCGCCGCTGTCCTGACCGCCCCCGCCCCCGCCGCGCCCGGCGAGCCGCTTGCGAAGGGCCGCGTCTTCTCGGTCGTCGACCTGGCCTTCGAAGGCCCGACGTGCGGCCCGAAGGACGCCCCCGCCCGCGATGTGACGCTCGCCGCGACGTTCCGCCACGCGAGCGGCGACCCCGCCGTCACCGTCCACGGTTTCTGGGACGGCGACGGCCGCGGCGGCGGACGGGGCAACGTCTTCAAGGTCCGCTTCTGCCCGACGAAGGCGGGGCGATGGACCCTGGAGGCCGTCGAGTCGAGCGCCGCGTCCCTCGACGGGCAGCGCGAGGGCGCGGTCGTCGACGCCGTCCCGACCGACCATCCCGGCTTCTGGATGCCCGACCCCGAGACGCCCGACGGCCGGTGGTACCGCCGCAGCGACGGCTCGCACCCGTACCTCTTCGGCAACACGCACTACACGTTCCTGAGCCGCATGACGCGCCGCGGCCCGTGCCGTGATGACCGCGACATCGCCGCCGACGTGCGGGCCAACGCCGCGTGCTTCAAGAAACTCCGCTTCGGCGTCCACGGCGGCCGGTACACGAATCCGGACGCCAAGCCGTACGTCGACGACGCCGGCCGGCCGACCGACGACGGCGACTTCTCGCACCGCCCGAGCCCCGCGTGGTTTCATCAGCGCGTGGACGCCGCGGTGGCCGCGGCATACGAGGTGGACCTGGTCGCGGACATCATCCTCTCGGGCCCGGACACGCGCGAGGCCCGGTCCGCCCTCCGCGCCGGCGCCAGCGGCGGCGACCCCACGCCGTACCTGCGGTACATGGCCGCCCGGTACGGCTCGTACCCGAACGTCTGGTTCTGCCTCGAAAACGAGTGGGACATCAAGAACCCGAAGTACTCCGCGAAGGAAGTGAAACGCGCCGGCCGCATCCTGCGCAAGCACCTGCCTTACCCGACGCCGGTCAGCATCCACGGGCGTCCGGCCGACTGGGACCGCGCCCTGAACGCCGATCCGCCCTGGCACGACCACGTCATCCTCCAGGGCAAGATCAAGCGGCTGGCGAAGTCGGCCGACTTCATCGCCCGCAACGTCGCCCGCGGCGGGGGCGTGCCGGTCGTCAACGACGAACTCGGGTACCAGGGACGGGGCGATAAGTTCAGCCGCGACGACGTCATCGAGGGGCACCTCGGGGCGTTCCTCGGCGGCGGGTACGGCACGACCGGCCACAAGCCGGCCTCCAAGTGCGGCCACTACTTCTGGGGCGGGTTCACGCCCGACGAGCACACCGCCGCCCGGCACCTCGGATGGCTGCGGGAGATCATCGACGCCCGCATCGCCTTCTGGACGATGCGGCCGGTGCCGCGGGCGGAGACGGGCTTCAAGGGGCTGCCCGATTCGGCCCGGGCGATGGTCTCGCGCGACGGGCGGGAGATCGTCCTCGGCACCCGCGAGGCGACGAAGGAGATCGTGGCCGCCCTGCCGCCGGGCAGGTGGCACATCGTCCGTTACGACGTGGTGGCGATGGAGGAGACGGTCCTGGCCGAGGGGGCCGACGGCCGCTTCACCTTCGCCGCCCCCGACTCGCGCGCGGTCCTGTTTCATTTCAAGCGCGCCGGCGGGAAGTGAGGGGGGTGATGCCCTTGCCGGGCGGCATGCTCTCGCGATGTCGCGAAAGCATGCCACTCGGCCCGCCCAGCCGGCGACGGTACGTCGCCGGTCGTGGACGCATCGGCCAATCGGCGTCGACCTTCGGTCGACGGCTCAACGGACGGCGAGCATGCGCCGGGTGGCATCCGCGGGGTCGGGGGCCGCTCGCCGTTACGGCCGCGTCCGCTGATGGAACGCCTCGGCCAGCCGCTTGGTGACCGGCCCCGGTGTGCCGTCGCCGATCGGCCGCTTGTCGATCTTGACGACCGGCACGACCTCGGCGGCGGTGCCCGTCAGGAAACACTCGTCGGCGACGTACAGGTCCTGGCGCGTGAGGTTCTCCTCGCGGACCGGGATGCCCTGCTCGCGGCAGATGTCGAGGATCTCGTCGCGCGTGATCCCCTCCAGGATCCCCGCCGCAATCGGCGGCGTGAAGACACGGGAGTCCCGCACGATGAACAGGTTGTCGCCGGTGCACTCGGCCACGTAGCCCAGGTGATTGAGCATGACGGCCTCGAGCGTACCGGCGTCGATGGCCTCGATCTTCGCGAGGATATTATTGAGATAGTTCAGGCTCTTCAGGCGAGGGTTCACCGCGTTCGGATGGTTCCGCATCGTCGAGGCCGTGACCACCTCCAGCCCGTTCTCGTACAGTTCCTGGGGGTAGAGGGTGATCTTGTCGCAGATGACGAAGACCGCGGGGTGCTCGCACCGGTTCGGGTCGAGGCCCAGCGTGCCTGCCCCACGGGTCACCACGACGCGGATGTAGGAGTCGTCCAGGCCGTTGGCTTCGCGCGTCTCGTTGATGGCGGCGGCCATTTCCTCCTGCGTCATCGGGATCGCCAGCCGGATGCCGCGGGCCGAATCGAACAGCCGCCGCACGTGCGCCTCCAGCCGGAACACCGTGCCGGCGTAGGAGCGGATGCCCTCGAACACCCCGTCGCCGTACAGGACGCCGTGGTCGAAGACGGAGATCTTCGCCTCGCTGCGGTCCACCAGACGGCCGTCCAGCCACACCTTGCTGCCCATGATGCGTTCCTCGTCACGGGTTCGCACCGCGCGCCTCATCGCGGGTAGCGCGGTGGGCAGTCTTGCCCACCGCGCGGTGCCCAAGACTGGGCACCGCGCTTCCCGCGCGGCAATCGCCGTTGCCGAGCCGACCCCTGTTCGAGCCGGCTGCGGAAGCAGCCGGTCATCTCCATCTGCGGTGTTGCGTGCCGCGCCGGATGGAGATAACCCGCCGCTTCCGCGGCGGGCTCGACAGCGCCCCGGCCGGCCGCCGGGAGACTGTACCGGCCCCTCACGACGCGTGCAAGAGTTTCCCGTCCACGAGGCGCACGACGCGGTCGGCGCGTTCGGCCATCCGTTCCTCGTGTGTGACCATGACGACGGTCAGGCCGTCGCGGCGGTTGAGGCCCTCCAGGACCTTCATGATCCCCTCGCCGGTGGCCGAGTCGAGGTTCCCCGTCGGTTCGTCGGCGAAGAGGATGCGGGGCCGGTGCACCAGGGCCCGCGCGATGGCCGCCCGCTGGCGCTCCCCGCCGGAGAGTTCGCGCGGCAAATGGTGGGCCCGCTCGGCCAGGCCGAGGCGCCGAAGCACCTCCCGGGCCCGTTCCCCGTGGGCCGGCCGCCGCACCGGCCACAGAAGGGCCGGCGTCTGGATCATCGCCGGCAGCAGCGTGTTCCCGAGGACCGAGAGGTCCGGCATCAGGTGGTAGAACTGGAAGACGAAGCCCACGGCCTGGTTCCGCATGCGGTCGCGCCACCGCTTGGGCCGGCCGAACGCGTCGGTGCCCTCGAAGCGGACGCGGCCCTGGGTGGGCCGGTCCAGCAGGCCCAGCAGGTGCAGCAGCGTCGACTTGCCGGAGCCCGACGGGCCCAGGACGCACAGGAACTCCCCGCGGGCCACCGTCAGGTCCACGCCGTGCAGCACCCGCAGCCGGGACGTACCGAGCCGGTAGTCCTTGACGAGGCCCGTGGCTTCGAGGATCGGGTCGGTCATGGGTCGTTACTCAGTGTCGGGCATACGGAAGCGCCGGGTGCCACTGGCGGCTTGTCCGCCAGTGCGCTTCGAGCGGGCGAACGGCCGCGCTCGGCTTCGCCTTGCGGCTAAACCGCGCGGCCGGCGCGGGGCGCCACTGTCACTGCGCGTGTGTGTGTCGGGTTGTTGTTTTGTCGTTATTCCGATTTCCGCTTTCCGGTTTCCGCATTCGCGCCAACGCGCCGGGCCAGCCCGTCGGCTGAATGTGACGCATGCCGCGTCTATTCGTATCGAAGGGCTTCCACGGGCTGCTTCAGGGCCGCCAGCAGGCCGCCCGCGGCGCTGGCGAGCGTCGAGAGGGCCAGCACGCCCAGCCCCACGCCCGCGCACCAGGCGGCCGAGATGTTCCGCGGAATGTGCTCGAAGTAGTACATCTCCCGCGGGAACACGTCCACCTCCAACGTCTGGTTCACCCAGATCTCGATCGCGTCCAGGTAATGCAGCATCAGCAGGGCCCCCGTCTCGCCCGCCGCCACCCCGATGAGGCCGATCAGGAAGCCGTACCCCAGGAACAGGCTCCCCACGCCGGCGTCGCGGGCGCCGAGGGCCTTCAGGATGCCCACGTCGCGGCTCTTGATGTACGCCATGACGTACGAGATCAGCGCGATGAGGACCCCGAACCCGATGAACATCGCCCCCAGCATCAGCGTCACGATGTTCCGCTCGATCTCCACCACCGACAGGATCATGTGCTGCTGCTGCTCCCAGGTGTTGACCGTGAGGTGCGGCGCGGCCGCCAGGTTCTTCTCCTTCACGAGGTCGCGCCAGGCGTCGCGGACGGCCTCGCAGACGGCCGGGCCGACGGCCGGGTCCGTCACCCGCACGTGGACCTGGTTCGTCCGGGCGGGGGTGCCGGCCGCGGGCCGGCCCGTCATGCCGGCCATCTCCTGCGCCACGTCGAACTCCACGTACAGGTGCGTGGAATCCGATTCCCAGAACCCGCTCTTGAACCGGTCGACGACCGTGAACGCGCGGCTCTGGACCTTCGGGATGCCGCCCGGCTCCGTCTCGAGGGCCCCGCTCAGCCGGACGGGAATCGTCGAGACGACCAGCCGCCCGCCGTACCCGACGAGCGGGAAGTCGACGACCTGGTTCCGCAGGACCTCTTCCTCTTTGACCGGCACGAGGACGGCCGCCACCGCCGCGCCCGCGCACGCCAGGCCGCACAGCGCCGTCGCCACGACCCAGCCGTTCCGTCCCGGCCGCCGCCGCGCCGCCCGCCAGACGAACAGCGTGACGAGGAGCATCACGACGGCCGCCGTCCCCACGGCGAACCGCCGGCCGAGACCCGTCTCGACCGTCTCCGGCATGGACGTCGCCATCGGCGCGCCGATGAGGCCGATGCCGGGAATGCATCCCGGCCGCGGCGGGCCGTCGCGGTCCACGCCGAACCGCTCCGGCACCGCCAGGAGGTCCTCGGCGGGGTACACGTCCGGCCGCTGCCGCTCCAGGTACTCGCGGAACCGGCCCATCGTCACCTTCTCGGCCGGCCGGATGCCGAAGATCTGGCACGGCCGCACCAGCGGCTGGACGGCGCTGATGCGCGGCTGGATGCGGGCCACCGCGTACGTCTGGATGATGGGCGTGGCGGACTCCACGCCCTCAATCCGTTCGATGCGGCGGATGAGGTCCTCGTAGTACGGCAGGCCCGCCATGTGGGCGTCGACGATGACGTCCGAGAGCGTCCCGCGGGTCATCTTGCGGGTCTCCTCGGCGAAGCCGTCCATGATGGCGAAGACGAGGATCAGCAGGAAGACGCCGAGCGCGGCCGGCAGGCACGAGACCATCGGCACCACGGCCTTCCACCCGCCGAAGAGGTACTTGGCGCACAGGACGTGCTTGTAGACGGGCGTGGCCAGGACGAGGGCCAGGGCCCCGAGGGCCACGACGCCCCCCGCGACGAGCGCCGGCAGCGTCCACGGCGAAGCCAGCCAGTCTGCGAGCATGGAGCGTGCCTCGTACCGTCTGCCGGGTGGCATGCTTTCGCGCCGTCCGCGAAAGCATGCGCCTGGTGCACCGCGAAACCAGAAACAACAATCATCAACAAGGAACACCCAACACCGAACACCCAAATACACGGGCCTTCGGCCCGTGCAAGTGAGTCGTTGTGCCGTTCACTTCCGTGTTGGGTGTTCAGTGTTCCTTGTTCAGTGTTGTTCTTGTTGCCTTCGGGTAAAGCCCCGTTCCACTGGGCGTCGAGTGTTCCTCGTCGCCTAGTGTTTCTGGCTGTCCGGCCGCCGCGCCGGGAACAGGACCACGTCCCGGATGCTCGGCGCCCCCGTCAGGAGCATGACGAGGCGGTCCAGGCCGATGCCGAGGCCGCCCGCCGGCGGCATCCCGTGCTTCAGGGCCTCGATGAAGTCGGTGTCCATGACGGCCATGGTCTCGTCCTGGCCGGCCAGTTGCGTCCGCAGGGCCGCCTCCTGCACGTCCGGGTCGTTCAATTCCGTGTAGGCGTTGCCGATCTCCATCCCCGCGACCATCGGCTCGAAGCGTTCGGCGATGGCGGGATCGTCCGCCTTCCGTTTCGTGAGCGGGCACAGGCCGGCCGGCCAGTCCATGACGAACGTGGGCTGGACGAGGTGATGCTCGACGGTCCGCTCGAAGATTTCGTGCGTGACCACGTCGAGGTGCTTGTTCGATTCCTCGATGCCCATTTCGCGGGCGCGGGCGCGGATGGCCGCCTCGTCGCCGAGCGCCAGGCCGGCGTGCTCCGAGAGGAGATCGGCATACGTCGCCCGCCGCCAGGGGACGGCGTAGTCGATTTCGAGCGTTTCCCTTTGGGGTGAAGCGCGGCGGGTCTCCGCACCCGCCGCGCGCGAGGCTTCGCTGCTGGAGGCGCGGGGGGTGCGGAGACCCCCCGCGCTAGTCTCTTTCGCACCCCCCGCGCTATCTTTCTCTGTACCCGCCGTGTTCGAATCTTCCTGCTCGCCCTCGCCCTCCCCGCGCGGCGCCGGCCACGGCACGACCGTCGAGCCGCCCGTGACGGACCGCGCCAGCCCCTCGACCATCGTCTCCACGAGGTCCATCATGTCCGTGTAATCGGCGCAGGCCTGGTAGACCTCGAGCAGCGTGAACTCGGGGTTGTGCCGCGTGGAGATGCCCTCGTTGCGGAAGACGCGGGCGATCTCGAACACCCGGTCCATCCCGCCGACGAGCAGCCGCTTCAGGTACAGTTCCGGCGAGATGCGCAGGTAAAAGTCCGCGTCCAACGTATTGTGATGCGTGACGAACGGCCGGGCGGCCGCCCCGCCGTAAATCGGCTGAAGGACCGGCGTCTCGACCTCCAGAAAGGCGCGTTCCTCCAGGAACCGGCGGACCTGCGAGATGAGGCGCGACCGGGCGAGGAACGTCTCCCGCACCTCCGGGTTCGCGAACAGGTCCACGTACCGCCGGCGGTAGCGGGCCTCCACGTCCACGAGGCCGTGCCACTTCTCCGGCGGGGGCAGGAGGGTCTTGGTCAGAATCTCCAGGCGCTGCGCCTCGACCGTAATCTCGCCCGTGCGGGTGGTGACGAGGCGGCCCTCGACGCCGACCCAGTCCGCCAGGTCCAGGAGGTCGACCTTCGTCCACTCCTCCTCGGGCAGGGTCTTCCGGTGGAACGCGAGTTGGATGCGGCCGGAGGCGTCCTCCAGGTCCGCGAAGACGAGTTTGCCGAAGGTCCGCAGGGCCGTCACCCGTCCCGCGACGCGGGCGGGGGTGCCCTCGCCGGCCGTCTCGAACCGCCGGCGGGCCTCCGCCGCCGGAATCGTGTCCGGGAACCGGCCGCCGAACGGGTCCAGGCCCATCTCGCGGAGCGTCTCCGCCTTCTTCCGCCGCGCCTGTTCGTATTCGCTGGTCATGGAACGCGAATGATACGCCCGCCGCCGGCGACCGGCAAGGAAAACCCCGCCCGCGGCCCTCGCGAAAACCATGGCGGCGCGTCGATACGGCGCCTATAATGCCCGATTGGCCCGCAGAACTCCCTCTCCCTTGACGGGAGAGGGATGGGGTGAGGGTGAACGGCGTGAACCCATCGCGTGATCCCCCTCACCCTGCCCTCTCCCACCAGGGGAGAGGGGATGCAAGACACGCGCCACGCGAAAGGACGTCATGCCCCGAACCTTCGTCAACCAGTTGACCGTGCCCGGCACGAGCGTCGAGCAGGTCTTCCAGGTGGCCGAGAAGAGCCTCCGGACCACCCGGAAGGGCGGCCTGTTCATCATGGCCCGTCTGCGCGACCGGACCGGCGAGATGCCGGCCGTCATGTGGGACGCCACCGAGGCCCTGTTCGCGGCCATTCCGCAGGACGGCTACGCCCTCGTCCAGGGCCGCGTGGACACCTACAACGACGCCCCGCAGGTGGTCATCGAGGCGATGCGGCCGGCGCGCGACGAGGAGGTCGACCTGGCGGACTTCCTCCCCACCGGCCCGGGCGACCCGGAGCAGCACCTGTCGCGCCTGAAGGAGATCCTCGACGGCGTCGAGCGCCCCGCCCTGCGGGCCCTCGTCGAAACGGTGTGGGAGGACGAGGAACTCCTGGCGGACCTGAAACGCGCCCCCGCCGCCGCCAAACTCCATCACGCCTACCTCGGCGGCCTGCTGGAGCATACCCTCGGCATCGCCGAGCCCGCCGTCAAACTCTGCGAGCATTACGAGCGGCTCGACCGCGACCTCCTGCTCGACGGGGTGCTCTGGCACGACCTCGGCAAGACCCGCGAACTCGCCTACGCCGACGCCCTCGGGTACACCGACGCGGGGAAACTGGTCGGCCACATCGCCCAGGGCCTCCTGATGCTCGAGGAGAAGATCCGCCGGGTCCGCGCCGCCGGCACGGCGTTCCCGGAGGACCTGGCGCACCTCTGCCGGCACCTGGTCCTCGCCCACCACGGGGAGCACGCCTTCGGCAGCCCGAAACTGCCGATGACCGCCGAGGCGATGGCCCTCCATCATCTCGATAACATCGATGCCAAACTGCACGGCTTCTGGCGGACCGTGGACGCCGACGCCGACCCCAACCGCCGCTGGACCGACTGGAACCGCATGTTCAGCGGGGCGCTGTTCAAGGGGTTCGACCAACTCGACCTGGAGGACGAGGACGCGGACGAGGTGTGAGTGGCGCTTCGCGCGGTGCATCAGGAGATACACCGCGCGGGACGTGTGATGTGCCGCGGCGTGCCGCGGCATCCGCGAGACTTCCCGCGCGGCGGGGCTCCCGGCCCGCCGCGCGCCGACCGCGGCAAACACCTCACGATGTCATTCCGAGCGAGCGGAGCGAGTCGAGGAATCTCGCCGTGGTCGTTCGTGCGTTTGCCGTGCCCCCACGATGAAGCGCAAGGCGAGATTTCTCCGCTCAGCCTCGCTCCGCGAGGCCTCGGTCGAAATGACAATCGGGGCTTGTACGTGCCTACGGCGTAATAATACTCGGCCCTTCGCCGCCCGTATCGGCTTCGGTGGCGCCGCCGCCGTCACCGCCGCCCGCCGCTTTCTGGTCCGCCCGGGCGATGGACTGGAAGATCGCCTCGTTCATCCGCCGCATCAGGTCCGCGTAATTGGCCTGGGCCTGGCTGAACGCCTTGATCGGCTCGCTGGCCACCACCTCGTTGCGCAGGGTGTCGAGGTTCCGCTTCTCCTCGGGCTCCACCGGCCGGCC
>JAWODB010000266.1:0-34734 GCA_046483505.1 Phycisphaerae bacterium
CGCATGTGGACCGAGGTGACGGGCAACTTTGGGCTCCGCCGCTTCTTCGGGCACCGCAATAACAATCCCGGCTGGCTGGAGGAGGATTACGAGTACGGCGCCCGCGTCGTCCAGGGTCTGAAACCCTGCGACGCCAACACCCTGCGGTTCGGCACCACCTTCAACCGCTGGCGGACCCCCACCGGCAAGCGCTTCTACGCGGGCAACCCCGGCGATATCTCCACCTGGACCGCCTTCGTCGTGGACGAGCACCGGTTCGACCGCCTGACCGTGAACACCGGTTACCGCATGACGTGGGAGTACATCAAGCGGTTCGGCGGCTTCAACCTGGAAGGCCAGCCCGGCCCGCTGCGGCGGGTGGAGATCGAGGACGACCACGCCGACCCGCTCGGCACGTACACGCTGGGCGGCTCGTATGCGCTGGACGAGGAGTGGTCGGTGCACGGCAACTTCGCGTGGGGCCAGATCGCCTCCCGGCCCGGCATGTTCACCGCCGCCGGCGACCGGCCGGACACCGAGACCCGCTTCAAGTACGACGTGGGTCTGAAACGGGCGTGGGACGGGTTCGGCGAGGTCATGGGCACCTTCTTCTACGTCGACCAGCAGAACGCCGCCGTCGCCCAGCGGGCCCCGCTCATCGTCAACGGCGAGCGGGTCGTGCCGTTCGCCAGCGGCGACCGCGAGTCGTACGGCTTCGAACTCGACATGCGGAGCAAGCGGTTCGACACCGGCACGCAGTTCTTCCTGAACACGACGTTGATGACGGCCCGGCAGGAGATGGCCGGCCGATGGGAGAACGACCAGGAAGTGCCGAACCTCGTCGTGGGGGGCGGCGTGTCGCAGATGTTCGGCGATTGCCTGGAGTTCTCCGTCTTCGTCAAACGCGTCGGCGATTACGAGAACGAGCGGTTCACCCCCGATGCCGTGCCCAACCCGCTCGGCGACTTCACCGACGTCACCACGAAGGTCACCTACTACTTCGGCGACCGGAAGCAGCACCGGGCGTTCTTCATGGTCGAGAACGTGGGCGGCCAGCATTACTCGACGGTCAACGGCTGGCCCGACGAAGGCGTTCAGTACTCCGGCGGCGTGACGCTGGCGTGGTGAGATGCGTGAACGTATGTGCCACGGCCGGCCTTGCCCGGCCGTGCGCGGCGCCGCGCCGCCTTGTTCGAGCCGGCCGCGGAAGCGGCCGGACATCCCCATCCGCCGTGGCACGTGCCATGGCGGATGCGGATGCCCCGCTGCTTCCGCAGCGGGCTCGAACGGCGGCGCGCCTGGGCGCGCCGCCCCCTGAGGAGGCCTTGCCCGTATGCATCGACTTCTCGCCTTCGGTGCCGCGTTTGCCGCCCTCCTGCTCCCGGCCGGCTGCGGGGGCGCCGAGGCCGCCCGCCCCGCCGGCGGCGCCTCCGACGCCGCAGACCGGGCCCGCGCCGCCGAGCGGATGGTCCGCGCCGGCCGCGGCACCCTGGCGCCCGTCTACGCCCCGCTCGCCGAGTACCTCGTCGACCACCTTGATTTGGCCGACAAGGACGGCGTGGGCATCGACGTGGGCAGCGGCCCGGGCACGCTCGTCGTCGAACTGGCCCGGCGGACGCGGATGCACTGGGTCAACGCGGACATCAACCCGCACTTCTTCCCGCACTTCTACCGGCGGGCCGAGGAGGCGGGCGTGGGGCACCGCGTGAGCGCCGTCCGGGCCGACGCCCGGCACCTGCCGTTCCGCTCCGGCTGGGCCGACGTGGTGGTCTCGCGCGGCAGTTTCCACTTCTGGGGCGACCGGGACGAGCGGAAGAAAGGCTTCGCCGAGATTTACCGGGTGCTTGCGCCCGGCGGTGTGGCGTATATTGGACGGGGGTTCTCGCCGAACCTGCCGGTCGAGACCGCCCGCCGCATCCGCGCAAAGCAGGGCAAGAAGATGCAGTACGACCGCCGCAAACTCGCCGACCAACTGGTCGGCATCCTGAAGGACTTGGGTATCGCGGGCTATCGCATGCATCTGCCCGACCCGCCGGGGACCGAGACGTTTCATTACGGCGTGTGGGTGGAGTTCCGCAAACCCGCCGCCGGTGGAGAGTGAGATGGCGCGACTGGGGATGGCTCAAAGAGATGAGCGCGGCGGGTCTCCGCACCCGCCGCGCAATCGCGCCGGGTGCCACCCTGGCACGGGTACGGCTCGTGCCGTGGCCGGCTGGCGGCTGTTCCGCCAGGGCGTCCCGGCGCGGTGGGTGCGGAGACCCCCCGCGCCCGGGCGCGAGAGTATGCCACCCGCCGCGCGTTTCCTGCCGCTCGCCGTCTGCCTCCTGGCCCTGCCCTTTGTCCTGGGCGCCGCCCCCGCCGCCGACGAGCCCGGCACGGTGCCCCGGCAGGTCCAGGCGGAACTCGCCGCCGCCCACCGGGCCCGGTCCCGACTGGCCGAGGAGACACAGGCCTGGGCCGCCGAGAAGGAACGGCTCGACCTGCTCATCGCGGCCGTCCGGCGACGGGCCGAGCGCCTGGAGGCCGAGGCCGAGGACGCCGCGGCCGCCCGCGCGGACCTCGAGACGAAGGTCGAGTCGCTGTCGGCGAAGAAGGCGCGGCTGGAGGCCGTCCAGGCCCTCCTCGACACGCTGGCCGAGCGGCTTGAGAAGGACCTGGAGGCCCTCGCCGCGGGGACCCTGCCCGGCCTCGTTCCGCCCGACGCGGCCGCCGGTGTGACCGACCCCGCCCGTCGGTTCGATGCGGCGCTGGCGCGGCTGGAGGAGACGGAGTCGCGGCTCGCGACCGCCACGGTCGAGATCGTCACCGGCATGCTCGAGGGGCGGGAGGTGACCGTCAAACTGCTCCGGGCGGGCGCCGCCGCCGCGTGGTGGGCCTCGCTCGACGGCGAGCAGGCCGGCACCGCCCGCCTGGACGGCGAGCGGCTCGTGCTGACGCCCGTCACCGCGCCCGAGGCCGCCGAGGCCATCCACAAGGCCGTCGCCGTGGCCGAGGGCCGCGCCGCACCCGACTGGGTCATCCTCCCGGCGGGGCATGTGGAGGTTGACGAGTGAGGCCGGTGGCACGGCAAGAACGACCGTCGACGTGCCGTCGACGGCTCAACGCGGCGCCACATTTAGCCGCCGACCTTGGTCGGCGCGTGCCGTGAGGGTTCGCGTGAGGCTTAAGCCCCTCATCCCGGTGCTCCTCGCCGCCGCGACGGTGGCCGCGTGTGCCGGCCCCGCGCGCGGCGCGGCCGCCGATGCCGCAGGCGACGACCTCCTCGCCCGCGCCAAGGGCGCCCGCGCCGAGGCCGAGACGGCCCTCGCGGAGGCCCGCGAAGATCACCTGGAGGCCCGCCGCACGCTGGCGGCCGACCTCGCCGAGGCGTACGACGCGCTCGACGCCGCCCGCACGAAGGCCGAGGCCGCCCGCACGGCCCGCGAGGCCTTGGCCCGGCAGGCGGCGGACCTGGAACGCACCGCTCCCCTCGCGGCGGACCAGGCCCGGCGTCACGTCCGGCACGCCGCCGACGCCGTCGGCGCCGAGGTCGCCCCCGGCGGTCCCATCGCGGCCGTCGAGCAGGCCATCCGCGACCGCCTCGACGCCCGTCTCGGCGGCGTCCGCCGCGGCGGTGAGGTCCGCGTGGCGTCCGAAGCGGTCATCGCGCGCGACGGGCGGGAGGCCGACGTTCCCGTCCTCCGCGTGGGCGACGTGGCGGCGTACGCCTGCGGCCGGGACCGCGAGACGCTCGGCCTGCTCCGGACGGGTCGGAACGGCCGGCCGCTCGTCGCCGGCCCGTACCTGCCGCCGGAGGGCGCGGAGGCCCTGCGGTCCGCCGCCGCGGGCACCCTCGTCCGCCTGCCGCTCGACGTGACGGGGTCCCTGGCCGACCGGGCCGCCACCGAGCCGAAGACGCTCCGGGCGTGGCTGGAGGCGGGCGGCCTGTTCATCTATCCGATCGTCGCCGTCGGCGCCCTCGGCATCATCCTGGTGCTGGAACGGTTCGGGTACCTGGTGCTGACGAAGCCGCGGCCGTCGCTCCTGTCGGACGTGCTGGCCCATCTGCAACGGGGCAACGCCGACGCCGCCCGCGAGGTGGCGGCCCGGTCGCGCATCCCGGCCGGCCGGGTGCTCGCCGCCGGCGTGGAGGCCGTCGGCAAGAGCGAGGACCAGCGCGAGGCGGCGATGGAGTCGGCCCTGCTGGCCGAGGTGCCGCACCTGGAACGCTCGCTCAGCCTGCTCGGGGCCCTGGCCGGCGTCGCCCCGCTGCTCGGGCTGCTCGGCACCGTCTCGGGCATGATTGCCACGTTCGACACGATCTCGTCGGTCGGGACGGGGAACCCGCGGCTGCTGTCGGGCGGCATCAGCGAGGCGCTGATCACGACGCAGTTGGGCCTGATGGTGGCCATCCCGCTGCTCCTGGCCCACGCGGGACTGGAACGGTGGGTCCAGCGCCGCGAGGCGATGCTCGAACACCAGGCCATCCAGGTCTTCGGCGTACAACGAAGCGAAGAAGACGAAGGCGAAGAGGCGGACGCGCCATGAGGACGTTGACGCAGAAGCAGTACGTCGTGCGCGGCGGGTCTCCGTACCCGCCGCGCAAAGCGGGCACCGACCTTTCGGGCGCGGTGGGTGCGGAGACCCACCGCGCCACGTTCCGGGATGAGGCGCCGGACGCATGATCGACACCCGGGCCATCGTCGAGTGGTTCACCGCCGGCGGGTGGACGATGGCCGCCCTGACGGCCGTCGCCCTCGCGCTGGCGTACCTGGTCATCGAGCGTCTGCTCGACATCCGGGGCGAGGCCCGTGCCCTCCGCGGCCGCGGCCGGGCCCCGCTGCCCGCCCCCGCCGTCGCCGACGAGGCGGCCGCCGAGGCGGGCGTGCGCGGCCTCAGGCGGATCGGCCTCATCCGGGCCTGCGTCGTCGTGGCCCCGTTGCTGGGGCTCCTCGGCACCGTGACCGGCATCATCGACACCTTCGACAGCATCCTGGCCGGCGGGTACATCGCCGAGATGGGCGAGGGCATCCGCAAGGCCCTCCTGACCACGCAGTACGGGCTGGCGATTGCGGCCCCGGGCCTGGTGGCCGAGCGGCTCCTCGTGCGCCGGCAGGAGCGGCTGCGGCGGCTGAGGCGGGCCGCGGGTCTGGCGGCCGAGGGAGAAGCGTGATGCGTCGCGGCACGCTGACAGCGCGGCGGGGCCGGCGGTCGGGGGCGGCCATCGAGATTACGCCCCTCATCGACATGGTCTTCATCCTCCTGATCTTCTACATCGTCTCGACCAGTTTCGTCCAGGACGCCGGCGTCCGCATCGACCGGCCCCACAGCGCCGCCGCCCGGCAGGTGACCGCCCGCTACCTGCCGGTGGCGATTACGAAGCGCGGCACGGTGCACGTGGCGGGCCGGACGATCCGGCCGGACGATACGGCCGCCATCCAGGCCGCCCTCCGCGACACCGACACCCGGACCGTCGTCATCCAGGCCGACCGCGACGTGCCGACCGGTCTCCTGCTCCGCGTCCACGACGCGTGCTTCGCGGGCGGGGCCGACACGGTGAACGTGGCGGCGTTGCCGCGATAGGATTTCGGATTTGGGATTTCGGATTTCGCAGTGACGTGTGTGGCCCGGCCGGTCTTGTCCGGCCGGGAGGGCGCTCTGCCCGGCCGGACAAGACCGGCCGGGCCACACGGCACGATAGCATTTGGCGTTTCGGATTCTGAGATGAACGACAAACGTCAACGCCGCTCGCCCGTCCGGCACGGCCTGCGCCACGCCGGGGCAGTGGTCCTCGCGATCGCGCTGAACCTGGCCCTCGTGGTCTTCATGGTCACGTGGCTGGAGCGGAGCGAGGCGGCGCGGCCGTCGGCGGCCCTGGCGGTGCCGCTCGAGGTCCGCCCCATCGAGCCGGAGGAGATGGAGTTGGCCGAGGGGCCGCCCGTCGACGAGGCCGTTCCCTCGCCGCCGGTGCCCCGGCCGCCGCTGCCCGAGCCGGAGGTCCTGGAGGTGACGGCCCCGGACCTCACGATGCCGCAGCCCGCCCCGCTGGCGCTGGAGACGGCCGACGTGGCGACGGCGTCCTCGCTGGCGGTGCCGGCGTACGAGGGGCCGGCGGAACCGTCGGCCCCACCCGCGCCGCCGCAACCGGCGGGCGGCGAGGCCGAGGAGGGCGAACCGGCCGCCGTCCGCCCGTCGCGCGGGCCCGTCCTGATCCGCCCGCCCGACCTCTCGGCGTACTACCCGCGGCGGGCGCGGATGCGCGGCACCACGGGCGCGACGCGCGTCCGCCTGACGGTCGATTCGGACGGCCGCGTGACGGCCGTCGAGGTCCTGGAGAGTTCGCCGGCCGGCGTCTTCGAGCACGCCGCCCGGCGCGTGGGGCGGTCGCTTTCGTTCCGCCCGGCGCTTCGCGAGGGCCGGCCCGTGCCGGCACGCGCGACGCTGCGGCTGGTCTGGAGGCTGGAGTCGTGAGACGGATGGGAAGAAAGAGGCTCTTCGAGATTGGGCGCGGCGGGTCTCCGTACCCGCCGCGCACAGGCGAGGCCGGCGATTCGGGCGCGGTGGGTGCACAGACCCGCCGCGCCACGCGTTGTGCCACGGCCGGTCTTGTCCGGCCGTGCGCCGCGCAGGGTTGTCATGCTGAGCGAGGCGAAGCATCTCGCCGCCGGCCACGGCACGAGCCGTACCCGTGCCAGGGTGCGAAAGGCGAAACGGCAACGGCCACGGCGAGATTCTTCGGGCCGCCAGCGGCCCTCAGAATGACAGCGTCTCGCGGCCGTGCCGCGGCCGGCCTCGTCCGGACGTGCGCCTGGACGCTGCTGGTGCTCATGCTGGCCGCGGCAGTCGCCCCCGCCGCCGAACCCGTCACGCTGCCGAAGGACCTGGCGGACCGTCTGCGGGCGGCCCAGGACGACCTGCGCGCGGGCCGGCCGGCGGCGGCCGTCCAGCGGCTGCGGACCCTCCCCGAGGGCGTGGAGGATCACGCCCTGCGGCACCTGGTGCTCGGCCACGCGCATCTGCGGCAGTCGGCGCTCGAGCCGGCGGCCGCGGCGTATCGCCGGGCCCTGGCGATGGACCCGGCGATGACCGAGGCGGGGCTCGGCCTGGCGCAGGTCCGCGTCCGGCAGGAGCGGTGGCGCGACGCCGCCGACCTCCTCGGCCGGCACCTGGACGCCGACGCGTGCCCGGCCGACCTGTTGTTCCTGTACGCGCAGACGGCCCGGGCGCTGGAGGACGGGCGGCTGGGGCGGCTGCTCGTCGAGAAGGGCATCGCGCGGTTTCCGTCCGACGCCCGGTTCCGCCGGATGGACCTCGCCCTGGCCGTCGACGAGGACGACGCGAAGGCGGCGGCCCGTGCGGCGGAGCATCTCCTGGCGGCCTCGCCCGGCGACGCGGGCCTGTGGCGGCACCTGGCGTGGGCCCGCGGCCGGATGGACGACCCGGCCGGTCGCATCGCCGCCCTGGAGGCGGCCGTGCTGTGCGACGGGTCGGACCTGGCCACGCGCCGGGCGCTGCTGGCGGCCGAATTGGCGGCCGGGAACTGGCCGACGGTGCTCGCGCGCGGGCGGGACCTCCTGGCCGGCCCGCTCGCCGAGACGGCCGCCGCCGACGTCGACCTCATGGACGTGCTCATTCGCGCGGCCGACGCCGGCGAGGCCGACGCGACGCTCCGCGCCTGGCTGGGCCGCGTGCCGCCCCCGAAACGGACCCGCGCGATGCGCGTGGCCGAGGCGCGCCTCGCCCTGCGCCAGGGCGAACGGGGCCGGGCCCGGGAGATCCTCAAACAACTCATCGAAATGGGTGACGCCGGCCCGTCGGTCTTCCTGTGGGCGGGGCACCTGGCCGAGCAGGCCGAGGACTGGACCGAGGCCGTCACGTATTACGACCACGCCCGGCGGTTCGAAGGCCGCGACGGCCGGCTCGCGACACTGTACCTGGCCCGGCTGCACCTCCGGCGCGGCCGCGACGCCGAGGCCGTCCGGCTGCTGCGGTCGCACCTGGCCGAGCGCCCCGAAGACGCCGTCGCCCGGTCGCTGCTGGCGCTCGCGGAGGAAGACACAACGACAGAAACAGACTAACGGCGTGCCGTTGCCGTTTGCCGTTTTTGCGGGAGGCCGTCACTTCAGCCGGCGGACGCGGGCGCGGCGGACGCGGAGGCGGTGGTTGAAGCACGGCTCGGGGCCCGAGACCTTCAGGGCGATGGGGCCGCGCGCCGGCGGCGGGTCGTCCAGTTCCACGCCCTCGGCGTTGAACGCGGTCATCGCCTTGCCGTTCAGGTACGTCCGGATGGTGGGTGGATGGCCCCGGATGACGATCCGCAGGTCGTTCCAGTCATCGGGTTTCCATACCTTTTTCCATCCCTCTCCCCTTTTGTGGACGCGGTCGAAGAAGCCGCCGCACGCCACGCCGGCCACGTCGCCGCCGTCGCGGCAGTGGAGGGTGACCTCCCATCCGCCGGCGAACCCGCCCATCCGCAGATGGATGCCGGCCTCCAGCGGCGCGTCGCACCGGACCTGGAGCCGCAGGTCCGCGTCCTCGTACGCCTCGCGGGTGACGAGCATGCCGATGCCGCCGGGCAGTTCCTGGACGCCCGTGATGGCGCCGCCCGTGACCTCCCAGGCGGCGCCGGAGGCGTGGCCGGCCCGGTTCCGCTTATGCCACCCGGCGAGCGAGTCGCCGTCGAAGAGCGGGTCGACGTCCGGGAAGTCGCGCTTGAGCAGCGGCCAGACGTGGGCGAAGCCGGCCTCCGCGCTGACGACGACGTGCGCGGCGCCGTCCAGACGGATCGCGCGGCCGACCTTGCCCTCAGGCCATGCGACCTCGCCGCGAACGAAGCCGTCGTGGCCGGCGGCGCTCGAGTCGGCGTGGCCGTCGTCGAAGGTCCAGCAGGCCGCGAGGCCCTTCATCGCCGTCGGGTCGAACGCCTTGGCCGCGGCGCGGACCTCCTCGGGCGAGAGCGCCCGGCCGAACAGGCACACGTGGTCCAGGCTGCCGGCGAGGCCCGACGGGGCGGGGAAGTTCGCGGACGTAGTGCCTATCTTGAGGACGTGCTCCGGCACGTCCGGGCCGGCGTCCAGCGAGCCTTCCTTGTCGACCTCGCCGTCGACGAGCAGGCGGAGCGTCTCGCCGTCCTTGACGAGGGCCGCGTGATGCCACTCGCCGTCGGCGAGGTTCGTCTTGCCGGTGAGGTTGCCGACCCAGCCCACGTCGTAGGCGAGGCGGCCGCCGCGGACGAAGAGGGTCTTGCCCTGGGGCGCCCACTTGCCCTCGGCGGGGGCCTTGGCCAGGATCGTCCCGCCCTTCCGGGTGCGGACCCAGGCGGTGACGGTGAAATCGTCCTCGCCGAAGTCGGGCAGGGGCGGCCTCGCGCCCGGCTGCGTCATGGCCTCGGCGAAGGCGTCGCGGGCGGCCTCGAGGGTCTCGACCCAGGTGGCCTTCTTCGCGTACCAGGCCGGGTCCTCGTCCTCTGGAGCGGCGGCGCGGGCTGGAGCGGCGGCCGCGAGGGAAAGCAGCATTGCGACGGCGGCGATGAACGGGCGAAGGCGGCGTCTCATGGGTGACTCCTGACGATAGAGGCGGCGAGGGCTCCGTGCCGGTTCCCGTTCGTTATGCCGGACGGCGGGGCGCGTGTCAAGCGTGCGCCGCGGAAGTAGAACGAGGGGAACGGCTCACCGGCCGCGACGGCGGGCCCCGAAAAGGGTTGAAAACGCCGCCGGTTGGGGTTGTAGTTGGTTTGGGTATCGGCCTTCGTCATGGGCCTGACGGCAGGCAATCGGCAGTCGGGAATCGGCATTAGGCGTAACGGCAGGGAGCCGGCAGCGACAACGGCCGCGGCTTCGGCGTTATGGCTTGAGGCGTTTGCAGAGATACGGTGTGCGTCACCGAAATCCGGTCACCGAAATCCGAAATTGCGAGGCCGGGGTGGGCGTCGCGGAGCGACGCCGAGAGGGTAGCCCCGGCCGTGAGGCCGGGGAAGATTAAGGGGCAACGCCCACGCCGGAAGCCCCGGCAGGGGCGAAAGAACCAGGACGCTCCCAACGCCGCCGCCCCCGACGTTCTGTCGCCCCGTCCGGGGATCGGGGAATCGCGTGACGCGCCGGTGCCCCGGTCTGACGACCGGGGCTACCGTCTTTCGCCGCCTCCGGCGGCTGCGCCGCCGGCCGGGTTACACACGCCATGCGCGTGGGTGCAAGCCTCCACCCTACGGATTCCCGGCCGGACAAGACCGGCTGGGCCACACACCTTGAACGTCGAACCGGAGGCCCGCCCGGCCTGCGTTACTGCGTCACTTCGTTACTTCGTGGCTCGAACTCGCGTGGCCCTCCCCCGTCCCTCTCCTATCAAGGGAGAGGGGGCATGAACCGCCCCCTTACCGATGCGTCGGCATGTCCAGGTCGCCGTGGCCGAGTTCGTCGTACCGGTTGACCTTCTTCAGGAAGAGCGACGTGGCCGCGAGGACCGGGACGGAGACGGCCACGTAATCCAGCCGCCGCAGGACCAGGTAGATGGGCGTGGCGGCGAGGCTCGTCTGCCACAGGATGCCGACGGCGTTGATGGCCGGCACGATCGGAAACTGTATCATCGTCGTCCGTTGGTGCCCGAGGACCGGGGCCAGGTCCTCCCACGGGTGGTCCGGGCGGGGCAGGAGGATCGGGTTGCCGTCGTATCGCGGGATCGGGCGAACGTCACGCGTTTTTCGCGGGTTACAGAGAGCGGGGCGCGGTACGGTGCGGTCACCGCGCGCCCGCTTTGGCTGGAAAGACACGGCGAACGCCCCGGAGGTCTGCCATGAGGACGTGGATGCGGCTCGTATCGGTCCTGCCCGCCACCGCGCCGCTGAAGGACTGGACCGTCATCGAGGGCTCGCACCTGTATGACGGGCCGCGCGGCATCCGCATCGGGGCAGGGGCCGAGCATACGCAACTTCAGGGGAACGCCATCCACGTGGACGGCGAGGCCGTGGTGGACGAGTCGCAGCCGCCCGCCGACGGTTCCTGAACGGACGCGGCGGCGGCTTCGGGCGCCGCCGGCCCGTGGTAGAGAAGGAGGAACGGCAGCATGAAGAAGCGACATATGATGTTTGCGGCGGGGCTGCTGACGCTCGCTACGGCGGCGGCCGCGCGCGGCCAGGCGTACGGGAAACCCGACCGCGGCGAGCCCGGCGACGAGATGATCCAGGCGTACCTGGCCCGCCAGACGCAGACGATCCACGACCGGTTCCTGGACGGGGTGGAGTCGCGCGAGGACTGGGCGAAGGTCCGGCCGCAATACGTCCAGGAATATTACTACATGCTCGGCCTGGACCCGATGCCGCCCAAGACGCCTCTCAAGGCCACCGTGACGGGCACGCTGCGCGGCAACGGCTACGTCGTGGACATGCTCCATTACCAGAGCCGGCCGCGGCTGTACGTGACCGCCAACCTCTACCGGCCGGCCGACGCGACGGAGGGCGAGCGGCTGCCGGCCGTCCTGTACGTCTGCGGTCACGCGGGGCGCGGGCGGAACGGGAACAAGACCGCGTACCAGTCGCACGGCATCTGGTTCGCCCGGCACGGGTACGTCTGCCTGGTGCTCGACTCGCTCCAGTTGGGCGAGATTGCCGCCGTCCATCACGGCACGTACCGCGAGGGGCGGTGGTGGTGGCACGCGCGCGGCTACACGCCCGCCGGCGTCGAGTGCCTGAACGGCATCCGCGGCATCGACTACCTGGCGGGCCGGCCCGACGTGGACCCCGACCGCATCGCCGTCACGGGCATCAGCGGCGGGGGCGCCGCCACGTTCTGGATCGCGGCCGCCGACGAACGGGCCGCGGCGGCGGCACCCGTCAGCGGCATGGCGGATCTGCCCTCCTACGTGACGAACCGCGTCATCAATGGGCACTGCGATTGCATGTTTCTCTATAACACGTTCCAGTGGCCTTGGACGCGCATCGCCGCCCTCGTGGCGCCCCGGCCGCTGCTCTTCGTCAACAGCGACGCGGACCGCATCTTTCCGATGGACGCCAACGACCGGGTCATCAACCGGCTGGAGCGCGTCTACAGCCTGTACGGGGCCGGCGACCGCGTCGACGCCGTGGTCAGCATGGGCGGCCACGCGTACCGGGAGGACATCCGCAAGGCCGCGTATCGATTCATCAATACCTGGCTGAAGGGCGACCCGCGCGAGGTTGCCGACAGCGAGGTCGACCTCGTGACGGGGTCGGGGAAGAATCGGACGTACCCGATCGACCTGGAGCGGCTGCGGGTGTTCCCCGAGGAGTCGGACCTCCCCGCGGACGAACTGAACACGGAGATCGACCGGCACTTCGTGCCGATGGCCCGGGTCGAGCCGCCCGAGGCCGGCGGGTTCGACGGGTGGAAGGCGGCGTTGATCGAGGAACTGCGGCGCGTGACGTTCCGGACGTTTCCGGAGCGCATCGGGCCCGCCGAGCCGCGCGGGGAAACCGGGCAGGGGGCCATGCGCATCGAGACGGAGCCGGGCATCGTGGTGCCGCTGCGGCACGTCGCCGGGCCGACCGAGGCCGGGAAGGCGAAGCGCTTCCTGCTCGCCGTCGAGGGGCCGGGCGAGGCCTCGTCGGAGGCCCTCGCGCGGCGCGTAAGTCGTTCGGGCGACGCCGTTTACGTGCTGGAGTCCCGCGGCGTCGGGGCCACCCGGTGGACGCGGAAGAATCCGCCCAATTACGTGGAGCGGAGCCACGTGCTGCTCGGCCAAACCGTGGCCACCGGCCGCATCCGCGACGTCATCGCCGCCGCCCGGTTCCTCCACGCCCGGGACGGGGGCGAGGTGCCCGTCCATGTGGCCGGGGAGGGCGGGGCGGGCCTGCTGGCGGCGCAGGCGGCCTTGTGGGAGCCGGAGATCGCCGGCGCGATTCTCCACCGCCCGCCCGCCACGCACATGGACGATGCGGCCCCGCCGCTGCTCAACGTCCTGCGGGTGTGCGACGTGCCGGACGTGCTGGGCATGCTCGCCCCGCGTCCGCTGACGGTCCACGGCCCCCGGGGGGAGGCGATGGAGAAGGTCGCCGCGGTATATGCGGCGGCGGGCGCCGCCGACACGTTCGTCTGCGAGCCGGACGGTGAGGCGACGGCGGCGGGGCGCGAGGGGTTCGTCCGCCTCTTCAACGGGCGCGACCTGGCCGGGTGGACGGGCGACCCGAAGATCTGGTCCGTCCGGGACGGCGCCATCACGGGCCAAACCACGAAGGAGGTGCGGGTGAAGGAGAACACGTTCCTCGTCTGGAAGGACGAGGTCGAGGACTTTGAACTGTACGCCACGTTCCGGCTGGAGGGCGGCAACTCGGGCATCTACTACCGTGCGAAGGAACGCGAGCCCGGCGCGAAGGGCGAGGCGCTGGTCGGCCCGCAGGCGGACGTCTCCGCCGACGGACGATGGACCGGCGAGATCATGGAGTACACCCTCCGCGGCGAACTGGCCAGGTGCGGGCAGGAGGTCACGATCGACGAGCGCGGCCGGCGCACGGTCAAACCGATCGCGGATCCCCAGGAACGTCTCAGCGAGATTGACATAAGCGAATGGAACGAGTACCACGTCGTGGCGCGCGGCGGGGAGGTGACGCTGCGCATCAACGGCACGGTCATGTGCCGGCTCCACGACCACGATCCCCGGCGGCCGGTCCGCGGGCGGCTGGCCCTCCAGGTGCACGTGGGACCGCCGATGCGCGTCCAGTTCAAGGACCTCTACCTGCGCCGATTCTAAGAACGCAGATATAGCCGTCTGTCGTCACCGACAGTGACGGTTGGGCAAACCGGGAGGCGTTGTCCCGCGGTCTTGCAGTGCAGGGGGCCTGCGGTAGGATACGAGGCGGACCCTGCGGCCGGCATACGGCAGCCGGTCGGGAGGCTTGTGCCGGGAGACCCGAACCATGGCGATGCCTCGCGCGCCCCGGCCGCTTGTGTGGCTCAGCGTCTCGGCGCTCGTTTCGGCCGCGGTGCCGGCCGCCGTCCCCGCCCGGGGGTGCGCCGATTCGACGGCCGCCCCCGCGACGGCTTTCGTCTACGGCCCCATTTATCTGCAACACAAGACGGGCGCGGGCCATCCCGAAGGGCCCGAGCGGCTGCGGGCCGTCGTCCGGCGCCTGGAGGGGCGCGGCCTGCTCGGCCGGCTGCTGACCATCGCCCCCCGGCCGGCCGAGGCGCGGTGGCTGACGACCGTTCACGCCTCCGACTACGTCCGCCGCGTGCGCGACCGGTGCAAGGCCGGCGCCGACCACGTCGACACGAGCGACGTCCCGGTCTCGCGCGGGTCGTACGACGCGGCGGTGGCGGCGGTCGGCGGCGTCCTGGCGGCGGTCGACGCCGTCGTCGAGGGCAGGGTCCGCAGCGCCTTCTGCGCCGTCCGGCCGCCGGGGCACCACGCCCGCCGCGACCGGGCCATGGGCTTCTGCCTCTTCAACCACGTCGCCGTTGCCGCCCGCTACGTCCAGAAGAAGCACGGCCTGGCGAAGGTGCTCATCGTCGACTGGGACGTCCATCACGGCAACGGCACGCAGGAGATGTTCTACGACGACCCGACGGTCTTCTACTTCGGCATCCACCAGTCGCCGTTCTATCCCGGCACGGGTGGCGCCGAGGAGCGCGGCGAAGGCGACGGGCGGGGCACGACGCTCAACGTGCCCCTCGCCGCCGGCGCCGGCGACCGGGCGTACCGGCAGGCGTTCGAGCGTCACCTGCGGCCGGCGGCCGAGGCGTTCCGGCCCGACTTCGTGCTCATCTCCGCCGGGTTCGATGCGCACGAGGACGATCCCCTCGGCCGCATGAAGGTGACCGCCGGCGGCTTCGCCGACCTCACGCGCCTCGTCCGCGCCATCGCCGAGCGGCATTGCCGGGGGCGGCTCGTCTCGGTGCTCGAGGGCGGCTATCATCTCCGGGGCCTGGCCGACTCGGCCGAGGCGCACCTCCGGGTCCTGATGGAGTAAAGGGCGGCGATGCTCTTCCACACCTGGGTCTTCGCCCTGTTCTTCGCCGCCGTCTACCCGGTGTACCTGCTGCTGAAGCGCACGCGTTGGCGGCTGCCGTGGCTGCTCGCCGCCTCGTACGTCTTCTACGGATGGTGGAACCCGCTGTACCTGCTGCTGATCCTGTGGTCGACGGGCGTCGATTACCTGGTGGTCCTGGGGATGTCGCGGCGGGGTCGGCGGAAGGCGTGGCTGGCCCTCAGCGTCGTCAACAACCTCGGGATGCTCGGGTTCTTCAAGTACGGCGGATTCGTGGCCGGGTCGCTGAACGCGCTGCTCGCGCGGCTGGGGGCGCCGGCCGTCGTGCCGGAGCCGGGCATCCTGCTGCCCGTGGGCATCTCGTTCTACGTGTTCCAGTCGATGAGTTACACCATCGACTACTACCGCGGGCATGTGGAGAAGGAGCCGAGTTTCCTCCGCTACGCGACGTTCGTGTCGCTGTTCCCGCAACTGGTGGCGGGGCCGATCGAGCGGGCCCGGAACCTCCTGCCGCAACTTCGCCAGGCCCCGCGCATCGGCACCGACGACGTGGCCGACGGCCTTTCGCTCTTCGTCGTCGGCCTGTTCAAGAAACTGGCGCTGGCGGATTACCTCGCCCTGTACGTCGACAGGGTGTACGGGGCGCCGGCGGAGTACGAGGCGCCGGCGCTGGCGCTGGCGACCTTCGCGTTCGGCTGGCAGATCTACTTCGACTTCAGCGGGTACACCGACATGGCCCGCGGCGTGGGACGGATGCTGGGCATCCGCCTCATGCTCAACTTCCACCACCCGTACCTCGCCACGGGGCTGGGCGACTTCTGGAACCGCTGGCACATCAGCCTCTCCACGTGGTTTCGCGATTATGTCTACATCCCACTGGGCGGAAACCGGCGGGGCGAGGTCCGAACGTACGTCAATATGTGCCTGACGATGCTCGTCTCGGGCCTCTGGCACGGGGCGAGTTGGACGTTCGTCGCGTGGGGCGGCGTGCACGCCCTCGGCCGGATCCTGACGCGGCGGCTGGAGGCCTCGGCCTTCTATCGCGACCGCGTGCCCATGCTCCTCAAGCGCGTGTGGGTGTTCGCGTTCGTGACCTTCGCGTGGATCTTCTTCCGCGCCCACACGTTCGGCGACGCCGCGCTCATCGTCGGCCGGCTCGCCCGTTTCGGCTGGGCCGACCCGCGCTTCCCCCTGGTGGCGGCGGGGCTGGTGCTCGCCGTGTGGATGTACCAGCGCGTGTACGAGTCGGGCCTGCGGCGGATGCTCCGCCTCGCGCCGGTGCGCGTGGGCCTGGTGGTGCTGATGATCGTGTGGGTGGCGGTCTTCGCCGCCTCGGCGGAGCAGCCGTTCATCTATTTCCAGTTCTGAAAGGACCGTGCCGTGACGGAGCCGAAGCCCGTCCCGTTCGCGTCGAACGAGATTCGCCTCTCGCCGGGCCAGTGGCTCGTGGCGGCGGCGATCGTGGCGGCGGTCTTCGTCGCGGCGCCACACGTATGGACACAGGTCGAGCCGTTCGACCCCGGACCCGGCTACCGCCTCCCGTACGCGCTGAGCACCGATTACTGGCTCTACAGCCGCTGGTGCGAGCGGGCGGCGGAGCGCGGCGGGACGCCCGTCGTCGGCGACTCCGTCGTCTGGGGTCATTACGTGGACGCGGACCAGACGCTCTCGCACCACCTGGGCGCCCGTGCCGGCGGCGACGGCTTCGCCAACCTGGGCGTGGACGGCATCCATCCCGCGGCGCTGGCCGGCCTGCTCGACTACTACGCCGGCGACCTTCGCGGGCGCAAGGTCCTCCTGCACTGCAACCTGCTGTGGATGAGTTCCGAGCGGCACGACTTGCGGACCCGGAAGGAGTTCGCCTTCAATCACCCGCGGCTCGTGCCGCAGTTCGTCCCGGAGATCCCGTGCTATCGCGAATCCACCTCGGGCCGGGTGGCCATCGTCATCGAGCGGCACCTGACGCTGGCCGGCTGGTTGAACCATCTGGAGGCCGCCTACTTCGGCAACCGGAGCCTGCCGATGTGGACCATGCTGCATCCGTACGCGAATCCTTTGGGGCCGATTACGCTGGACCTGCCGTCGCCGGACGAGCCGCCCTCGCCGCGGCCCGACGCCCGGCCGTGGACCGAGAAGCGGATGCCGCGCTTCGAGGCCCCGTGGGTCGGGCTCGACGACTCGCTCCAGTGGCGGTCGTTCCGGCGGGCCGTGGCGGTCCTGCGGGAGCGCGGCAACCGCGTGTTCGTCCTCGTCGGCCCGTTCAACGAGCACATGCTGACCGAAGAAAGCCGGGCCGTGTACCAGGAGAGGAAGCGCGAGGTCGGCCGGTGGCTCGCGGTGCAGGGCATCCCGCACCTGGTGCCGCCGCCGCTGCCGAGCGAGGAGTACGCCGACGCGAGCCATCCCCTCGGCCGCGGCTACGCCCGCCTCGCCGACCGCCTTTACGCGAGCGAGGTGTTCCGGCGGTTCCTTGTGTCGGAAGTGAGCACGGAGGCCTCCGAATGACGCGACGGATGTGCCTGAGTCTCATCGCCCTTGTCGCCCTCGCCTGCGGCGTCGCCGCGGATGCGGCACCGCCGGCCGGGCGGATCGTTTTCTCCAGCGACCGCTCGGGCCCGTGGCGCATCTGGACCGTGCGCGCGGACGGCTCCGGGATGAAGCAACTCTCCAAAGCCGACGCCGAGGGCGCGCACGACGTGGACCCCGTCTTCAGCCCGGACGGCCGGAGCATCCTCTTCACCTCGACCCGCGGCGGCACGACGGGCGTCTGGCGGATGGCCGCCGACGGCTCGGCCCCCCGGCGCCTCTCGGACGGCGACCAGGCCGAGTGGTCGCCCGACGGCAAACGAATCGTCTTTCGGCGCGGCGGGCGCATCCTCATCCGCGACCTCGCGGGCGGCGACGAGAAGACACTGACCCCGGAGGGCTTCGAGCAGTGCTCCGGCCCGGCGTGGAGTCCGGACGGCAAGACCATCGCGTTCGCCTGCCGCCGCGGCGGGGCGAACGCCCTCTTCACGGTGCCCGCCGACGGCGGGAAGCCCGCAAAGGTCTACGACGAGAAGGGTGCCTGCGAGCCCCACTGGTCGCCCGACGGCACCCGCCTCGTCTACGAGACCGAGACGCACATCTGCACCATCCGGCCGGACGGCACGAAGAACCGCCTCGTCACGTACTTCGGCGGCGTGCAGCGGTACGGGCGGTACAGCCCCGACGGCCGGGCCATCGTCTTCTGCCAGGCCCCGTCGCCCGAGGGACCGTGGGAACTCTACGTCATTCCCGCCGCCGGCGGCTCGCCGCGGAGGCTGACCGAGGACGGCTCCGACATGTATCCCGACTGGAAATGACCCCCGCCTTTTGCAACAATGCCGAGTCACGCGACCTGTTCCGGAGCCGTACTGTGACGACGCTCGCACGGCGCTGCATCCTGTCGGCCGCCGCCCTCGTGGCGACGGCGTCCGTCTGCTGGGGTGCGCCCGCGGCCGCGGACCCGAGCACGTACGTCTACGATGCCCCGGCCGCGGCGCGGAAACCGTTTCCCACCCGCATGCCGGACGAAACGCGCGGCTGGACCCGCGTGCCGGGGGACGACCGCGCCCACGCGTTCGCCGGCCGGGCCGTCCTCCTGAACCACGCGGTGCGCGTGGTGCTGGCCCGCGGCGGACGGGGGGCGGCGCTCTATGCCCGGACGGGCGAGGGGTTCCGGCGGCGGGCGGTTCTCGTCCCGCGGCCGTCCGCGACGAGCGAAATCCCGGCGTGCACGGACCTGCGGCTCCGGGAGAACACGCGCGGGGCCGTCGCCGTGGCCGCCGCCTTCCGATACGAAAGCGGGGCGACGGCCCGGGCGGTCTTCCGCCTCACGGCCGGGGCGCACTCGGTGGAGATTCGGGCGGCGGAAGGCACCGCGCGGGTGGCCGTGCAGGCCGATGCGTCGCACGTCATCGTGCCGGACTTCTTCGCCGGCGACATTCTCTTCAGTGCCGACGCCACGCCGCGCGCCGCGGCCGGCATGCCCGTGCGGGACCGCCTGGCCGTGCCGGCGGAGAACTGTCTGCTGGCTCACGCAGGCGAGGCGCTCCTGATGGCCGTCTGGCGGTCCGGCGCGCAGCAGGCCGACCTCGTCTTCGCTCGCGCGACGGCCGGCAAGCCGGGCATCGCGGGGTTCGAGGTGGAGTGCGCGGCGGACCGGCCCGTGTGGGTGGCGTCGCTGGAGGCGCCGAGGATCTGCGAGCGGCTGCGCGTCGCCGCCGGTGAGACGGCGGCGGAGACGGTCGCGGCATGGACGCCGCCGTTCCCCGCGACGTGGCGGGCCGGCCGCCTCGCCGCCGACGCCGCGGCCGACACGTGGGACCTCGCCGCCGCGGCGCCGCCCGCCTGGGCAAAGAGGCCCGGCGCCGGCGGCGTGCTCGTCTACCCGATTGACCGCAGCCGCGAGACGCCCCTGACCGTGCTCTGCCCCGTCGACGTCCTCCGCGACGTCCTGGGCATGGGCCCGTGCCGGTACATCCTGGACGCCGAGGGTCTGGGCGGGGACGGCGGGCCGACGCCCGCCGAGGTGACCCCGTGGGTCGAGCGCCAGTTCAGCCGCCGCCGCGACGGGCGACGGGCGGAGCAGATCACGGAGCGGCTGGCCGCGATGCGCGACCACCTTGCCCGCACGGCGGCCCGGATTCGGCAGTACGCCCGTTGGGCGGAACGGATGCGCGGCCTGGTGCCCGCCGACGGCAAGGCGGCGGCCGGGCCCGCGGAGGGGATGATTCGCATCCTGGACGACCTCCGGCAGGACCTCGCCGACGGGGAGAACGCCCTGAAGGCGCCCGCGCTCGCCGAACCGATGGTCGAGCAAATCGAGGGCCTCATCGGTCGGGACGGAGCGGCGGCGGAGGTCCAACGGCTGGGCGGCAGGCTCCGCGACCTGGGCGCGAGCCAGGACCGGACCCTTGCCCGTTGCCGCATGGCCGCGCGGCGCCTGGAGGCATCGGCGCGCATGGCCGCCGATACGCCCGATCTCGCCGACCTCGCCGCCGCCGTGAGGGCGCAGGCCGAGACGATGCTCCGCGGGAAGGAGACCCCGCCGTGAGCCGCATGACCGCACTCCTGGTGGCGGGATGCGCCGTCGTGGCGGCGCCCGTCGCGGCCGCCGCCGCGCCGCAGAACCTCTTCGCGAACCCGGACTTCGAGATGGGCCGCCAGGCCTGGCGCATCTGCAAGACGGACGGGACGACCTGCACGTTCAGCGTGGACGGCGCGGACGCCGCCGCCGGCCGTCACAGCGCCCTCCTGGCCGTCGAGCGCGCCCGGGACTGGGGCATGCAGTTCGGCCAGTACCTGACGGCGGGCGCGAAGGGCCGCACGTACACGTTCGCCGTCTTCGCGCGGGCTGTGGAGGGACGCGTCGCCGTCGACCTCCAGGTCGAGCGGAGCGGCAAGCCGTACGACCGGGCCGCCAGGAGCCGCGCGGTCACCCTCACGGACGCGTGGCAGGAACTGCACGTCACGTTCACGGTGGAGAAGGAATTCCCGGAGGGGTGGTTCGCGTACGTCAGTTGCACGCAGGCGGGGGCGCGGTTCCGCGTCGATATGTTCCGTCTGTACGAGGGTCTATACGTTCCGTACGAGGCGGCGGCGCGCGAGGCCCGGGCGCCGGCGGCGGTCCGCCTGTTCGACACGGCCGCGCCGTCGCCCGACCCGCTGCCCGCCGGGACACTCAAGGCGCGGCCGGGGTGGGTCGAGGTGCCCCGGGACAACCTCGGCCACCTGTTCAAGGGCGACGCCGTCCTCCTGAACAATCGCATCGCCCTCGTCCTTCGCCGCCGCGGAAACGGGGCGGAGGTGTATGCCGTGGGCGCGGCGGGGCTGGCGCTGCGGGCCCGGCTGACGCCGGTCGGCGAGACGACCGCCGGCCGGCTCGCCTCGCTCAAGGTCATCGAGAACGATCCCGCCGGCGCGATCCTGGAGGCGACGCATACCGCGTCCGCCGGCCGCAGGCTCGGCGTGGCGTACGCCCTTCGGATGGGACAGGTGTTCGTCGAGACGACCGCCCGCCAGGGCACCCGGAGCCTCCGCGTGGCGGCCCCGAGCCGGTTCATCGTCCTGCCGGACTTCTTCGCGGACGACATCGTTCTCGATGCCCGCGCGCTGCCCGTCGGGCAGGCCGACCTGCCCGCCGACCACGTCGTCCTCCGCCTGCTGCCCGACCGCCGGGCCATCGTCATGACGGTGGTCAAGACGGCGGCCGAGGACGTGCGGGTCGGCCTGGCGGGGCAGGGCGAGGCCCGGTGCTTCGACGAGTCGGAGATTCCGTATGGCGAGGACGGCAACCTCTGGGTGGCGGTCCTCGCCTCGCCGGGCATCTGGCACGCCCACGATGTGTCCAAGGAGGATGCGGGCAAGGCCGTACGCCTGGACTGGACGCGGCCGTTCCTCGCACAGTACCGCGTCGACTACCGGCGCGAGAACGGCCTCACGGACAGTTGGGAGATGGTCGTCGAGCGGCCGGACGGCCGGTTCACGAAGCAGGGCTCCTACGGCGGGGGGACGACGCTCCCGCCGAACCGCAGCCGCTGGACGACGGTGCTCGGCCGCTTTGCGTACCCGTGCTGGATGGACCGCGGCGGGCGGGGGCACCTCCAGCCGCTGAAGTCCAAGGTGGTCCGTTTCGAGGGGCCGGCCGTCGTGTATCCGGTCAACCGGTCGAAGGCGACGCCGCTCGATGCCTTCACGGTGGTGGACATCGTGCGGAACGCCCTGGGCGTCGGGCCGTGCGAGTTCATCCTCGACGTGGAGGGCCAGCGGGCCGAGAACCGGGGCCGGGCCACGTGTTCCGCCCGCGACACGCTGAACCCGATCTTCGCGAAGGGCCGGCAGAGGGAGCAGCGGGCCAAGATCGAGCGGACCCTGGACGAGGTCATGGTCTTCATCCGCTACATCCGCGGGCGGATCGCGCATTACCGGGCCTTTGCCCACGACCTGCTCGATGACCTGGCCGCAGAGAAGCGGGCCCATCCCGACCTGGCCGAGCCGCTGGCCGACCTGGAGGCTCTCGCCCGCACGATGGACGAGCGGTTCGCCGCCCGCAAGGACGCCATCAAGACGCCCGCCTACGCCCAGAAGATGTGCGACGAGTTCCGGCGGACCATGATCGATTACGAGGGCGATGATGCCGCGGCCCGGTGCAAACGGTTCACCAAGGCGCTGGTGGAGATCGGCGGGAACCAGGACGAACTCGCCGGCGAGTGCCGCTGGGCCATGAAGATGATCCGCCAGCAGGCGGGGCTGATGGCCGTCCGCGATCCGCGCCTGGCCCGAATCGCCGCCGACATCCGCGACCGCACCGGGGAGGTGATGCGTCGCCCCGCCGGACACGAAGGCGCGAGGCACTGAGCCCATGCCGACCCCCGACCGTCAGCGCGCGCTTGCGATGCTTCTCGCCCTGGCCGCCCTCATCGCCGGTTGCGGCCACGAGAGTCCTTCGGCCGCAGGGCCGGGCGCGGGCGACCCGTTCACGACGAAGACGGGCGTCGAGATGGTCCGCATCCCGGCCGGGACGTTCGTCATGGGCTCCCGCGACGGGGAGGACGACGAGACCCCGCCGCACGAGGTCCGTCTCGATGTTTTCTACATGGATACCTGCGAGGTGACCCAGGCGTCCTACCAGGCGCTCATGGGCCGGAACCCGTCCAAGGCGAGGGACGGGGGCGACGCCCGGCCCGTCGAGCAGGTCGACTGGCTGGCCGCCGTCACGTACTGCAACGTGCGGTCCGTCCGCGAGGGGCTGACGCCCTGCTACAACCTCGAGACGGTGGCGTGCGACTTCACGGCCGACGGGTACCGCCTGCCTACCGAGGCCGAGTGGGAATACGCCTGCCGGGCGGGGACGACCACGGCCTACGGCTTCGGCGCGAGCGCCGCCCGGCTGGGCGACTACGCGTGGTTCAGCGACAACGCGGGCAAGACGACCCACCCCGTCGGGCGGAAGCGGCCGAATGCATGGAGGCTGTACGACATGCACGGCAACGTGGCCGAATGGTGCCACGACGTCTACGCCGAAACCGCGTACGAGCGGCACGCGTCCCGGAACCCGCGCGGCCCGGCCGAGGGCGACGAGCGGGTCCTGCGCGGCGGGAGTTGGCGGACCAGCGCCGCCGCCTGCCGCGCCGCCGCCCGCTATAGCGAGACGCCGCGGTTCGCCGACGCGTGCTTCGGCTCCGACGCCTACGGCTTCCGCTGCGTCCGGCGCGCGCCGCCGAAGGGGAGCGAGGCGCCGCGGTGAACGCCGGCGGGCGGAGAGCCTGCTTCGTCGAGGCCGACTTGGCCGTCGGCGCGGCTGCGGGGCGCGCTCGGCGTCTTATCCCGTTGCCTGGTCTGAGAGAGGAGCGAAGGAGATGACCTTTCGCACGACGGCCGTGCTGCTTGCGGTCCTTGTTTCGGCCGGCGCCGCGGCGGCGGAGGCGGGCCCCGCGTACTCGTGGCAGAAGCCCCACGCGAAGGTCCTGCCCACCGGCGACCTGGCGTGGGCGCCGGAGCCGTTCGTCTTCGAGAAGGGCGACGCCGTCCGATACATCGATTACGAGGGCGGTGACGATTCCAGCCCCGGCACCTCGAAAGACAAACCTTGGAAACATCATCCCTGGGACTCCGCGTTCGCGGGACCCAGGGACAGCGCGGCGGGCGTGGACACGTACGTGTTCAAGCGCGGCGTGGTGTACCGCGGCACGCTGGAAGTCCCCGCGGGGACGGCGGGCACGGCCGGGCAGCCCCTCCGCCTGACCAGCGACCCGGCGTGGGGCAAGGGCGAGGCCGTCCTCTGCGGCTCGGAGCGCGTGGAGGGATGGAAGCAAGGCGCCGACCATCCGGATATCCCGGAGCCCGGCAAGGTGTGGTGGACGGACCTGGCCTTCGCCCCGCGGTGCGTCTGGATGGTGCAGCCGGACGCCGGGGTTCGGCGCATGGCGCTCGCCCGCACGCCCAACTGGGAGATCACGAACCCCGACGACATCAAGAGCGAATGGTGGACGTGGAAGAACCCGAAGAAACCGTTTGATAACTACATCGACGTCGCCGGCGGCCGGCGGCACCTCGCGTTCGACGCCGAGCACATCAACGCCACCCGGCCGGAGGACTACTACAAGGGCGCCGTCCTCTGGACCACGAAGGGCTGGGTCATGGGCAGCCCGTTTCCCACGCGGGTGCTCATGGTGGACCGCGAGCGCGGGGCGCTGGCGTTCCGCGGGCAGTGGGGCGGCATTTCGTACAAGATCATCCGCGGCTGCCGGTACTACCTGGAGGACAAGCCGCATTACCTCGACGCCCCCGGCGAGTTCTGGTTCCACAAGCAGGGCGAGGGCGGGCGGTTGTACCTGCGCCTCCCGGGCGACGCCGACCCGAACGCCGCCCACGTCGAGGCCGCCAAACGCATCCGCGTCATCGAGAGCAGCGGCATGAGCCACGTCCACGTGTCCGGGCTGACGTTCCGGTTTACGAACGTCTTCTGGGACCTGACGGCCATCCCCGGCTGGCTGCGCGAGGCGAACAAGGACGTCGACGCCGGGTGCGTGCGCGTCCTCGGTCCCGGCGAGGACATCCGCGTTTCGCACTGCCGCTTCGAGCACGTGCACCGCGGCGTGCGGATGAAGGCGGTCGGCAAGCAGGATGCCCTCGACGGCGTCGCCGTCTGCGACAACGTCTTCCGCCACACCGATTACGGGGCGGTCGAGATCGCCGAGGGGGCGAACTACGGCGACGTGGACCCGCCCATCGGCCGGCTGTACGGCGTGCGCGTGATGCGGAACCGGTTCGAGCACGTCGGCCTGCGGCCGAGCCGGTTCGGCCAGGGCCAATGCCTGACCCTCAGTTACCCCGAGACGGCCGAGGTGGCCGGCAACGTCCTCGACCGCGTCTACGCCGCCGGCATCAACGTATTCGGCGGCAAGGCGAGCGGGGCCCGCACGTACCGGCCCTTCTGCCGCCTGCTCATCCACCACAACAGGGTGACGGACCCGCTGCTGAACGTGGACGACTTCGGCGGCATCGAGACGTGGCAGGGCGGGCCCGCCTACGTGTTCAGCAACGTCTCCGGCAACCCGGGCGGCTACCGCCACTGGGACCGCGTTCTGAACCCGGACCACGACAACCGCTTCGGCCACGCGTATTACCTGGACGGGGCGTTCAAGAACTACCACTTCAACAACGTTGCGTGGGGCAAGTCGAAGGGGCCGTCCGGACCGCTGGCGAACACGTCGGCCTTCCAGGAAATCCACAGTTACCAGAACACGTTCTTCAATAACACGATCTATAACTTCGTGAAGGGTTCGCGGCGGCAGGCGCCGCACGCCGGGCGGAACAAGTTCCTGGGGAACGTGTGGCAGGGCATCGGGGCGTGGGTGTTCCGTCACGCGCGGCCGGCGAAATCGAAGGAGGCCGGCAACGAGGCCCACGCCGGGCCGCAGAAGGAACAGTTCGCCATCGAGACGAACGCCTACGCCCGGAACGTGTTCTACGACGTGTCCGACAGGTTCGCCGTCTTCGAGCCGTCCGGGCGCTGGCACGCCGGTCTGGCGGCGCTCCGCGAGGCGCTCGAGGGGCACGGCGCGCTGGCGTCCGGCGTGGGCGTGATGGCCGAGTCGCCGCCCCTTCGCGACGCCGCCGGTCACGACTTCCGTCTCGCGGACGGCTCCGCGGCCGTCGACCGCGGCGTCCGGGTCTTCGTCCCGTGGGCGCTGTACGCGGTGGTGGGCGAGTGGCACTTCACCCGCTGCCGGCAGGACCCGGCCCGCGTCCTCGACGAGCACTGGATCATGACGCCGCACCACGTGAAGCGCGACACGTATTACAGGCGGCCGATGTATCCGCTGCGGGCCGTGGGCGTCGGCGCGGACGATTACGTCCAGGGGCCGCTGGAGGACTGGACGGACGGCGCGCTCGCCCTGAACGGCAAGGACCAGTACGCCGTCCTGGCCCACGCGGACCTCGCCGAACCGTTCGCGTACGAGGCGAAGGTGAAGGACGCGGGCGGCTGGGCCGAGGCCACGGTGCCGACGCGCGCGGCCGTCGGACGGCGGTTCGAGGTGGCGCTCAAGGTGAACGAGGCGCCCGAGGGCCAGAAGATCGCCGCCCACCTCCACTGGATGAAGAAGGACCGCTTCGGCGGCTTCAACGCCTGGGGCGGTGAGGCGAAGCCCGCCGAGCCTGGCAAGACCGTCACGTTCGCCTTCACGCCGAAAGAGAAGCCGGGCCTCGACCGGTTCACGCTGACCGTCTTCCTCACGACGACGGGCGACTGGAAGGACCGGACGCGCGTCGCCCACGTCGAGATTGCGAAAGCGGACTCGGCAGACACCGCTGCTGCGGCGAAGACCAAAACCGTGAACCTCGGCGGGGGCGAGGGAATCGTCCGCAAGACCGTCGCCCCCGATGACCTGCCGACCGTCGACGTCGGCGACTCGAGTTTCCTCGTCGAGGTCTACTTCAAGACCGAGCCCGGCCACACGGGCGGCGGCCTCGTCGCAAAGACCGACGGCAAGACCGGCTACGAACTCTTCCTGGACGGGGGCGGGCGGGTCACGTTCCGGGTCGGCGGCTCAGGCGGCGTCTCCGCCGGCACGCGGGCCAAGGTGAACGACGGGCGCTGGCACCACGTCATCGCCGAGTGCGACCGCAAGGCCGGCGCCCTTCGCGTGTACCTCGACGGGACGCAGGCGGTCGACCTGCGGGGCGAGGCGATCGCGGGGTCCCTCGCCAACCCGGCGGACTTCGTGGTCGGCCGGCGGCCGGACGGGACGTGTCTGGCGGGGACGCTGGAGTTCGTCCGCGTTGCCCTCGGTACGCTGGCCGACGCGAAGACGACCATCGGCGAACTGTACGCCTGGCAGTTCGACGGGCCGCAGTACCGCGACTTCTGCGGGCGCCCGCCGACCGGCAGGGGCCGAGACGCCGGCGCCCTGGAATCGGCCGCCGGACGCTGATACGGTAACGTGACTCGCGCGGCAGGCTTCCCGGCCCGCCATCCGCACGAATCGATGGACCCGAAGAGGTGACGCTTATGCCAACGCACTCCATCACGCGCCGTCCCGTAGTAACCGTCCTTCTTGCACTGCTCCTGTTTGCCGCAGCGGCCCTTGCCCCGGCCGGCGAGGCGGGCGCCGATGCGGCGAGCGCACGGGCGAAGCAGATCCTCGCCGACGCCGGCGTCCGCGACGGCCTGGTGGTTCATCTCGGCTGCGGTGACGGGCGGCTCACGGCCGCCCTCGGCGCGGGCGGGGCCGTGGTGGTGCACGGCCTGGCCCCGGACGCCGGTGACGTCGCGGCCGCCCGCCGACAGATTCGCGACTGTGGCCTGTACGGCCGTGTCTCGGTCGAGGAGTTCGACGACCGCCGCCTGCCGTACGCCGACAACCTCGTCAACCTCCTCTTGGCCGACGCCCTGGGCGACGTGCCGCGCGAGGAGGTCCTCCGCGTCCTCGCGCCTGGGGGTACGGCGCTCGTCGGCGACGAGCGCATCGTCAAACCGCCGCGGGCCGGCACGGACGAGTGGACCCACTACCTGCACGACGCGAGCGGCAACGCGGTCGCCCACGACGACGTGGTCGGCCCGCCGCGGCGGGTCCAGTGGGTGGCGCCGCCCCGTCACACGCGGAGCCACGAGCACATTCCGAGCATCAACGCGCTCGTCACGTCGTCGGGGCGTCTCTTCTACATTGCCGACGAGGGGCCGATCGCCCTTGTCCAGAAGCCGGCAAAGTGGCACCTCGTGGCCCGCGACGCGTACAACGGCCTCGCGCTGTGGAAGCGGCCGTTCGACCCGTGGTTCCCGCACATCGTCAATTGGGGCCGGACACCGCGGCACCTCCAGCGTCGGCTGGTGGCCGACGGCGACCGGGTCTTCGTGACGCTCGGCCTCCACGCGCCGGTCAGCCTGGTCGAGGCGCGGACGGGCAAGACGCTCAAAGCCTACGACGGCACCGCGGGCACCGAGGAGATCGTGTATCACGAGGGCGTCCTTCTGCTCGTCGTCCGCGAGGTGACCGACGACCGCGAGGCCGAACTTGCGCGCTGGCGCCGGCTCCAGCAGGAGCCCGAATCGCCCGTGTACGAGCGCGACGCCGCCGAGCCGCTCGTCAACCGCCTGCGGAAGGTCGAGCGCAGGGCGGACCAGACCATCCTCGCCCTCGACGCCGGGACCGGCCGCGCGCTCTGGCGCAAGGACGGGAAGGACGCGAGCGGGCTCCGCCGCGACAGCCTCTCGGCCCTCGGGGACCGCGTCTTCTACCAGAAGGGCGGCGAGGTCCGGTGCGTAAACCTCCAGACGGGCCGCGAGCGCTGGACGGCGTCCACCGGGCCCCTGCGCGTGGTCTATGGCAACACGGTGGTCTGCGGGGGGAAGGTGTTGCGGGCCCTGGAGGCCGAGACGGGCAAGATGCGATGGAAGCAGGACAGCCTGCTCTCGAACGTGCGCGACGTGTTCATCGCGGGCGGGTCGCTCTGGATCGGCGGCTTCAAGCCGTGGGCCCCGGCCAACAAGAAGTACCACGGACCTTCGTGGGGGCCGTACTTCGCCGTCCAGCGAGATCTGGCCACGGGCAAGGTGCTGCGCGAGGTCAAGCCCGAGAACCCGGGCCACCATCACCGGTGCTGGCGGAACAAGGCCACGGACCGGTACCTCCTGGCCGGCCGGCGGGGCGTCGAGTTCATCGACCTCGCGACCGGCGACCTGCGATGGCACAACTGGGTCCGCGGCGTGTGCCGGTACGGCGTCATGCCGGCGAACGGCCTGCTCTACGCGCCGCCTCACGCGTGCGGGTGTTACATTACAGCCAAACTGGACGGGTTTTTTGCCCTCGCCCCGGCGGCGGAAGCCTCGTTTCGCGGCGGCACCAAGGAAGCGGTGTCGGCCCGTCACCGCACCTCTGTGGTTGAAAAGGGGCCGGCTTACGACGGGCCAATCCGAAATCCGAAATCCGAACTCGGAAACCGTCCGGACTGGCCAACCTACCGCCATGATGCCGCACGCAGCGGCTGCACGCCCGCCGCCGTCCCCGCCGACCTCCGTCCTGCGTGGACGGCAGAGGTGGGCGGCCGGCTGACCGCGCCGACGGTCGCCGGCGGCAAGGTGTTCGTCGCTTCGGTCGACGCGCATCGCCTCGTGGCCCTGGACGCGGGCACCGGCCGCCCCGCGTGGGACGTGACGGCCGGCGGACGCATCGACACGCCGCCGACCCTCGCCGGCGGCCGGGCCGTCTTCGGCTGCCGCGACGGGTACGTCTACAGCGTCCGCGCGTCCGACGGCGTCCTGGCCTGGCGGCTGCGCGCGGCCCGGAAGGAGCGGCGGATCGCCGTCCGGGGGCAACTCGAGTCCGCCTGGCCCGTGCCGGGCAGCGTCCTCGTGAAGGACGGCACGGCGTACGTCGCCGCGGGGCGCTCGTCGTACCTCGACGGCGGGATCGACCTCTGCGGCATCGAGACCGAGACCGGGGCCGTCCGGTCGCGCCGGACGATCTACAGCCCGGACCCCAAGACCGGGCGGCAGCCCGACCAGTTCGGCCCGAACCGGATGCCGGGGGTGCTCGGCGAAATCCTCACGGCCGACAAAGCGCACATCTACCTGCGCGACATGGTCTTCGACGCCCGGTGCCGCCCGCAGGAGAAGGGGGCGCCGCACCTCCTGACGCTGACCGGCTTCCGCGACGAGACGTTCGCGCACCGGTCGTACTGGATCTTCGGCACGCACACGTCGCTCTCGACGGGATGCAGCGGCCAGGAGCGGGGCCTGCTTTACGGCCGGCTGCTCGTCTTCGACGGGTCCACGGTCTACGGGTACGGGCGGGCCAAGGTCCACTGGTCGAACATGCTGCAGGACGGGGCGTACCGGTTGTTCGCGCGCGACCCGGACGCGCGCGAGGCGCGGTGGACGGCGCGCGTGCCGGTGCGCGTGCGGGCGCTGGTCAAGGCGGGCGGCGTGCTGTTCGCGGCGGGTCCGCCGGCCGCGGACGCGGACGGGTCGGATGCGGGCGGCGAGACGCCGGCAGGGCTGCTCCTGGCCCTTGCCGCTGCCGACGGGTCCGAGTTGGCCCGGTGCCCCCTGGCGGGTGAACCGGTCTTCGACGGCCTGGCCGCCGCGGCCGGCCGGCTCTATCTGGCCACGACCGACGGTACCGTTCTGTGCCTCGCGGGAAAGTGACGCCCGGTCGGTGGCGTATTCGGCGCGGCGGGTTTACCGACCCGCCGCGCAGCCGGCGAGAAGCGGTCCAGCGCGGTGGTGACGGAGAACCACCTCGCCACAACGCGAGGTCAAAGTGCTAGCGCCCGAGCCAGCCTTTGGCCTCCATCTCCCGCTCGAATCGCCGGCGATGCCGCTCGGCCAAGTCCAGCGGCAGCACGCGCGCGTCGATACCCTCCCCCACGTACCACGCACCCTCGGCCGGCACGTTCGCGATCCCGTGCGGATACCTCTCGAGAATCGACTCGACCTTGCCGGCCGTTTCCGCGGCCTCGCCAGGCGGCAGTTCGAACACGTCGTACGGTCGGCCGTGGTCGACGGACCATACCTCGAGCCACTGCTGGAGGAGCCAGTCGTCGGGGTTCCGCACGGTGTTCTCTTCGATGTTCGTCAATGCCCAGGCATCGTAGGAGCGGAGAACCGCCAGCCGGGCCTTCGGCTTCGGAGGGAGTTCGCGATGGAGCCGCCGGTGGAACGCGGCCGCCCGCTCCCAACTTTCGGGGTTGACCCGGGGAAACGTCGCGCCGTTGCCGTAGCCGAGCCACATGACCGCGTCGACGCCCTGGTTCCACTGCCCCTCGGCCATGCGATCGATCTGTCCGGGTGCGACGTGGTCCAGCCCGACGTAGGAGTGCGCCTGCATCCACGGGACGAGCGGCTTTCCGTATCGCCGCGCGAGACCGCCGTAGTAACTCATGTCGCGCGGGATGTTGTTCTTGTAGCCGGAACGGCCGACCGGGTACGGATCGATGTGGACCAGGTCCAGGTTCCGGGTCAGCAGTTCCGGGCCGCTGCCGTCGTGGTCGTTGGCGAGCGAGAACACGTCGAAGCGGGTCGTGTTCCGGAACACCATGATGGTGCGGCTGACCGTCCCCGCCTCGGCGCGGGCGGCGCCGCAGACGTCCGCGCAGGCCTCGTGCAGGGTGTACATCCACGCGCTGTAGGCCCGCGGTCCGTAGATCTCCGGGTGCCCCCAGGTGCGCGGGTACGCGACGCCGTCTCCCGCCCGTTCGCGGAACCGCCGGACTGCGCTCGGGCTGTAGTCCCACAAGGGATAGTTCACCGACGGCGTGCGGCCGCCGAGGTGCCCCGTCAGGTAAAACGTTTCGTCTCCGAAACGCAGCGCGACCAGGTCCGCTTCGGGAAACGTGCCGCCGTTGGCTTCCGACCAGACGGCGAGGCGCTTGCGCACCTGCCGGCGCACGGCTTCCCGTGTTGAATCCGCCGCCATCGACACGGGGGACCAGTTCAGGATGTACCACTCGCGCGAGCCCCGGTATTTCCAATAGACGGCCACACCGACGCGGTCGAGGCGGGCGCTTTGCATCCCGGTCAGGTCGAAGCGCAGCCGGTACAGGTTACGATCCCGCGTTTCGCGCGACGGCGGCATGCGGTCGGAGACCGAGTCTTCGGCGAGCGTTACCTCGTCCGAGGCGCGTTCGACCGTGGCGGGCAAGATCTTCAGGTGCTGGCGCCCGTCGTACGCTGCCAGGGGGACGACGATCTCCGCCCGGAGCGGGTCCCCGATTTCGGGGAAGTAGTGGGCGGCGGGCTCGCCGCTGACCCGCCCCTTGTAAGCGAACCGCTGATTGTAGACCGGCGGCTCGATAAGGATCTCGTGCTTCCCGGCGGAGAACGCGAAGAGGAACCGGTCGATCGCCTTGCCGCGATACACGCCCCCGATCATGACGGCGCGCTGCGGCTTGAGGCCGGCGTCCTCGACCATCTCGGCGTTCGGCAGCAGGTGCTTTCCGAGGCGCACCCCGAGGCGGGGGCCGTGCTTGCGCGCGGCCTCCAGGTAGGCCTTCGCCTCGCGGACGGACGGCGCCCGCAGCATCACGGCGTCGACGCCGTGGGCTTTCAGATCGGCGAAGTCCGCGTCGATGGAGCGGACGGTGCTGTAGGTCGTCCAGACGCGCGGCCACCGGTCGCTTGCCGGGCTCAAGGTGCTCTGCAGGTTATCGGCATGAGCGCCGTCGCCCGTGCTGACCAGGGTGCACCCGGCCGCCAGCAAGGAGAACAGGAACGTCTTCATGTCGCGCTTCCCTCCTGTGACTCTCCACCACCCCTTATACGGGCTGGACGTGCAGTGTGCCAGAGAAGGAATCCGGGCGACGCTGTTGCGCTCCGCGTCACGCCGCCTTTTGCGCTTGCGATTGCAGCGTGCGGGAAGGTAACCCATAATAAGATGGAGGCAGGTGCTGCAACGCGCACTCGGTAAGGCCCGGCCCATGCGACACGTCTTTCCCGCGAGCCACGCGGTCCTTCTCGGCACGGTCCTGGCGATTACGGCGGGTTGCACGTCGTCGCCGAGGCCGCGCGGCGAAGTCGAGGCGCCGCCGAGCCTGCACGAACGCTATCGGCAGCAGCAGGAGCACGCGCCGGCGCCGACCGGCCGTCACGATCTGCCGGACCTGGGCGAGGCGTCGGGACTCTCGGACTACCTGGCCTACGCCGCCCTGAACAACCCCGGCCTGGAGGCGGCCTTTTCGCGCTGGAAGTCGGCGGTGGAGCGGATGCCCCAGGTCCAGGCGCTGCCCGACCCGCGGTTCAACTACCGGTATTACATCCGGGAGGTGGAGACGCGGGTCGGCCCGCAGCGGCAGGCGTTCGGCGTGGCGCAGAGGTTCCCGTGGTTCGGGACGCTGGACCTGGCGGGCGGCGTGGCCGCCGAGGAGGCCCGGGCCGCACCGTCCGTCTGCGGGCGGACGAAGCGCTGTGCGCGCAGGGCCGTCTTCCGTCCTACAGTTTGGAAGGAAAGCCGTTTCGAAGGGCTCTAGAACCTCACGCCCACGCCGCCGACGACGGTGTTGGACTCATCGAGGTTGGACACCGTGCCTTGCCACCGAAGGTAAGCCGAGACGTTTTCGCTCAGAAGGACCGAGACGCCGGCCCCGTAATAGGCGCCGTCGCGGCTGAACTCGCGCTCGGTCCGGAATCGCGTCACACCCTGCGCGAAATGCGCCTGGAGGCTCTGGTCGCCCAGGTACTCGTGCCACCAGCCGCCGAACGCCTCGGGGCATACCTTGACGGACTCGCAGGTGAACACGCGCGAGATGCTCAGGCCCAGCCGCGACTGCATCGACTGAGACGTGTCGGGATCGACATTGAGGTTGGCCGCCCCCGCCCCGCTTTCGGAGAACCCCTGTCGCCGATACCACGTGTACTGGGCCGACGCGTTGGGCGTGACAGACCATCCGGCGAGGTCGATCCGATAGCCGCCGCCCAGGTAGCCGGTGACGTCGTGGCCGATGTAGTCGCTCTCGGCCGTCCGGTTGATGCCGCCGAAACGGATTGTGCGGCGCATCTCGTTCCAGTGGGCCCCGTACGTGACGGCGGCATCGACGAACGCGCGATCGTTGAAGAGGCTGGCGTAGGGCCCGACGCGGAAGGTGTCGATGCGGCCGCCGCCCCCGCCGCGCGAAACGTCGACTTCGGTGTGCCCGTATCCGCCGCTAAGCCCCACGAGGGCCGTCGATGAAACGAGGCGATCCATGCCGAATTGGATGCCCCCCGTGTTTGCCCGGTACCCGAGTTGGTTGCCCGTCGTGTCCTTCTTGTAGAAGTCGCCGAAAGGCTGGGCAAAGAAGTACGTCTTGGTTTCCGGGGCCAACGGCCCTTCAGGCTGTCGCGGCGCACCGTCTGCGGTCTCGGCGAGCATGAAGGGGTCACTGGCTGCGCTGGTCAGCGCAAGCGACGGTTCGGGGGCGAGGGCCGTCTGACTGAGCCGCATCGGTCCGCCGAGGCGCCGGCCGCTCAGGTAGTTCGTCAGGACGCCCGTCATCTGCGAGGAGGAACTGAAGACGGCCTCGCCGGTAGCCATGTGCGCTTGGCCGCCCAGTTGCGCCAGGGCCGGATCGAGCTGGCCGGCGGGGAGCAGCAGCAGGTTGTTGATGAGCGTGCCGTAATCGCCCGCGGCCAGAGGCGAGTCGGCGTCGATCGCCGCCGCCACGCTCACGTTGTTGCCCCCGGACGCCGCCTCCGCCAGGGACGCAATCTGGTGGGCCGTCAGCACGTAATCCGTGCCGGCGACCACCGACGGGGTGAATTGCAGGACGGCGCTGGTGCTCGTAACGGTGGTCCCCTGGTCCGTCATGCCGCCGGCCGCCGTGATAATCGTGAATGTGTCGTTCGTCTGGATGACGTTCCCGCCCGCACTGATGTCCGTGACCCGGACGGTGGACCCCGCTTCAAGAAGGGCCGCACCGCCCACGTCGAGCAGGTCGCTGTTCGTAGCGGCGCCGGCCCGTTCGACCTCGACGTCCAGGAGTCCGCCCGCGGCCAGCGTGTAGTCGCCGTCGATGCGCAGCGTGTCGATGGAGTTGCCGGGCACGGTTGTTCCCTGGCTCAACACACTGCCGCCGATCTGGCCGGACCCGCCAAGGGAGGTGCCCGGCTCGATGGTCATCAGCCCCCCGCCCACCGACCCGTTGACCACCAGCATCCCGCCCGAGACGGTCGTCCCGCCGGCGTAGGTGTTGGCCCCGGAGAAGGTGACCGTCCCGGCGCCGGTCTTGGTGACGCTGCCGGTGCCGCTCAGGACGCCGGCGTAGGTGCCGCCGGCGGCCTGGTCGAAGACGACGGCGGCGTCGTTGGCGACGTCGCCCTGGAG
>JAWODB010000036.1:0-8776 GCA_046483505.1 Phycisphaerae bacterium
CCTGGTGTTCCTGCTTCTCGGGGCGCCGGACTTGGCGATTACGCAGGTCGTCGTCGAGATCCTGGTCCTCGTGGTCCTGGTGCGGGTGGTGATCACGCGCCGGGACGAGACGCACGCCACCAGCCGGTCCACGCTGGCGGTGGGGGCGGTGCTCTTGGCGCTCGGGGTGATGGCGGCGGTGGTGTTCTCCGCGATGGCGGGCGGCGAGACGGACGAGGCCTTGCGCCTGGCGCCGTTCGGGCAGCCGCGGATGACCCGGCAGGTCGCCGCCGCGGACCTGGCCCCCGCGGGCCGGCCCGACGTGGCCCCGGCGGGCACCGAGCCGGGCAGCGTCGGCGGGGCGTACCTGAAACACGGCCTGACGGCCGACGAGGTCTCCCGCGGCTCCGGGGCAGCCAATTACGTGATGGGCGTCCTCCTGGATTACCGCGCGTACGATACCCTGGGCGAGGCCACCGTCATCTTCGTGGCCGTCATCGGCGCCTACGCCGTTCTGCGAAAGGTGGGGAGAAGCCGTCATGCAGGGAATGAGTCCGATCGTTAAGAACATCACCCGCGTCGTGGCGGGGTTCATCGTCCTGTTCGGCGCGTACATCGTGCTGTACGGGCACGTGACGCCGGGCGGCGGGTTCACGGGCGGGGTGATCCTGGCGGGGGGGCTGGCGCTGGTGGTGCTGGCGTTCGGCGAGGAGTTCGCCCGCAACGTCCTGACGCACGAGGTGGCGAAGGTGGCCGACTCGATGGGCGCGCTGCTGTTCCTGCTCGTGGCCGTCCTGGGATTCGCGGGCGGCGTCTTCTTCACGAACTTCCTGCCGGCCGGGACGGTGGGACACCTCGTCTCGGCCGGGACGGTGCCGATCTCGAACCTCGGCATCGGCATCAAGGTGGGGGCGGGGCTGTTCGGGGTGTTCGTGGCGCTGGCGGCGTTCCGGCGCTACGGCCCGGGGGGACAGGTTTCGGAAACCGGGATGGAGGCCTGAGAACGCTCGAATCGGGCCGGTGAGGCCGGCCACTGCAACTCCAGGAATCCATGAGAGGCTTCGGCGACAAGACGTGCCCGGCTGCGGCCGGCACGGGGGCGCCAATCGAAGGAGCGTTCGTGAGCCTCGGTCGGAACCGGAGGGGGCGGGATGCAGGGGATGTCGGTCATCGTCAAGAGCGTCGCGCGGCTGGTGGTGCCGTTCGTCGCCGTCTTTGGCCTGTACGACGTGGTGTACGGGCACGTCGAGCCGGGGGGCGGGTTCTCGGGCGGCGTGATCCTGGCGGCGTCCGGGGTGCTCGTGGTGCTGGCCTTCGGCGAGGCGTATGCCCGGCGCATCCTGTCGCTGGAGGCCGTGCGGTGGACGGGCTCGGCGGGGGCGCTGGCGTTTCTGGCGGTGGCGCTGGGCGGGTACGCGGCGGGAGGATTCTTCGTGAGTTTCGTCGGGCGCGGCGAGGTCGGCGGATTGGTCTCCGGCGGGACCGTGGCGATATCGAGCCTGGCCGTCGGAATCGAAGTGGCGGCCGTTCTGTTCGGCGTGTTCGTGGCGCTGGCGGCGTTCCGGCGGACCACCGCCGGCGGGAAGAAAGAAGTTGACGTATTACAATCTGACATTTAGGCGCCGGGCCCTGCCTTCGCCCTTTGGGCTACGGCGGGTAAACTTGCCCGGCGCGTTGCACGGTTGGGTGGAATTGTCATTTCGAGCGAGCGAAGTTTACCCGCCGGAGGCGGGCGAGTCGAGAAATCTCGTTGTTGGGGTACAGGAAAAGCGAGATTTCTCCGCTCGCCCCGATGCGGCACGGCCGCATCGGGACTCGGTCGAAATGACACCGTGGGGCAGCGCCACGAAGGAAACGTAAAAGGGAGCAATCGATGACCCTGGCGATGGTGCCGTTCATGCTCGCGTTCCTGCTGCTGGTGGCGGGGCTGTACGCCATCGTCGCCAAGCGGAACCTCATCAAGGTCATCGTGGGCGTGCTGATTCTGGATTACGCGGCCAACCTGCTGCTCGTGCTGATGGGGTACCGGACGCCGCCGGCCGGGGAGGCGCCCGTGGCGCCCATCCTGACGGGCGGCCTGGCCCAGGCGGACGAACTCGCCGCCGCCGCCGTCGACCCGATTCCGCAGGCCCTCATCCTGACGAGCATCGTCATCGGGCTGAGCGTGACGGCCCTGGTCGTGGCGCTGGCGGTGCGGCTGTACGAGAAGTACGGCACGTTCGACACCGGACTGATGCGGAACCTGAAAGGATAGCCCGTGGTGCACCTGGTGCCGCTGTTGGTGGCCTTGCCGCTGGCCGGCGGGTTCCTGATGCCGCTCGTGGGCCGGCTGACCGGCCGGAACCGGTCGGCGGCCGCCCTGCCCATCCTGCTGACGCTGGCGGTGCTGGTGCTGGCGGTCTGGCTCCTCCTGGCCGCCGACGAGCCCATCACCTACTGGGTCGGCGGGTGGGACTTCCCGGTGGGCATCAGCATGGTGGCGGACGGCCTGTCGCGCCTCATGGTGGTCGTGGTGGCGACGATCAGCCTGGTGGCCCTGCTGTTCAGCATCGATTACATGGCCCGCTTCACGAGCCCCGGCCTCTACTACGCCCTCTTCATGCTGATGGTGGCGGGGATGAACGGGGTCGTCCTGAGCGGCGACCTGTTCAACATGTTTGTGTTCATCGAGGTGGCGGGCATCGCCAGTTACGCCCTGGTGGCGTTCGGGACGGAGTCGGACGAACTGGAGGCCTCGTTCAAGTACCTCGTGCTGGGGACGGTGGCGAGCGCCTTCCTGCTCGTCGGCATCGCCCTGGTGTACAACGTGACGGGGCACCTGAACTGGGCGAAGGTGGGCGAGGCCATCGCGGCGGCCGGCGGCGCCACCCTGCCGCTGTACGTGGCGGCGGCGTTCTTCCTGATGGGGTTCGGCCTGAAGGCGGCGATGGTGCCGTTCCACGCCTGGCTGCCGGACGCCCACCCCTCGGCGCCGGCGCCGATCTCGGCGATGCTCTCGGGTGTGCTGATCAAGGCGTCCGGCGTGTACGCCTTGGCGCGGTTCGCCTTCTCGGTGTTCGACGGCGACCCGGCGCTCGGGTGGGTCCTGGTGGCCCTGGGCGTCCTGTCGATGGTCATCGGCGTCCTGATGGCCGTCGGCCAGTGGGACTTCAAGCGGCTGCTCGCCTACCACTCCATCAGCCAGATGGGATACGTGGTGCTCGCCCTCGGGGCGGCGGCGGTGATGCAGGCCCGCGGGGTGAGCGCGGCCGTGGTCGGCCTGGCGGTGTTCGGCGGCCTGTTCCACCTGGCGAACCACGCCATCTTCAAGTCGCTCCTGTTCCTCTGCTCGGGCTCCGTCGAGTACGCCACGGGCACGCGGCAACTCAAGGAACTGGGCGGCATCGGCGGCCGGATGCCCGTGACGGGGGCGTGCCTGCGCATCGCAGCCCTCTCGATCTCGGGCGTCCCGCCGCTGAACGGATTCTGGAGCAAGTTGATCATCGTCCTGGCACTGGTGCTCGCGAAGTTCTACGTGCTGGCGGCCGTGACGGTGTTCGTCTCGTTCATGACGCTCCTCTCGTTCGCGAAGGTGCAGCGGTACGTGCTGGGAGGGGAGGCGTCCGAGGCCGCCGCCCGGGCCGGCGAGGTGCCGGCCGGCATGTGCGTGGCCTCGGTCCTGCTGGCGGTCCTGTGCTTCGGGAGTTCGCTGCTGGTGGTGCCGGCCGTGCGCGATCGCGTCCTGACGCCCGCCGGCGACGCCGTGACCGCCGGCGCCCGGGCCGGCCGTGGCACACCAGAGGTTGTGGATATCGGCGCGGTGGGCGGGGACGCCCACCGCGCGGAATCACTTCCGGATCGCGCCGCACTTGACCTCGGGGAGGCCCCATGAAACAGGTCCTCTGCATCGTGTTCACGTTCGGCCTGTGGCTGCTGCTGGTGGCCCCGTGGCCGCCGGCCGACCACTGGCCCGACGTGCTGTTGGGCGTGGTCGTCTCGCTGCTGGTGGCGACGCTCCTCTCGCACATCTACCCGGACAACCCGCACAAGGCGCTGGACCCGCGGCGATGGTTCTGGACGGCCGTGTACGTCCCGTACTTCCTGTTCTACTGTGTGCGGGCGAACCTGGACGTGGCGTACCGCGTGCTGCATCCGGACGTGCCCATCCGGCCGGGCATCGTCCACGTGCGGACCGGCCTCGCGAGCGACATGGCCAAGACGTTCCTCGCCAACTCCATCACGCTGACGCCCGGCACGCTGACGGTCGACATCCGGGGCCAGGACCTGTACGTGCACTGGATTCACGTGGAGGGGCGGGGTTCCGAGGCGCACACCGCCGCCATCGTCACGCGGTTCGAGCGGCTGCTGAGGAGGATCTTCGAATGACCACGTTTCTGCTGATCGTGGCCGGCGGGCTCCTGCTCGGGGCGTTCCTGTGCCTGTTCCGCATCGGCCGCGGACCGACCGCGCCGGACCGGACGGTGGCCATCGACATCCTCGGCACGCTGGTGGTCGGGTTCTGCTGCGTCATGGCGCTGCTGTCCGGGCAGGATTTCTACATGAATATCGCCATCGCGTGGGCGCTCCTGTCGTTCATCGGCACGATCGCCCTGGCCAAGTACCTGGAGGGGCGGCAGTACAATGAATGAAGTGGCCGCGCAAATCCTCATCGCCGTCGGGCTCGCGTTCGACCTGTTCGGATGCCTCGGCCTGGTCCGCCTGCCCGACGTCTACAACCGCGTCCAGGCCGCCACCAAGTGCGTGACGCTCGGCACGTGCCTGATTCTGGGCGGGACGGCGCTCTACGGCATGACGGGGCCGATGACGATCAAGGCGCTGCTGTGCGCCGTCTTTCTTCTGCTCACGAGCCCCGTGGCCGCCCACGCCATCGCGCGCGGGGCCTACCGCTCCGGCGTCCGCCTGTGGGAGGGTAGCGTCATCGACCGCTACGGCGAGGAGGTCCACCCGGCCGGCCCGCCCGCCGAACGCACCGAACCCGCCGGCCGGCCGGAAGAGACCGTCGCCGCCGCCAGGGAGCCGCACGAATGAAGAAGCCGAAACTCCGCGAACTCGGCGAAGCCGTCAAGGCCCTCATCCGCGGACCGTACACCACCAAGTTCCCCGCCGAGCCCTACGAGCCGCCGGACGTCTTCCGCGGCAAGCCGAAATACGACGAGGACGACTGCATCGGCTGCAAGGCCTGCGCCGAGGTCTGCCCCAGCCAGTGCATCGACGTGGTCGACGATACCGAGGCCGACCCGCCCGTCCGCCGGCTCACCATCCATTACGATGCGTGCATCTTCTGCGGCCAGTGCGAACTGGGCTGCACCACCGAAACGGGCGTCACGCTGAGCACCGAGTTCGACCTGGCGACGTTCGACCGCGGCGAGTGCCTCGAATCGGTCGAGAAGCCGCTCGTTCTGTGCGAGGTGTGCGGCGCCGTCATCGGCTGCCGCGACCATCTCCTCTGGCTCGCCGAACGCCTCGGCGCCAAACGCTACGCCAACCCCACGCTGATGCTCGTCTCGGACGGCGAACTCGGCCTCGTGGGCGAGGCCGCGCCCCGGGACCCCGAGCGTCCCCTGAGCCGCGCCGACACCATGCGCATCCTCTGCCCCACCTGCCGGCGCGCCACCGTCCTCCGCGAGGTCTGGGGACCGTGAGCGGTATCCGCTTCTGCGAGTCCACCGACGACCTGGCGCGCGCTCTCCGCGACGCGGTGCCCCGCCCGACGGCCGTCGTCGGCGTCGGCAACCCGCTCACCGGAGACGACGGCTTCGGCCCGGCCGTCGTGGCCGCCCTGCGCCCCTCGGAAAGGATCACCCCGTTCGACGTGCGCGGCGTGCCGGAGAGTTTCCTCGGACCCATCGCGGCGTCGGGATGCCCGGGCATCCTGTTCGCCGACGCGGCGGACCTGGAGACCGACCCCGGCCGCCTGGCCGTCGTGGATGCGGACCGGTTGGCCGAGATCGACGTCTCGACGCACGTGGTGTCCCTCGCGCTGATGGCCGAGGCGGTCCGGCGGATGGCAGGGGAGGGCGGTGCGGCCGGCGAGGTGATCTGCGCCCTGCTGGCCGTCCAGCCCGAAAGCCTGGCCGGCGCCGACCGCCTGAGTGCGCCCGTCTCGGCGGCGGTCCGCCGCGCCGCCCGGGCCCTGGACGCCTTCGCCGCGGCGCCGTGAGCCCGCCGGGCCTGCGCCACGAGCGTCGGTGGGCGCCGGTGTGCACGGAGCGGCCTGTGTTCGCCGGCCGGCCCGCCTCCGGCGGATGACCTTGCGGGCCGCGCGCCGTCTCTGTACGTTAGAGCGGTTTAACCTTGGGTGGTAGCGCGGTGGTTCTCCGCAACCACCGCGCTTCATGCAGCCCACGTTCGGCGCGCGGCGGGGGCGGAGCCCCGCCGCGCTACCATCCGAACTTAGAATGCTATAGCCCGGCGGGCCGGGAGACCCGCCGCGCGGAAACACGAGGCATGCCATGACGTCCGAGTCCGAAGTCCGCGCCGACGACGGCCGGGACCTGACCCTGACCGAGCGGGTGCTGTTCGAGCGGCTCGGCTGGTTCGTCGAGGTCCGCTGGGCGGCGGGCGTGTGTGCGCTGGTGTTCATGGCCCTCGGCTGGTACGGCTTCGACGTCCGGTTCGAGGCGCTGCCGGCCGTGCTCGTCATCTTCGGCTTATTTCTATACAACGCGTTCTTCTCGCTGTGCGCGCGAGAGATTTACCAGGCCGGCCGCATCAGCCAGCGGTGGCTGCTCGCGCTGGCCCACGCGATGGTCCTGTGCGACCTGCTAGCCGTCGCCGCCCTCATCCATTTCATCGGCGGCGTGGAGAACCACTTCATCGTCCTCTTCATCTTCCCGATGATCGTGGCGAGCGAGTTCTTCTTGAAGACGACGGCCTACGTCTATGCGGCGGCGGCGGTGGGGCTCATTCACGCCATCGGCTGGGGCGAGTATCTGCTGTACGAGAGCGCGCACTACCCGTTGCAGGTGCTCGTGGCCGAGGACCCGGAGCGCTTCGAACCGCTCGTCGCGCCCGGGGCGGGCCAGCACGGGGTCTTCGTGTTCCAGGTCTGCTTCGTGATGACGTTCGCGGTCTTCGCGACGGTGTTCGTCGCCTCGAGCATCGCCACGCGCCTCCGCCAGCGGGAGGAGGAACTCGAGGAGGCGTACCACGGCCTCCGGTCGCTCGAGCAGGTCAAGTCCTCGTTCATGCGGAAGACGAGCCACGAACTCCGCGCCCCCGTCGGGGCGCTCCAGAGTCTGCTGGTGGCGGCGAAGCGGCAGATGCCGGAGGGGGCCCCCGGCCGCGACCTCGTCGCCCGCGCCGCCGGCCGCACCGAGCACATGCTCGACCTCATCGACGACCTCCTGCGGTACAGCCGCCTGCGCGCCGCCGCCCGGACCCTCGGCCGCGAACGCGTGGAACTGGCCGAGATCGTCCGCGGCGCCGCCGAGATGTTCGGCCCGCGGGCCGAGGAGAAGGGCGTCCGCCTCGACGTCCAGGCCGACTCCGCCGAAGTCGTCGGCGTCCGCGACAGCCTCACGGACCTCGTGAACAACCTCGTCTCCAACGCCATCCGGTACACGCCCGACGGCGGCCGGGTGACCGTCCGCGCCGGCACCGAGGCCGGCCGGCCGCGACTCGCCGTCGCCGACACCGGCATCGGTATCCCCGACGACGAACTGCCGCACATCTTCGACGAGTTCTTCCGCGGCCGCGAGGCCAAGGAAACGTTTGCGCACGGCACGGGCCTCGGCATGACCATCATCCGGCGGGTCGTCGAGATGCACGGCGGCGACATCGACGTGACGAGCGCCCCGGGGCAGGGGACCGAGTTTGTTGTCACGTTCCCGCCGGCGACGGCCGCGGCGGGAGGGCCGTCGTCCGAGTCGCGCAGCCCGCCGCCGTGAGGCCTTCGCGACAGCCGGTATTCGCAACGACCGTGCTCCGCTACCCGGCGTGTTTCTACCACGCCGTGCGTCTCGTCTCGACTTGGTTACGGGCGAGCACCGGTCTTTTGGCGCGGCCGGGATTGACACGGGGGGCGGTTCGTGTAGAATATCCCGCCCGTGGGCCACTAGCTCAGTTGGCAGAGCAGCTGACTCTTAATCGTCAAAGGTGGGGTCCCTACCGCGTTTTTGACGGCGTAAAGGGCGATTTCGGACCCCTGAGTACCCCTGAGGTCCGCCAACCATGTGCCTGAACGTGTGCCTGAAAGTTTCGCGATATGTTGGGCTTTGCCTGCTCGCCGCCGCCGGCTTCGCCATCGGCACCGCCGGCCCCGAGGTCCGCGACGGCCCGGCGGCGCGGCCCAAGGAGCCTTGAACATGCGGCTTCGGCTGGCAATCGAACTGGTGCCGAGCCCGGTCTGGTACATAAACCTGCGGCGGGCAATGCCGAGATCGAAGTGGGATCGCCTCAGGCACGAGGTCTATCGAGCCGCGGGCAAGCGCTGCCAGGCGTGCGGCGCGGAGGGCCGGCTCAACTGCCATGAAACATGGGAATATGACGATGATGCCGGCGTCGTGCGGCTGAAGGGTTTCCGGGCCCTGTGCTGGAACTGCCACGCCGTCTGCCACCTTGGGGCCTGGTCCGTGGGTGTGATGAAGGGGCCGGCGGACTTTGACCCGGCCGCGCACTGGTGCCGGATCAACGGCCTGGACATGGCCGCCTGGCGGCGGCACGAAGCGGCCGCCTGGGCGACGTGGGATAAGCGGAGCGAACGGCAGTGGAGTGTGGACCTGGGCCGGTGGGCGGATCTGGTGCCGCCGGAGCGGCGCCGCGGCCACTGGCTGCGGCCCGAAGACGAATGGCCGGG
>JAWODB010000282.1:0-3765 GCA_046483505.1 Phycisphaerae bacterium
CGTGAGGTGGCCAGCATACTCGCCCGAGGCATCCTCCGTCTCCGCCAGTGCCGCGAAACACCGCCCGGTTCGGCCCAATCTCGCACCGTCGAAAAAGACTCGGAATCTTGCCGGGATTGCCTTGATGAGGGGGCCGCGTCGAGCCCTCATGGTCCCGCTGGCCGACGCCCGCGAGACCATGAAGGAGTTCGAACATGACGCTGAACGTTGGCAAGGAAATCGCCGCCCTGAAGCGGATGACGGTGACCGAGTTGCGGAAGAAGCACGTCGAGGTCTTCGGCGAGCCGACGCGCTCCGGACACAAGGACTACCTCGTCAAGCGCATCGCCTGGCGCATCCAGGCCAACGCTCAGGGCGGCCTGTCGGAACGTGCCCGGCGACGGGCCGAGGAACTCGCCAACGACGCCGACCTGCGAACTCATGCCCCGCGCCGCATGCCGGCGGGCCAGCCTTCCGGGCCGGCCAGAAAGGCGACGGTCACGTTCGACCACGATCCCCGCCTGCCGATGCCCGGTTCAGTCATCAGGCGCCCGCTGCCGTACAAGGGCCGCGACATCCAGGTCAAGGTCCTGCGTCGCGGCTTTGAATGGGAAGGCGAGGTATACCGCACGCTCTCGGCGGTTGCCAAGGCTGTCACCGGGAAGCACTGGAACGGTTACCACTTCTTTGACCTCAAGGGGAATGGGAGAACACGATGAGCAAGCGCAGGGAAGGCCCACCTGACATTCGCTGCGCGGTCTACACCCGCAAGTCGACTGAAGAGGGCCTCGAACAGGAGTTCAGCACGCTGGATGCCCAGCGAGAGGCGGGCGAGGCGTACATCAGCAGCCAGAGACACGAGGGCTGGGTCTGCCTGCCCGAACGCTACGACGACGGTGGGTACACGGGTGGCAATATGGACCGGCCGGCGCTTCGGCGGCTCTTGGCGGACATCGAGGCCGGCAAGGTCGACAACATCGTTGTCTACAAAGTAGACCGGCTCAGCCGTAGCCTGATTGACTTCGCCCGTATCGTGGGCGTGCTTGAACGCCATTGCGTGTCGTTCGTGTCGGTCACCCAGCAGTTCAACACCAGCACGTCGATGGGCAGGCTGATGCTGAACGTCCTACTCTCGTTCGCCCAGTTTGAGCGGGAACTCATCTCGGAGCGGACCCGTGACAAGATTGCCGCAACCCGGCGTAAGGGCAAGTGGTCCGGCGGTATGCCGATGCTCGGCTACGATGTGGCCCCGGAGGGTGGTCGGCTTCTCGTCAACGAGGACGAGGCCCATCGAGTACGGGGCATCTTCGAGACGTACCTCGAACTGGAGTCGCTCATCGACACCGTCAAGGAACTGGAACGCCGGGGCTGGACCACGAAGCGGTGGGTCACGAAGAAGGGCCACGAGCGCGGTGGCAAGCCGTGGGGCAAGAACAGCCTCTACAAACTGCTCACGAACCGCATCTACCTCGGCAAGATGACCTACAAAGGCGAGGTCCACGATGGCGAGCACCCGGCCATCGTCGACGAGGACATCTTCGAGCGCGTGCAGCGGCTGCTGAAGCGGAACGGCCGTTCGGGCGGGAAGCACGTGCGGAACCGGTTCGGGGCCGTCCTGAAGGGACTCGTTCGCTGTGTGCCCTGCGGGTGCGCCATGGTGCCCACGCACACCACCAAGAACGGCAACAAACGGTATCGCTACTACGTCTGTGCCAACGCCCAGAGTCGCGGCTGGCACACCTGCCCGTCGCCGTCGGTGCCCGCACCGGAACTTGAGCGGTTCGTCGTCGACCAGATAAAGTGCATCGGCAAGGACCCAGGCATCCTGGCCGAGACGCTCGAGGAGAGCCGGCGCCAGCGGGAAGAAGTCATCGGCCAACTGGAGGCCGAGCAGCGGGCGCTGGAACGCGGCCTGAGCCGGGACGGGCGAGAACTGCGTGAACTCGCGGCCAAGGCAAACCAGGATGGCACGAAGACCGCCCGCATGGCTGACCTGCAGGACCGCGTCCGTGAAGCCGAGCAGCGGGCCACGGAGGTGCGAGAGCAAATCATCGCCTTGTCGGCCGAACTGGTCGATGCTGAAGAGGTCGCCGAGGCGTGTTCGCGGTTTGACCCGCTCTGGGAAACGCTGACCGCCCGTGAGCAGACCCGTATCCTGCACCTCTTGATTGAGCGCGTGGACTACGACGGCGCCGGCGGGACGGTGTCGATTACCTTTCGTCCCACGGGCATCAAGACGCTGGCTGACGAACGGAGCCGGCAGGAGGTCACCGCATGAAGGGGTTGAGGATTCAGCAGCAGGTGCATTTCGGGCGGGGGCGCAATAGCCGCAAGGTCCTCGAGGAAGGCCCGCAGCCGGAAGCCGAACCGGTGCCGCCCGGCACCATCCCACGTATCTCCCGGCTGATGGCCCTGGCCATCCGCTTCGACCGGCTCATCAAGGCCGGCGAGGTCGCGGACCAGGCCGAAATCGCCCGCCTCGGCCAAGTCAGCCGGGCCCGTGTCACTCAAATCATGAACCTGTTGCACCTGGCGCCGGACATCCAGGAGGAGATTCTGTTCCTGCCGCGCACGCATCACGGCCGCGACCCCATCCGCGAGATCATGCTCCGCCCCATCGCCGCCGTCCTCGACTGGCGCAAGCAGCGAAGGATGTGGAAAGAGATCTTGTCTGTGCTGTGTTCTCGTGAGAGGTAAGCACCCGGCCTCGCGATGTTCCCCGTTCTAAGCGGCTCTCAAAAGGTTACGGCGGTCTACTGGCTGGAGCGACAAGACGTCAAAGCAATCTGTAGCAGATACAACGGCCGCGAACTCTCTTCCCGCCAGACCGTTGATGAATCCTAGCGGGGAACCGAGCGGGCCTGCGCCGCCTTTGCTTTCTCAATCAGCCTCTTGAGGGCATCGGCCTCCGCTCGCTTGGGGCGGCTGCTCGATCGGGCCGCTGGATCCGTTCCCGGCTCGGTGCCAGCATCGGCGCCGTCGCGAACGGCCTTGGTTTCCTGCAGCAGGGCCCCATGTATCTGCTCAATCTCCGCCAGGGAGTAGAACTCGTTCTGCCATTCGAGAACGCCGTGCTCCAGACGGATCTTCTCAGGAATTCCGCGGATCGCCTCGGTCGTGGCCTCCAGGTTGCGAACGAGTTTCCGGGCTTCGGCGTCGGCATCGCGCGTGCCTTCGGTCAGGTCGTGACGTTCCGTCTTCAGCGGCGTCTGGGCGCTCTGGCGGGCCTTGAGCAAGTCGGCCAGCGCCTGCTCGCACTCGGCGACTTTCGCATTGGCAGCCCGAAGATCGCTCGCCGCCTGTCTTCGGCGCGCCTCGTATCGGCGGAGGCTCGCTTCGTATTCCTGGATGAGAAGTTCGTTGTTCTGTCGGATTCGAGCGCAATCCCTCGCCCAGTTTTCAAGCGCAAGGTCATACGCAAAGGCACTTTCGTAGAACGCCGGATTGGGCCGTGACGGCAAGGACTGGAGGCGTGGCCTCCGAGGGGGAGGCATGGCAAGCACCCGCGCCGCGGCAGCACGGACGGTCTTCGCTGCCTTGAGCACCCGCTCCACCGCCTGCTTATCCTGCCGGTATTCGGCCGTGATCTCGGCCAAGGACTTCGTGACATCGGAGACGCGGGCGTTGGCCGCCTTTCGCTGCGCCAGGTACGCCTTATGCTGGGTCCGCAGGCGTTGGTATCGCTTGAAGAGGTCCGCCAGCACCTCGGCCTGGGTCATCAATCCGCCTGGCTTCGGTCTGACAGCCGACGGCCCCTGGTTCTTCGGCGGCGCCTCAGCCGGACCC
>JAWODB010000288.1:0-14051 GCA_046483505.1 Phycisphaerae bacterium
GGGCGGCCCTTCCCCGGGCGGGGGTGTCTCGGGCGGCGGCTCGGCCACGGGCGGGGCTTCGCCGAGGACGGCCTCGATCGCCTCGCGCAGCGTCTTCCGCATCACGACGCGGTCCTTGGTCGCCACGATGACGCGCCTGAGTTCCGGGAACCGCGTCTGTTCGCTCTCCAGGTACAGCGGCTCGACGTAGAGGACGGCCTCGCCGATGGGAATGACGAGCAGGTTCCCGCGGATGACGCGGCTGCCTCGCTGGTCCCACAGCGTAATCTGCTGGCTGATGGCGTCGTTCTTGTCGATGTTGGCCTCGATCTGCTGCGGCCCGAGGAAGAGCCGTTCCTTCGGGAACTTGTAGACGAGCAGCCGGCCGTAATGCTTGCCGTCGCACCGGCCGGCCATCCAGGCGATCATGTTGTTCTTGCGGGTGGGCGTGACGGGCAGCATGAGCAGGTACTCGGGCTCGGCCTCGCCCGGCAGGCGCATGATGATGTAGTACGCCTTGACGGGCTGCGGGCGGCCGCGGTATTGCTCCGACGGCCGCTGCCAGAGGTCCTCGCGGTTGTAGAAGACCCGCGGGTCCGTCATGTGGTACGTGAAGTACTGCTCCGCCTGGACGTCCATGAGGTCGATGGGATACCGCACGTGCCGGCGCAGCGCCGCGGGCATCTCGTCCATGTCGCGGAAGAGGACCGGGAAGATGCGCCGCGCCACCCTCACGAGGGCGTCGTCCGGGTCGGCCACGTAAAAACGGGTCTCGCCGCTGCGGGCGTCGACGGTCACCTTGACGGCGTTGCGGACGTAGTTCGTGGCGCGGTGATGCTCGCCGAACGCGACGGGCGTCGCGTACGGGAACCGGTCGGTCCGGGTGTAGGCGTCGATGATCCAGACGATGCGGCCGTCGGCCACGACGGGGTAGGGGGCCTGGTCGAACTCCAGGAACGGGGCGATGCGTCGGACGCGCTGCTCCACCTGCCGCCGCCACAGCAGGCGCGTCTCGTCGGTGAAACTGTCGGTCAGCAGGACGTTCCAGTCCTGGAGGTGGTACGCGAACAGCAGCCGCCTGAGGTACGAGTCCATCAAGATGCCGGCGTCCTGGTCGTACTGGGTGTAGACGTTCTCGTCGCCGACGGGGTAATGGAACTCGTCCTGGCGGGTGCGGACGAAGACGTAGTCGCCGGTCAGTTCGCCGAAGTAGATGGAGGGGTCCTCCACCTCGATGGGCACGCTCGTCTTGGGCGGGATGTCGCGGATCCACAGTTCCGGCCCGCCGCTCCCGGTCACGGCGTTGACGGGGCTCATGCACAGGCCGTACCCGTGCGTGTAGAGGAGGTGGCGGTTGACCCACGTCTGGCTCTGCTGCTGGAGGGCCTCGAACCGCAGTTCGCGCACCGAGAGGCTGACCTGGCGGTAGTCGTCGGCAAGGTGGTAGCGGTCGGTGTCGATCTTGGGGAAGACGTAGTAGGTGCGGAGGCCCTGGATTTCGTTGTAGGTGTCGCGCAGGGCCCGGTAATCCCAGAGCCGGATGTTGTCGATGGTGCCCTCGGCCTTCTGGAGGACGTCGCGGGTGATCTCGCCCGTGGCGGGGAACTCCTGCTCCTGGACGTCCGCCAGGTCGAACGCGAAGCGCGTGGCCTCGATGTTGTGGGCCAGATACGGCCCTTCGCGAACCAGTTCGTTGGGTTCCACGTCGAACCGCTGGCGGATGGCGGGGTAGGCGATGGCGGCCGCGGCGTGGGCGATGAGGAGGACGACGATGGCGGCGCCGGCGATCTTGGGCCGGCCGCCGACCCCCGCCGCCAGCACCACCCCCGCCGCCGCCACGCTCGCCACCATCAGGCCGGCGTAGACGGGCATCCGGGTGTGGACGTCCACGTAGCCGGCGCCGTGGACCGTCCCCCAGGAGGATTGGAGCAGTTCGTACCGGTCGAGCCAGTAGCCGAAGGCGACGGCCAGGAGGACCAGCGCCACCAGGGCGGCCAGGTGGACGGCGGCGGCCCGGGTCATCCGGGCGTACTGCCATCCGATGGCCCCGTTCAGGAAGTAGGCGGCCGCGGCGCCGATGGCGCCGAAGATCGCCATCGCCATGGCGTACCCCTTGAGGCTCCCGAGGATCGGCAGGACGAAGACGTAGACCTGCGCGTCGTGGTCCAGGACGGGCTCCGCCCAGCCGAACGGCGCCCGGTGCAGGAACTGGAGGACCTGGAACCAGTGGGCCTCGGCGCCCTGGGCGAAGCCGAGGCCGACGATGACGCCGAACCCCACGCCCGCCAGCGTGACGTACTTCCGGATCTTGGAGGCCGAGAGCGTCCACTTCACGCCCTTGACCTGGAAGTGGTGCCCCGGCGACAGGCGGCTGGCGAGGACCACGTGGCCGGCCAGCCACCCCGCCGTCACCACGAGGCCGGCGGCCCACAGGAGGATCTTCGTCCAGAACTCCGTCGCGAAGACGCTCGCGTAACCGAGGGAGTCGAACCAGAGGTAGTCGGTGTAGATGCCGGTGATGGAGCCAAGGACGAACAGCAGGACCACGACCACCACCACGCCGTACAGGATGCGCTTGTGGCGGGGCAGGATCACGTTGGAAGGGCCCTGGGCTGCCATGACAAGGTCTATCATAGGGTCCCGCCCCGGCCGGCTGCAAGGTATCCCTTTTTCTTCTTGACCGGGCCCCCTCGTGCCGATAGAGTTCCAGAGCCATGACACCGCGCAGCGAGAACCCGGCCCTGGGCCTTAGGCTGTAACGCCCCGGGGTCGCTGCGCGCCGAACCAGACGAACGCCGGCCTCGGGAAGACCTCCCGGGGCCGGTTTTCTGTTGCAGCACGCGGGGCCTGTGACGAACGGCGGGTTAACCTGGCCGACATCGGATTGTCGGGGCCGCCCGCTCACGCGACCGGGTGGGTGTTCGCCGGCCCGCTTGCGGGCCGCGTGCCGTTGGCGCCATCGCAGCGCACGGCCGGACAAGGCCGGCCGTGGCACGCGGCGCGAGATGACGTGATGCCGGGTGCCACTGGCTGCTTGTCAGCCCGTGTTTCCGAAGGGTGCAGCGCACGGCCGGACAAGGCCGGCCGTGGCACGCGGCGCGATGGACATTCAGCCGCCGGCCTTGCCCGGCGCGTAGGTTTCGACTATAAGAGGGCTTCGCACGAGGAGGCCGGCCATGCCCAAGCGCAACGGCAAACGGGTGTACGTGTTCGACACCACCCTCCGCGACGGCGAGCAGTCGCCGGGCGCCAGCATGAACCTGACGGAGAAACTCGAGGTGGCCCGGGCCCTGGAACTCCTCGGCGTCGACGTCATCGAGGCGGGGTTCCCGATCACCTCGCCGGACGATTTCGAGGCCGTCCGCGCCATCGCCGCCGAGGTCAAGCGGCCGGTGGTGGCCGGCCTGGCGCGGTGCGTGGACCGGGACATCGACCGGGCGGCCGAGGCCGTCGCCGAGGCCCGGCGCCCCCGCATCCACGTCTTCCTCGCCACCAGCCGCATCCACCGGGAGCACAAACTGCACAAGGCCCGGAGCGAGATCCTCCGCCTCGCCGTCGCGGGCACGGAGCGGGCGACGCAGGCCGTCCGGGACGTCCAGTTCTCCCCCGAAGACGCCGCCCGCACGGAGCCGGAGTTCCTCGCCCGCGTCGTCGAGGCCGTCATCGACGCCGGCGCCACCACCGTCAACATCCCGGACACGGTCGGCTGGGCCACGCCGGACGGGTTCCGCCGCCTCATCGAGTACCTGTTCGAGCACGTGCCGAACATCGGGAGCGCCGTCATCGCCGTCCACTGCCACGACGACCTGGGCATGGCGGTGGCGAGCAGCCTGGCGGCCGTCCAGGCGGGCGCCCGGCAGGTGGAGTGCTGCGTCAACGGCCTGGGCGAGCGGGCCGGCAACGCCGCCCTCGAGGAAATCGTCATGGCCCTGGCGACCCGCCAGGACGCCTTCGACGGCTGCTGGACGAACATCCGGACGGAGCGGCTGTACCCGACGAGCCGCCTCGTCAGCCGCGTGACCGGCCTCACGGTCGCCCGCAACAAGGCGGTGGTGGGCGAGAACGCCTTCGCGCACGAGTCCGGCATCCACGCCGACGGCGTCCTGAAGAAGCGGACCACGTACGAGATCATGGACCCGAAGGCCGTTGGCGTGGCCAAGAGCACGCTGGTGCTCGGCAAGCACTCCGGGCGGCACCAGTTCCGCCAGCGGCTGAAGGACCTGGGCTTCCGCCTGTCGGCCGAAGAGATCGACCACCTCTTCTTCGGCCCGTTCAAGGCGCTGGCCGACCGCAAGGGCGAGATCTTCGACGAGGACATCGAGGCCCTCGTCGAGAGCGAGGTCCTGACGGTGCCCGAGGTGTGGCGTGTGCGCGGCCTCCAGGTGGCCACCGGCACCGCCGGCATGCCGACCGCCACGGTGGAACTGGAGGAGGTGGCGACCGGCGAGGCCCGCCGCGACGCCGCCACCGGCGACGGGCCCGTCGACGCCATCTTCCGGGCGGTCGAGCGGCTGACGGGCGTCTCGCTCCAGTTGACGGATTACCAGATCCGCTCGGTCACCGGCGGGAAGGAGGCGCAGGGCGAGGTCCGCCTCGAGGCCCGCCACAACGACCGGACGGTCACCGGGCGGGGCGTCTCCACCGACGTGCTGGAGGCCAGCGCCCGGGCGTTCGTCAATGCCATCAACCGGGCCCTCAGCCGCGACCGCGCCGGCAAGACGGGGGCGAAGAAGAAAACCAGGAAGAAGACCAGGAAGAAGGTCAGCAAGAAGGCCGACAAGAAGCGGACGAGGACCAAACGCAGGCGTGATTGACATATTTAGCCGCCCGGCCCGCCTTCGCCCGTTGGGCTCCGGCGGGTAAACTTGCCGGGCGCGTACCGTTCGCTATGCACGGCCGGACAAGGCCGGCCGTGGCACGGGCGAGTGGAGCGCGGGCCGTTCGCTATGCACGGCCGGACAAGGCCGGCCGTGGCACTCAAGCAAAAGGAATCCCATGGCCGAAGAGAACCCCAAGAAAGCCGTCCTCGCCTACTCCGCCGGGCTTGATACCTCCGTCATCCTGCCCTGGCTGCGGGAGACGTACGGCTGCGAGGTCGTCGCGTTTGTGGCCGACGTCGGGCAGGGCGGCGGCGAACTCGACGGCATCGTCGAGAAGGCCAAGCAAAGCGGCGCCTCGGAGGTCTACGTCGAGGACCTCCGCGAGGAGTTCGTCACCGAGTACCTCTGGCCCATGCTCAAGGCCGGCGCCGTCTACGAGGGCAAGTACCTCCTGGGCACCAGCGTCGCCCGCCCCCTCATCGCCAAGAAGCAGGTGGAGGTGGCCCGGCTCTCCGGCGCCGACGCCGTTGCCCACGGGGCCACCGGCAAGGGCAACGACCAGGTCCGGTTCGAGTTGACGTTCATGGCCCTGGCGCCGGACCTGGCGGTGCTTGCCCCGTGGCGGGACCCGCGATGGACCCTCACCAGCCGCGAGGCCGCCGTCGAGTACGCCGAGGCGCGCGGCATCCCGATCGCCCAGTCCAAGGAGAGCATCTACAGCCGCGACCGCAACCTCTGGCACCTGAGCCACGAGGGCGGCGAACTGGAGGACCCCGCGGGCGAGCCGCAGGACCGCGTCTTCGTCCTCTCGACGCCCCTCAGCCGGGCGCCGGACGAGCCCGAATACGTCGAGGTGATGATGGAGGCCGGCGTGCCGGTGGGACTCGACGGCGAGCGGCTCGGCCCGGTCGAGATCGTCGAGCGGTTGAACGCGCTCGGCGGCAAGCACGCCGTCGGCCAGGTCGACCTCGTGGAGAATCGCCGCGTCGGCATCAAGTCGCGCGGCGTGTACGAGACGCCCGGCGGCACGATCCTGTACGCGGCCCACGCCGCCCTGGAGGCGCTGTGCCTCGACCGCGACACGCTCCACCACAAGCAGCAGGTCGCCCTGTGGTACGCGGACCTGGTCTACGACGGCCGGTGGTTCTCGATGCTGCGCGAGGCGCTCGACGCGTTCGTCGACCGCACCCAGCAGCACGTGACGGGGACGGTGCGGCTGCGCCTCCACAAGGGGCACGTGGTCTACGCCGGCGCCACCTCGCCGCACAGCCTCTACAGCACGGACCTGGCCAGTTTCGTCATGGGCGAGGAGTACGACCCGGCCGACGCCACGGGGTTCATCCACCTGTTCGGCCTGCCGCTGAAGGTCCAGGGCCTGGCCCGGCGGAAGGCGCAGGGTCACAGTTAGCCGCCGGGCTTGCCCGGCGCGTTGGAGGCCACCATGAACCTGACCCTCATCGGCTACCGCTGCACGGGCAAGACGACGATCGGCGAGATCCTGTCCGAGGCGCTCGGCTGGCCGCTCATCGACACCGACGCCCGCATCCAGGAGCGGGCCGGCCGCACCATCCAGCAGATCGTCGCCGAGGGCGGGTGGCCGGAGTTCCGACGCATCGAGCGGAACGTCGTCGGCGAGGTCGTCTCGGGCGACGAGCAGGTCGTCAGCGCGGGCGGCGGCGTCGTGCTCGACGACCGGAACACGCGCCGCCTGCGCGAGAGCGGCAAGGTGGTGCTCCTGACGGCCCCGGCCGAGGTCCTCTGGGAGCGGATGAAGGCCGACGACAACACGCCGGCCCAGCGGCCGGACCTCACGGACGCGGGCGGCATCGAGGAAGTCCGCACCCTGCTGGCCGAGCGCGGGCCCAAGTACGACGCCGCCTGCCATTACCGCATCCCGACGGACCGGTTTTCGCCCGAGGAGACGGCCGGGCGCATCCTGGCCTGGCTCAAGGCCAATCGCTATATCTGAGGTATGCTCAGCACGACGAGCGCGGTGGGTCCCCGCACCCGCCGCGCTCGAATCACCGGCCTTGCCTACGCGCGGCGGGTACCCCTCGGCTTCGCTCGGGACAGGCTCCGACCCGCCGCGCTTCCGCAGGCGCAAAACAGCGCGGCCCGTATGGGCCGCGCGTGCTGGGGCTCGCCATGCCGGCGAGTGTCGGTGTCGAACCGTCGGTTACCGCTTCGGGAGCATGAACCAGGGCGGCCCGTCCGAGAGGTCCGGGTCGCGGACCATGATGGGAATCAGGTCCAGGTTCTCGCCGACGTTGCTCTCCTGCTCCCAGTCGATTTCGTCCGCCTCGGTGCGGGGGTCGCGGTCCAGCGCCTCCACGTGCGTGTCGTAGAAGGCGATGTTCGTCAGCCGGCGGTCGCCGGCCGTACCGCGATGGCGGGCGGCGATGCGCTGGGGCTGGTTCGCGCCGCCTTCCTGGAAGAAGACGCCGTCCATCACCATGGCGGTGGCGCTGCGCTGGGCGATCTCGGAGATGTCGTGGATCGTGATATCCTGCGGGTTGCTGTAGTTCACGCTCAGCGAGGGGAACCGCTCGCGTTTCTGCCGGTTCGAGCCCACGTAGCCGTTCCAGTAGTACGAGCAGTCGGTGGCGTAGTCGGCGTTGCCCAGGCGGTACCAGCCCTGGGCGTTGCCGTGGGCGGGGGTGGGGATCGGGTCCTGCCGCGTCACGCGCTGGGGGGTCGAACTCGGGCACAGCAGGACCGTGTGCTGGCCGGTCCTTTCGTCCTCGGCCATTTCCGCGGTATTGGCCGACGGCAGGTCCCGCTTGGCCAGCAGGTTGCACCAGTAGAGTTCGGTATCCTCGATGTAGGTGGGCGGGATGCCGCCCCGGTAATCGGTCGTGTAGTTGATGACCGACGTGGCGATCTGCTTCAGGTTCGACTGGCACTCCACCTGGCGGGCGTTGTCCATCGCCGTCATGACCGTCGGCACCAGGAACCCCGCCAGGACGCCGATGATGGCAATGACGATCAGCAACTCGACGAGCGTGAATCCGCTCTTTCCGGGACCACAAGCCGGTTTCGGCGTGATCATACGCGTCTCCTCCCGCCCCCATCGAAGCGTCTGCACCGTGGGCGTCCTGCCCTCCGGGGGTATTGTAGGAGGGGATGCGGGACGATACAAGCGCGATCTGGCCCCCCCCTTGACGGCCGCGCAACGCCCGGAGGCGGCCACGCAGGGGAGGCGGACACCTGGGAATTGCCGCGCGATGATGGCGATGTGTGGCCCGGCCGGTCTTGCCCGGCCGGGAGATCGCCGGGTGGCGTGCTTTCGCGCTTTCGCGAAAGCATGCGCGTGGCGCGCCGGTGGCACACGCTTTCGCAGAATCGCGAAAGCGTGCCACCAACGGGTCGTGGCCCGGCCGGGGTCCCGGCCACTGGCTTCGCTCATGGCCGGGCGTGGGCCCACGCCCGTTGGGCCGCCGACCGCAGGTCGGCGCCGCGCGCGGCGGATCCGGAGACCCGCCGCGCCCCACCTCGCGCGGCAATGTCACTCGCGCGGCCGGGCGGTCACGCCCTCGGCCTTGGCGCCGTCGGGCGCCCGGACGCGGGCGCACGCCTCCCATCCCCCGCCCTCGTTGACGACCTTCAGCAGCAGTTCGTTGCTGCCCTTCCGGAGGGTGGCCTTGATCTTGTCCTGTCCCACCGTCAGGCCGCGCGACGTGTTCACCTCGTGGATGCGTTTGCCGTTCAGCCACACCTTGCACCCGTCGTCGGTGCCGATCTCCAGGCGCACGTCTTTCTTCGCGTCGGCGTGGAGGTAGGTCCGGAGGTAGGCGGCCCGGTTGCTGCCGCCGTAGATCTTTCCGAGGTCCACGCGCCACGGCTGGTCCTTGTTGGTGGGCCGGTAGATTTTCCAGTCGACCTTGGCCCCGTCCTTTTCCGGCGGGTAGGCGGTCTTGAAGGCGTCGCCCTTCGTGTACGGCCCGGTCATCATCCAGGCCGTGATGTAGTCCTCGAAGCGCGTGAGGACGTTCAGGGCCTTCTGCGCTTCTTGCCGGGCGGTCTGGTTCTTCGACTGGGCGAGGACGGCCTCGGCGGCCTCGCGGGCATCGTTCGGGTACCCGCTGACGATGGCGTGGGCGATCTTGGCGACCGCCAGGGCCGCCTCGTCCTTCAGGTCCGCCTCGGCCATCTGGCTCCGCGCCAGGTCCAGCGTCACGGGCGAGGGCGCCTCCGTCAGGGCCGAGAGGACCATCCGTTTCTCCTGGGCCCGTTTGGCGGCGGCCATCGCCTGCTTGTACATCTCGGCCTTGCGGTCCTCGGAGCACTCGGCCATCGCCACCAGGCGCACGTAACCGCGCAGGGCGAGGATCTTATGGGCGTCCTTCTCGGCCGTCTTGACGAGGCCGAGGAGGTCGTCCACGGGCGCGGCGGTGGGCCAGTCGGCCAGGGCGCGGATGGCGGCCTCGCGGACACCCGCCTCGCCGGACCCGAGTGCCGACCGCGCCGCATCGAGCGCCGTGTCCGTTCCGGTCCTGGGCAGGGCGGCGATGAGATGGGGCTTCGCGCCGGCGGGGGCACGCTCAATCGCCCCGACGAGGGCCTTGGCGCAGGCGGCCTTGTCCTTGTTGCGGTCGCAGAGGGACTGGATCGCCTTCGCCGCCGCACCGCGGGCCTTCCCGTCCTCGCCGGCCACGACCCCGGCCAGGGGGCCGATGGTCTGGCAGCCGCCGATGCGGCCGAGGGCCTGTGCCGTCGCGACGCGGACGCCGGTGTCTGGGTCGTCGAGGTAGGCGGCGAGTCGTCCGGCCACGCCGTCGGCCTGGCGGTCCGCCAGGGCCGCGATGAGTTCCGCCCGCGCGCCCGGCTGGACCTTCCCCAGGGCCTCGATCATCGCCGCGTCCACGCCCTTACCGCGGAGGCGGACCAGGCTCTGGAGGGCGGCCTTCTTGACGTCGCCCTCGGCCTTGGCGGCCATCTGGGCGAGGCGGACCACGTCGTCGGGCCCGCCGAGTTTGCCCATCGCGGCCACGGCCGCGGCGCGGACCGCTTCCGTCTCGCTGCCAACGGCCCGGAGGACGGCCGGCTTGGCCGCCGGGTCGCCGCGGTCGGCGAGTTCGCGGACGAGGGCCTCCTGTTCGTCGGGGGCGAGTTTGGGGAGCATCGCGGCGAAGGCCCGCGTGGTCGCCTCGCCGCCGGGCGCCTCGGACACCTGCGTCAGGGCGTATCGCCGCAGCGCCGGGTTCGGCCCCGTCATCACGCGGGTCAGGAGGTCGGGCGCCTGCGTCGGCCGGGCCAGCGCCATGCCGCGGATGGCGCCCATGCGGACGCGGCCGGGCAGCGCCTTCTCGTTCAGGGATGCGTAGACGGCGTACGCGGCGTCGGCCTTGCCGGCGTCCAGCAGATGGCCGCCGCAGCGAAGGAGCGAATCGAGGACGACGGTCCGGACCTCGCCGCGGGCGGCCTTGCGGGCCTTCTGGAGGGCGTCGGCGGCCGCCTCCGTGCCGATGCTGCCGAGGCCTGCGGCCGCGGCGCGGGCCACGTCCGGGTTGCTCGCCGTCAGGTGGCGGGCGATGAGGGCGACGGCCTTCGCGTCCCGCCGGTCGGCGACGGCGTTGATGAGGGCGACCTGGGCGTCGGCCTTCGTCGCCTTGGCGAGGGCGTCGCGGAGGGCGTCGACGGCGGCGTCGCTGTCGTTCCGCTGGAGGGCCCGGCGGGCGCATTCGGCCACGCGGGCGTTGTCGCTGGCCATTGCCTTGACGAGCGCCGGCACCGCCTCGGCCCCGCCGATGTACTGGAGTTGCCGCAGCAGCCAGACCCGGGCCTCGACGTTGTCGGTCTTGCCGAGGGCCTCGGCCATGACGGTGCCGAGGGCCTCGCGGCGGACGTCGGCGCCCGGTCGGCCGGCGGCGAGGGCGACGTCCTCGAACCGGCGCTGCGCCTCGCCGCGCTCGTTGGCGTTCTCGCTGCCCATCGCGGGCAGAAGATGGTTGAGGACGGTGCGGTAGGCAGCCTGCCACTCGGCGGCGGACCGCTTCAGCGCCTCCGCCTCGCCGGTCATCTGCTTAATGAGGTCGTCCGGGTTCGCGTCGGCGGCGGCCAGCGGCGACGCCGCGATGGCAAGGAGCAGGGGGAGCAGCGGCAGGATGGCCCGTCGTCTCATCGTTTCAGCCTTTCCGTTGGGCAGTCTCGTTCCCAATGCAGTGTGGCCCGGCCGGGGGTTCCGGCCATTCGCTTCGCTCATGGCCGGGCGTGGGCCCGTGCCCGTTGAGCCGGCGGCCGTAGGCCGCCGGTCGTTGGCCTTCGGTCGACGGCTCAACAAAGCGGTGTGACCCGGCCGGCCCGATCGACTCCGCTCAGGGTATGCCTTGCCCGGCCGGGAGTTCCGCGCGGCGGGTGCGGAGACCCGCCGCGCATCCGGTCGCGTAGTCGTGTTACAGCGTATACGGCGCGCGGCGGGGCCGGTCGATCCAGCGGGACGCCTCGCGGTCGCCCACGAAATCGTGCTTCTTCGGGTCGTATTTCAGCGACCGCCCGAGCCAGTACGCGATGTTGCCCAGGTGGCACACGGTGACGCTGGAGGCGCCGATGGCGACGTCGCAGATCGGCCGCTTCCGCGTCCGGATGCACTGGAGCCAGTCGCGGTGATGGCCGGGGCTCTTGTACAGGTGCACGTCGTTCGGCCCGGGTTTGGCGGTGCGGAGCGACTCGGGTTCGGTGGCGAGGTGCCCGCGATTGACCTCCACCCACCCCTTTTCGCCGGTGAAGAGGATGCCCTTGACCTTTCGCCCCTCGTCGGTCCGGCCGCCGTGATACATCGGCGTGCCGTCGGCGTAGATGTACGTGAGCATCCTGGGGTGCTTCGTGCCGGGGGGATGGATCTCGACGGGCGTGGTGCCGTCCTTGCCGAGGCCCCATTGGGCGATGTCGAAGTGGTGGGCGCCCCAGTCGGTCATCCCGCCGCCGGAGTACTCGCGGTACGACCGCCACCGCGGGAACGACTTGTTATGCGGCGGCCGGAGGATGGCGTTGAACGGGCGGAGCGGCGCCGGGCCGAGCCAGCGGTCCCAGTCGAGGCCCTCCGGCGTCGGTTCGCCCGGCAGGTCGCACGGTTTGCTGGGGCCGCCCACGTTCACGTGGACGTGCTTGATGCGTCCGATGCGGCCGTTGCGGACGAGTTCGCACGCCTGTCGGAACTCGCGGCCGGAGCGCTGCTGGCTGCCCGTCTGGAAGATGGAGCCGTACCGGCGGACGGCCTCGGTCATGAGGTGGGCCTCGTGGATGGTCAGCGAGAGCGGCTTCTCGCAGTAGATGTCCTTGCCACGGCGGGCGGCCTCCAGGACGCACAGGGCGTGCCAGTGGTCGGGCGTGGCGATGAGCACCGCCTGGATGTCGTCGCGGGCGAGCAACTCGCGGTAGTCCACGGTGCCCTTGCAGTCGCTCGTGCCATAGGTGGAGCCCACGAGGTCGACGGCCATGTCGCGGAACTTCTTGTAGACCTCCGCGATGCCGAGGATCTGGACCTCATCGTTCTTGACGAGGCGATTCAGGTGGTACTCGCCCTGCTTGCCGATGCCGATGAAGCCCATCGTGATGCGGTTGCTCGGGGCGGCCGGTCCGCCGAGGGCGTCGGCCGGGATCACCAGGGGAGCCGCGGCCGCCGCGGCCGAGGCGTGCAGGAACCGTCGTCGGGACCAGGTCATGGGTCGGGGTCTCCTTACAGGAGCATTTCGCGCGGTGGGTCTCCCGACCCACCGCGCCGAAAACGCGAATCTCAGCCTGCGCGGGGGGTCGGGAGACCCGCCGCACGGGAACCAGCGTAGTTGTTAAACGCCCGGCCCGGGGCGCGGTATCGACCATTCATAGCGTGGGGAGGGCGACGGTGCGAGGGTTTTTCGGGCGGGGAGTTCGCTGACAATCACACGTGAAGCGCGGCGGGTACGGAGACCCGCCGCGCACGAGTCAGCGTTGTCGTGCTACTTGGCCGGGGCGCCGAAGAGGTCCATCGACACCGGCGCCGGGGCGGCCGGGTCCGCCGGGACGGGCACCGTCTCGCCGCGGCGCTGCTTCTCGCGGGCGGCCTCGTCGTACCGGCCGTAGAACGGCACGTTCGAGTCGAGCCAGACGAGCAGCCGCCCGCGGTCGGCCTCCGGCATCGTCAGGGCGGGGGCGTGGACGGCGTCGGCGAGGACGGCCGTCAGCGGGCTGGCGTCGGCGCCGCACCGTCCGGGACGGGTCACGGTCTGGTCGATGCTGGCCCCGCCCCATTCGTGCCAGCGGAGGTACGGTTTCAGGTTGACGTAGGAGCGGGAGAACGGCTCGGCGGCGTCGCCGGTCAGGACGAGGTCGCTCTTCTTCTCGCCCGTCGTGCCGTCGTGGCAGCCGACGCAGTGCCGGTCGAGCACCGGCTGGACGAGCCGCGGGTAGCCGAGCGGGCGGGTGCCGTCGGGTCCCGGTGTGATGCGCGACGGCGGGCGGGCCATGGCCCGGGTGTCGCGGGGGACGGGGGCCGCCCCGACGGGCTCGTGGCATCCGACGCATCCGCGCCGCTCGCCCGGCTGGAGGTAGACGTCGCTCCGCATGCTCTGGACGGCCCGGCCGTCGGCGTCCACCGCCTGGAAGTACAGCGGCACGCGGGCCGGGGCGCGGAAGTAGGCGGACCCGTCCGCCTCCACCGGCACCGTGCCGAGCAGGACGCGGGCGGACTCGGCGTTGGCGTGGCCGATGCGCGGCTGGTTGACGGTGGGCGTCGTCTTCGGCAGGATGCGGAAGATGCGCAGGCGGCGGACCGCCCGGTCGTCGGGCAGGGCCAGGAGGCTGCGGCCGACGTCGGCCAGGAAGAACTCGCCCTCGTCGTCCATGCCCTCGCGGCGAACGCTCTCGACGACCGGCGGCCGGGGACGCGGGGCGAGCAGGACCGGGTACATGCACGCCCACCGCGGGTGCCGGTACAGCAGTTCCAGGTTCCCGAACCGGTCGAGGTAGTAGAGGCCGGTGGAGTCGCGCTTCGCGCCGCTCGACATACCGGGAATGGGCCCGTCGCCGAACGAGACGAGGTACACGTCCTCCGACAGCGGGTGCGGGCTGTGGAAGTACGTCTTCGGCCAGCCGTCGGCCTCGGGGAAACAGACCTCGGGCGTCAGGACCTCGACGGCGCCCATGCGGTCGCGGCCGGTCGCGGGGTCCAGGCTGGCGCGGGCCGGGTCGAGCAGCACGAGGCTCCCGCCCACGCACGCGTGGTGGGCGCCGGCGACGAAGAGGATCTTGTCGGAGCCGGGGATGGGCTGCGGCTCG
>JAWODB010000300.1:0-18244 GCA_046483505.1 Phycisphaerae bacterium
CGCATGCTCTCCGGGTGCTGCATCATGTACCGGTCGTCGATGGCGGTGCGGAGGCGGCAGCAGACGCTCAGGGTGCACTCGTCGCGGTCGAAGATGAAGTACGGCACGCCGTTCTCGGACGCGATGAGGCAGGCGTAGTCCAGCAGGTCGCGCTGGGCGGGGTCGGTGAACGTCTCGGCATTGATGTGGAAGTCGCACTTCGGGAACGCGAACAGGTGCCCGTGCCGGTCGCCGGCGCGCCACACGTCGAGCATGGCCCGGCAGAACCGCTGGGCGGCCTCCTCGTAGTCGCCGTAGGTCCGGCCCGTCTCCTTGCCGCCCGGACCGATGGCGGGCACGTGCTTCAGGTACCCCGGCACGCCGGTGTGGACGTTGAAGTCGAGGAACAGCGTCTGGCCGCCGCGGCTGAAGGCCGACTGCGAGCACGAGAAGATCAGGTGTTGCGCCTCCTGCCGCATCGTCTCCTCGTCCATCTCCTCCACGTACGGGGCGTACATGATGTTGATGTGCGCGACGCCCAGCGCGCCCGCGTAGTACGCCTGCATGGACGCCAGGAACGTATTGAGATGGCCCGTAAGGGTGCGGGCGTGCTTGGCGGGGGCGCTCTTCGTGTCGAGGTTCTGCAGGTCCAGGCCGTACTTCTTCAGGTACTCCAGGCTGTGGCTGGAGCAGTAGACCCGCGTGGGGTACCCCAGGTCGTGCAGGTGGAGGCGTCCCTTGAGGTGGGCCTCGGCCAGGTCGCGGGAGAAGATCTCGCCGAGGGCGAACTGCTTGAGGACCGTTTCGGCGATCGTCAGGTTGATCGCCTCCGGGTTGTTCTGCGAGATGTTCGAGTTCTCCTGGCTCTTGGAGAAGATGAGGTTCTCCAGGTCGAAGCGCGGCATGCCCATGACCTTCTGGCGCTCCAGGCGCCCCGTCAGGCCGCGCTCGAACAACTCGTTGTCCACCAGTTCGCGGACCAGGGCCGTCGAGATCCGCGACAGGCCCGACGCGATGACCTTCTGCTCCACCGCCGAGGCCACCTTCCGGGCCGTCTGCGCGTCGAGGTGGGCCTCGGTCTCCAGGGCCTCGGCGATGCGGCCCTTGTCCCACGGCAGGAGGGCGTCCTTGGCGCCCGTATCGACCAGCAGGGCCGCATCCGTGGTGTTGCGGGCGGCCTTGGACCGCATGGCCTTGCGGACCTTCATCGCCCGCCGCGCCTGGGCCCGCTTGTCGCGGTACAGGATGTACGCCTTGGCGGTCTTGGCGTGCCCGGTCTCGATCAGGACCTTCTCGACCATGTCCTGGATGTCTTCGATGCCGGGCGTATCGCCCTCGTAATGGAGGTTCAGGTGGTCGGTGACGGCGGAGGCGAGTTCCTCGGCCACGTACCGATCCTGTCCGCCGACGGCGCGGGCGGCCTTGAAGATGGCGCCAGCGATCTTCGACTCCTCGAACGGCATCAGGCATCCGTCTCGCTTGCGAATGTGGGTGATCCGGTTCGACATCCCTGCCCTCTCCCTGCGGTGGGTGCGCTTCGCCTTCGTCCTCGTCTATGTCGCCACCGGCGGGGCCGCGTGGTCGGGGGGGACGGTCAGGGGGGGAACCGTCCCCCCACGCCCTCGCGGCAGGTACGTCGCGGGCCGACCGTCAGTCGCCGCCGGTCGGCCCCTTGGGGGGTCGCGCGGCGCCTTCCCCTCCCGAAGGCGTCTCGCGGCCACCGCTGGACGCACCACCCCGTCCGGACAGCATCGGTTGCACTTCCTCCACAAACTGCGACACGTCCTTGAAATCGCGATACACGCTGGCGAACCGCACGTAGGCCACCTGGTCCGTCTCGCGGAGTTTCGCCATGACCAGGTCGCCGATGGCGCGGCTCGGAATCTCCAGGTCGTACTGGGCGGTCAGTTCGTCCTCCACCTCCTGGAGGATCTGGTCGAGCCGCTCGGTCGGCACCGGCCGCTTGTGCAGCGCCCGCATCAGGCCCTGGCGGATCTTGTTCCGGTCGTACGCCTCGCGCGTGGTGCCGTCCTTCTTGATGACGCGGAGGCGCGGCTCGCTCTCGGCCCGCTCGTACGTGGTGAAGCGGCGGCCGCAGGCCCGGCACTCGCGGCGTCGGCGGATGGCCCCGCCCGAGCCGCGCGAATCCACGACGCGGTCGTCGTCCTCGTGGCAGAAGGGGCATTCCACGGCCGAGCGCTCCTCGCTCTCACCTGCGAACGCGAACCGGCAGAACCGACCGACGGGGTCCCAGCCTCATCCACAACATCTTGGGTTCGTTGACCGATAGTACGCATCGGACGGACCGGCCGTCGAACTCCAGGGAAAATGCCAAAGGGCCGTCACTTTTCTACTGCATGTCGGCGGCAGGACATCCTAAGACGCAGGATATGGGGTGTCAACCAGTTTTTCTTAACCGCCCCTTAGCCGGGGCCTATTCCACCGTGAACCCGAACCGCTAACTCGGCAAACCACAATACCTTGTGTCGCGCGAAAAAAACTTTTCCACCGCCGTCCAGAATCTTTCCACCGCGTCTCACGACGCGCGCCACAACCCCTACCCGCGGGGCGGCGCAAGAAAAACGCCCCAGCATCTGGGGGCTTACGTGCGAGGGCAGTCGTTTCTGGAGCCCGCTGCGGAAGCAGCGGGTTATCCCCGTCCGGCATGGCACGTGCCAGGGCAGATGGAGATGACCGGCCGCTCCCGCGGCCGGCTCGAAAAGCGAGCACCCTCACGCAACCGCAACCGACACGCCGCTTACGCCTCCTCCGGCGGCAGGACCTCCAGCGTCACGTTCCCCAACCGCAGGAGCGCCTTGCCGAGGTCGTCCGGGTAGTCCTTGCGGCAGACGATGCGGCGGACGCCGGCGTTGATGGCCATCTTTGCACATAACGAGCAGGGATGATACGTCGTGTAGAGCGTCGCGCCCTGGATGCGGGTGCCGTGCTTGGCCGCCTGGACGATCGCGTTCTGCTCGGCGTGGAGGCCGCGGCAGAGTTCGTGCCGCTCGCCGGACGGCACGCCCATCTGCTCGCGCAGGCACCCCGTTTCGTCGCAGTGGGGGACGCCGCTCGGGGCGCCGTTGTAGCCGGTCGCCAGGATCTGGCGGTCGACCACCAGGATGGCCCCGACCTGCCGGCGCAGACACGTCGACCGCCGGGCCACGTCCTCGGCGATCGACATGAAATACTCGTCCCAACTCGGCCGCGCCTCTGCCATGGCCGTACGGTACCGGCCGGGAATGGCGAAGTCAAGCGGGCGCGCGAAACGAGAAGCGCTTGTGCCCCGTGCCTTTCGAGCCCGCCGCGGAAGCGGCGGGTTATCCCCATCGGCCGTGGGACGCGACACCGCGGATAAAGATGACCGGCTGCTCCCGCAGCCGGCTCGAGAAGCAGCGCGCCAGGCGCCTTACCCCAGCAGGACGATCCCCTTATGCCCCCCCAGGCGGACGGGCACGAACTGCCGCACGCTGGCGTCGGAGCGGTCCGGCCGGGCGGCCGCCAGCACCATCGTCGCCACGCGCGGCTGGTCCGGCAGGCCGGCGTCCGGCCACACGCGGACGAGCAGCGGCCAGTGGACCCGGAGCCACGCCTGCGCCGGCCGCGTCGGGACGACCTCGTCCAGCTCGCCGAAGAGGATGGCCACGAGCGTGCCGTCGTCGCGGACGGCCACGAGCGGCGGGGCGCCCGGCTCGGCCACGTCGACGCGGAAGACGTGCCGGTACGCCGGCCCGAGGAGGGCGGGCAACTGCGTCTCGAAGACCGCGAGCAGGTCCTCGCGGCTGTCGGGCTGCCACAGGGCGAACGCCGGGCGGACGGCGGGCACGGGCTCGGCCTCGCGGCGAACCGCCGGCGGTGCGGCATCCACGGGCGCGGCGGCGGGGGCGGACGGCTCAGGCGGGGGCGCCGCGGCGCGCAGGGCCTCGGTCCCGGGTGGGGAGGACGGGGCGGTCCCGGCGTCGAGCAGCGGCGCCCAGACGGCCTCGGCCGGGGCCCCCGCGAAGAGGCGGATGCCCGGCGCCGCCGCCTCGGGCGGTGAGGCGTCGCCGTTGCGGACACGCTGCCGGGCCAGGTCGCACCCGAGGAACGCCCGGGCCGCCACCCGGAGGCGGGTGTGGAGCGGCGCCGCGTCGTGCGACGGCCGGCCGGCAAAGAGGACCGCGGAGCGTCCCGCGGCTCCCGACCGCCGCCACGCCTTCAGCGTGCGGTACGCCTCCACGAGGCTCTCGGCGTCGGCCTCGACGAGGAAGACGGGGTGCTCCAGGGCGGGCGCCCGCCGGTCGAGCAGCGCCTCGGGCGCATCGAGCGGCACGAGGGCGACGGGGTCGCAGTGGTCGACGAGGCGGCGGACGGCCTGGCCGAGGTCCGGGCCGCCGAGGTAACCCTGGGGCCCGAGCCGCCCGCAGGCCGTCTCGCCGAGGACGTGGGCATCGACGCGCCCCCCTTCGAAGAGGAGGACGGCCGCGGGCCGTGGCGGCGAGGCCAGGGACCCCGCGGCGGCCAGGACCGCCTCGCGGCGCGCCGACGGGTCGATCCCCGCCGGAACGAGGACGTACAGGCCGCGAGGCAGATCCGCCTCCGGCGCCGGATCGGGCGGCGGCTCCGGCGCGGGGGCGGGAGCGCTGCCCGTCCCCGCGGCCCGCGATCGCGAGGGGCCGGAGAGCAGGAGGTCGGCGACGGCGGCCAGGCCGGCGCTCGACGGCCTGGCCCCGTCCGGCCGGGTCCGTGTTGGGGGCTCGCGGAAGATCATGAGGCCTCGTGCGCCGGTCCCGCCGCGAAGTACCCGCGACCTCACCCGCCTTCGCCAAGGCTACGGCGGGCAGGCGTTCGCGGCTCGGGCGCGGCGGGTACGGAGACCCGCTGCACCATCGAATCCTCAAGCGACGATATCCCTACGGCACCTCGACGACGCTGTTGAGTTCGCCGTAGGGGTTGCTCTCGACGTACGGGTTCGCGGGGTCGCTGCACCACCGCCCGTCGATGATGAGGCGGTAGGCGTAGCGGCCGGGCGGCAAGGCCACCTGCTTCCGCCAGACGCCGGGCCGGTCGCCGGGTTCCATGTCGGCCCCGCCGTCCTCGGCGTGCCACCCGTTGAAGTCGCCGGCCACCTGGACCCGCCGGGCCTGGGGGGCATGGCACCGGAAGCAGACGCCGTCCCCGGTGGGCACGGGCCCGTAGACGGCCTCCACCTTCTGGTCGAGCCGGCGTTCGGCCTCGGCGGCGGCCCCGGCCTGGCGGCGGGCCAGGTCGTCGGCGGCGACGTGGAGGTCGGACGCCAGGACCTCCTGGGCCAGGGCCCAATAGTCCTCGTGGCCGCGCGACTCCGGCTTGAACTCCACGATGGGGCTGCCCATGGCGGCGGCCTCGCGCAGGTCCACGTTGAACCGGATGACGGTGTCGAAGAGGCGGTGGGTATACCGCTCGCGGAGGGCGGCCAGGCTTCGCCGCATGCTCCGCGCGCGGGCGTCGTACATGGTCGCCAGGACGCCGACCGTGGGGGTGTGGCCGGTCCGTTCGCCCAACAGGTCGAGCGTTTCCAGCACGCGGCCCAGGCCATAGACGCTGAAGAAGCCGAGGTCGACGGGGACGACGACCTCGCCGGCCGCCACGAGGGCGTTCATGGCCAGGATGCCGAGCCCCGGGCCGCAGTCGACGATCGCGACGTCGTACCGGCCGCGCGCCCGTTCCAGGAGGCGGGCCAGGCGCTGCTCGCGACCGTCGACGCCGGCCAGGGTCTGTTCGAGGGCCGCCAGCCGGACGGCCGCCGGGGCCAGGTAGAATCGCTCGAAGATTTCCCACGCGATGTCCGGCAGCCCGATGGGCCCGGAGCCGGAGTCCTCCCCGGTCAGGGCGTGCCAGGTACTGAGTTCGACCTCGTCCTCCCGCACGCCGCAGCCGACCGTGGCGTGGGCCTGGGCGTCGAGGTCGACCAGAAGGACGCGTCGCCCGGCGGTGGCCAGGGCGCCGGCCAGGTTGATGGCGGTGGTCGTCTTGCCGCAGCCCCCCTTGTGGTTGAAGACGGCGATGACGCGCATCGGAGACCCTCCCAGAACGGTGCGGACGGGTTTGCCTGTCGGCCCCCGGCTTCCGCCCCGCCGCGCAGAAATGGCCGGGCCGATACCCAGTCCCTACAGGTTTGTCGGCCTGGGAGCGGCGCCGGCTTTAGGAAACTTATCGGACCCATCTTTCCGGGAGCGGAAGGGCGCGGGCGGCACCGCCGGCGGCAGGACGCCGGCCATGGCGCGATCCGTCGGCGCTTCCGGGGGTGGCCCACGACGGACGGGCCAAAACCGCCCGTCGGCCCCGAAAACGGCGTCCGGGCCCTCCGAGCCGGGTCGTCCCGAGGCGTTGCCTGGAAACCACATGCGCCTTCGCCAGGCAACAATGACGTAACCTCTTTTTCCAAAGGAGGTTATGGTTGCCAGCCGTGTTCCGGGGGTGCCGAAATGATGCGGAAGGACAACATGGCCGGCCGATCCGACCTGCCCGGGAACGGACAAAGCCTCTTGGGTCCAATCGCGCATGTGCCTGCGGATAAATGACTTACGACAATTCTCGGCGCGGGCGGGGATTATCGTGGGGCTTTGGCACGGCCCTTGCTCCTCGTAAGGGCGGTAATGGCTCGTTCTTTAATGGCATCGCTTGCGACTTCACGCACAGCCCTCCCCCGGGTGCGACGAGTCCTCAGGCGCTTTGCCTCACAACCCCCTTAACTCCCAAATTAAGGAACGAGCCATCCTTGCGGAGAACCGCCCTTCGGGGCGTTGCGGGATAGACAAGCCGAACACGGAGGTTGTTGCGGGGTCCTCAGGAGGGGCAACCAGACCCGAGCCGATCGTTCCCACACATGCCGGCTAGCGCCGGGGCATCGGGTACCCTCAGCCGACATCATGAGGCGGGGCGAGTATTCAAGCGCCGTCTATCCCCGCAACACGGGCACGGTCAACCCTCCAGACCGTGCCCACTTTTTAGTATCGTCCCAAAAGTGGGGGACGGGCGGCCCACGGCTCCGTCAGCGTGCTGGGGCGAGGCACGCCCTGGGGGAGATTCCATCTCCCCCAGACCCCCTCGGCCCATGCCCAACGCAAGCGGGGGATCCCCCATCAGGGGCCCCCTCAAGCCCCTGGAGCCCCGTCGCGTCGGCGTCGACCTCACGCGACGCCCGAAGGGCTCCGGGCCGACGCCGAGGCGACGGGGCGACAGGGGTGCCCCCTGGCAGCCTCGGAGCCGAGGCAGAGCCTCTCTGTCGTCGTGCCGTCTCCCCCACGTTTGGGACGATACACATTCTTTTTGCGCCGGCCCCGCCACTCGAGCGGTGCGGGCGCGGCGGGACCGCCGTCAGACGGCCGTGCCGGAGCGGGGCTGGTCGGCCCGGTTCAGGAGGTCCTGCGGCGTGAGGTCGCCTTCCTTACCGGCGTCGTGCGCCGCGGCGCGGACGCAGGCCACCAGGGCGTCGACCGCTTGGGGATTGAACTGCGTGCCCGCCCCTTCGATGAGGACGCGGAGGGCCTCGGCCACCTCGACGGCCCGGCGGTACGGCCGGTCGGAGGTCAGGGCGTCGAAGGCGTCGGCGACGGCCAGGATGCAGGCCCCCCGCGGGATGGCGTGGCCCGAGATGCCGTCCGGGTACCCCTTTCCGTCCCATCGCTCGTGGTGATGGCGGACGAGGGGCAGTTCGCGTTCGAGGAACCGCAACTGCTCCAGGATGTGGACGCCGATGAGGACGTGGTTGCGCATGGCCCGCTGCTGGCGGTCGTCCAGCGGGCTCTGCTTGCGAAGCAGGGCGTCGGGCACGCCGATCTTGCCGACGTCGTGGACGCGGCCGGCGCGGCGGACGACGGCCACGTCCTCGCCTTCCAGGCCCATCTGCTCGGCGATGGCCACCGCGTAGCGGGTCACGTTGTCGCTGTGGTGCCGGGTGTACGGGTCACGGGCCTCCAGGGCCTGGACCAGGCCGTGGATGCTCTGGACGAAGGCGTCCTTGGCCTGGAGGCTGAGGGCGGCCATGCGGCGTTCGAGGTCGACGACCTCCTCGGTGCGGTCGGCGACCTGGGTTTCCTGGTCGCGTGTGATCTCGGTCCAGGTGCGGGTGCAGTTGCGTCCGGCCTGCTTGGCGGCGTAGAGGGTCTCGTCGGCCAGGCGGACGAGGGTCTCCGGGTCGGCCCGCCGGGCGGGACTGCTGCCGCTGATGCCGATGCTGATGCTGACCTCGACGGACCGCTTCTCGTCGGCGACGGGGTGGGCGGCGACGCGGCGTCGGATGCGTTCGGCGGCGCTGAACGCCTCCTCGGCGCTGGTGTCGGGCATGAGGACCATGAACTCCTCCCCGCCGTAGCGGGCCACGATGTCCGTCTGGCGGGCCTCGCGTCCGAGGTGGGCCGCCACCGCCTGGAGCACGCGGTCGCCGAAGGCGTGGCCGAAGGTGTCGTTGACGGCCTTGAAGCGGTCGACGTCGACCATGGCCAGGGCCAGGGAGGCGCCGGCGCGTGCGGCGCGGCGGCATTCGCGCTGGAGCATCTCGATGAATCGCCGACGGTTCCAGAGGCCGGTGAGTTCGTCGGTGGTGGCGAGTTGGGCGAGTTGCCGGTTGGCCGCCTGAAGCCGCGTGTTCGCCTCGGCCAGTTCGGAGGTCCGGGCCGCGACCTTCTCCTCCAGTTTCTGGCTGTAGCCGACGATCTGGTCGCGTTGCCCCCGCAACTGGTCGGTCATGCGGTTGAAACTGCGTGCCAGGAGACCGAGTTCGTCGCGGCGGCGTCCGACGTCGACGCGGGTGTCGAGGTCGCCCTCGGCCACCCGCTCGGTGCCCTCGACGAGCCGGCGGATGGGCCCGACGAGTCGGCGGCCGATGGCGGTCACCACCAGCACCGCCGCCCCCAGCAGCAGGCCGCTCACGAGGAGCATCTCCCGCTGGGCCTCGGCAATCCGATGCTTGACGGGCTCGTAGGAGCGGGCGGTGACGACCAGGGCCTGCTCGCCGTCGGACGGGGCGGAAGCGGCGGTGCCGAGGACGTCGTCCATCACCTCCCGCGACACCGTCACGGGCACCGCGAACCGGTAGAACTCCACGCCGCCGACCGCATCGTGGGCGACCTGCGGCTCAGCGGAGAGTTCCGTCCGGCCGGGCAGGATGCCGGGGGTGGCGGACCAGTCGCGCACGGCGAGGAGGCGGCCGGCCCCGTCATAGAAGGCGACGTACAGGAGGTCGGTGTCGGCGGGGGTTCGGCGGCCTTCGGCCACGCGTTCCAGTTCGATCTTATCGCCGGTCAGGAGGCCGTACTCCGCCCCCTGGGCGACGCTCAGGGCGTGGGCGCGGCCGGTCTTCAGGAAACTCTGGCGGAAGTTCCGCGCGTCGGCCCGGAACTCGACCCAGGAGCGGACGGCCACCTGGACCACCAGGATGGCGGCGACGGCGAACACGAGTTTGACGCCGATTCGGCTCAGCCGCGAGTGCCGCATGGCCTTACTGTCCCTTGATGCGTTCCGCGTCCGCCAGGAGCGAGGTCGGCAACCGGACGCCGACACGTTCGGCCACCTGGAGGTTCACGTGGACCGCGGCCTGCCCCGGATATACCAGGTGGAAATCCTTGGGCGTCTTGCCCTCGCGGAGGAGCGCGTGAGCGATGTCGCCGGCCTGCCGGCCGATGGCCCGCGGGTCGATGCCGAACCCGACCACCGCTCCCGCCCGGACCATGGCCGGCGAAAAACCGAGGACCGGCAGCCGGGCCTTCAGCGCGCTGGTGAGGATCTTGAGCGCCGAGGCCGGCACCATGACGCCCGGGTCGGTCACGGTCCAGAGGGCGTCCACGTCCTTCTCGTGGAGGCGCTGGATCGCCGGCGCCACCCGGTACGGTTCCACCGGAAGGCGCGCGAGGTCGAGTCCGGCGTCGGCGGCGGCGCGGGCCCCGGCCGCCACCGTCGCCTCGGTGTATTGCGGGCAGTAGATGACGCCGACGCGCTCGGCCTCCGGCAGCGCCTGCTTCAGAACCTTGAACTGCTCGGCCGGGTCCACGTCCGTCGTCACGCCGCAGACGAGTTGGCCGGGATGGCTTCGCCGGGGCAGGATGCCGTTGTCGATCGGGTTGGCGACCATCGCGAACAGGACGGGGGTATTCCCGGCGTGGACCGCCGCCACCTTGCTCGCCTCCGTGCCGAGCGTCACGACCAGGTCCGGCCGCTGGGCGTGGAGCCATTCGAGGAGGGCGTCGATTTCGATCTCGGTGACAATACGTTCGGCAAAGGTGTAGGCGTTCGGCCGGTCGGGGGCGTCGGAGGGCGGGCAGAGGCGGTCTTTCAGTCCCTCGACGGCCTCCCGGTAGGGGGGCAGGTCGCGGCTGAACAGGAGGCAGATGGTCCGCATGGACGTCTCCTCCGGCGCGGCCGCGACGGCGGGTCCGCCGGCGGCCACGGAGGCCACGGCCACCGCCGCCAGGACGGCAAGCGGCCGCAGGCGTCGCGCCCGCCCCACGGCGGAGGGCGCGGGGCCCGGTTGTTCGTGCACCGTCATGATCCCTCCATCCCTGCGCGCGCCCATCCTCCCCCGGGACCGTTCTAAAACTTGGCCTGGAACCGGACGTACCAGGTCCGCTCGCCGACCTCGACGGGTTCCTCGACGGCTGTGTTCAGTTCCCGATGGCGGCCGTCGAAGGCATTCATCACACCCACGGTCAGTTCACAGTGCTCACCGAGTTGCTTGGCCACGTTGATGTCGCACCGCGACCATGGGGGGATGCGGTTGGCGTTCCAGCCCATGACCTCGTCGACCCACCAGAATCGGGCGTTCGCCGCCAGGCCGTCGGCGAGTTGGTAGCGGGCCCCGAGGCCGACCTTCTGCTGGGGCGGGACGGCCTGCTCGGCCGCGTGGATGGGCTGGTCGCCGGGCGCCCGCGTGCCGGAGCGGACCCACTGCTCCCAGACGTACCACCCGTCCAGCCGAAGGCGGTCGGTGGCCTGCCACGTGCCGGTCAGTTCGAAGCCGTATAGATCGCCGTCCACGGCGTTCTGGAAGACGTCGATGCGCGGGACGGCCCCGACGGGGGTCTGCGTCACCGGGCCGATGAGGCCGCGGTAGTTGTTCCAGAAGAACTCGGCGCCCAGCCGAAGCCACTCGCGCTGGTAGGTATACCCAAACTCGTAGGCCTTGACGTAACTGGCATTCGCGTCCTCGTTGCCACGGGTCAGGAACGCATGGGCGGGCAGCGGCGCGGGCAGGCCCGTCGGCCCCAGCCGCATGTCCAGGGACCGGATGAGGAGCGAGGTCGTGCGGAACGCCCGCGCCACGCTGAGACGGAAGGTGTGCGCCTCCGCCGGATGGTACAGCACCGTGCCGCGCCCCGCCCACTCCCAGCCGGTGTAGGAGTTGCGGTCGGCGCGGGCACCAAGGATGGCGGTCCAGTGGTCGGCGAGTTCCCAGCGGTCCTGGACAAACAGGCCCGCCTGGTGGTCGTGTGTTCGCCGATTGTCGAGGCGGACGCCTTGGGCGCCGGACCCGGTAGGCGGATCGCCGTTGGTCATGTGGTCCACGCGGATATTGCCGCCGTAGGTGAGTGTGTGGCGCTCGCCGACGGGCTGGGTCCGGACGGCCTCGACGTCGTGCTGGGTGTAGCGGACCCACACGCCCCCATCGGACTCGCTCATCGTCTGACGATTCATGAAGTACTGGAGATGCCAGGTGTCGTCGCGGCCGCGGCGGTGGGTGTAGCGGGCACGGGCGAACTCGGTCTGCGGAAACCACCGGGCGTCGGCGAACCGCCGGCCGCTCAACGCCACCGGTTCCGGCGTGCTGCCCGTCACGCCGTCCAGGTAGCCGGCATCGATATCCAGCGTCCGCTCCTCGTCCAAGTGGTAGGTGGAGCGGAGGTTGACGCGCGGCAGTCGGACGAAGTCGTGGTTTCCGTCACCCTCGCGGACGCCGAGTTCCGGCATCGAGTCGTACCCGGCGCTGAGGCGCAGGTCGAGCGGTCCTTCGGAGACGCCGTACCGCATATGGGTGAGCGAGTCGAGGCGGCTGGTCAGCGTCTGGCTGACGAAGAAGCCCTGTGTTTCCTTGGGCTTTTTGGTGATGATGTTAATGACGCCGTTGGCGGCGTTGGCGCCCCAGGCGGCGCCGCCCGGGCCGCGGACGACCTCGATGCGGTCGATGTCTTCCAGGAGGACGGGTTGCCATCCCCACGAGACCCCGCCCCAGACGGGGTTGTAGATGGAGCGGCCGTCCATGAGGACGAGGGTCAGGTTCGCCCACCGGCCGTGGAGGCCGCGGACGCCGACGCCGTAGTTCCAGCCGTCGATGCGGCCCACGTCGACGCCCGGCGCCAGGCGGAGGACGTCGCCCAGAACCATCAGGCCGCTGCCGTGAATCTCCTCGGCCGGGATGACGCTGACGGCGTTGGGGGCGCGGCTGGCGGGTTCCTCGTGGCGGGAGGCCGAGACCACGGTCGGGATCTCCTGCCAGAGCAGCAGTTCCGGCGCCTCGGCGGCACCGGGTTCCGCGTCGGCGGCAACGGGCGGTAGGTCGGCCCCGGCCGCGTCTGCCGGCGCCTGAGCGCCGTCCGCCGGGGGCGCGGGGGCGTGGCCGGACGACGCCTCCGCTTTCGCCGCCAGGGCCGGCGGGGGAGCCGGCAGCAGCAGGACGAGAGCCAGGACGAGCGCGCCCGCCGACCGGGCCAACCTGCGGCGTGACCACCGCATCGATATCACGAGACGTCCCTCCCAGCGCGCCCCATTCCAGCAGTGTTATCGGGCCGACGGAGAGCGCGACATTAGGCCAATCCGCGGCAGCGCGCGCCCCATTGTGACCCGCCGCCGGCGTGTTATAATAGCCCACATGGGTCCCAAGACGCCGCGCATCCGCAACAAGAAGGCCCGCCGCGACTACGAGATCCTCGAAACCATCGAGGCCGGGATGGTCCTGGAGGGTTCGGAGGTCAAGGCCCTCCGCGACGGCAAGGCCAACCTCGACGAGGCGTTCGCCCGCGTCGCCGACGGCGAGGTGTACCTCTACAACATGCACATCGGGCCATACCAGCAGGCGGGGCGGTTCGGCCACGACCCGCGACGGACGCGGAAACTGCTCCTGAAGAAACGCGAGATCGACCGTTTCCTCGGCAAGGCGATGGAGAAGGGCCACACGCTCGTGCCCCTGGCCGTCTACTTTCGCCGCGGATGGGCCAAGGTGGAACTGGCGGTGGGGCGCGGCAAGCGGGAGTTCGACAAGCGGGAGGACATCAAGCGGCGGGAACATCAGCGGCAGATCGACCGCGAACTCGCCCGCCGCCAGCAGGGGCGGTGATTAAGCCATAAAGTCCCCGGAGGAATCTGCCGATTTCTCCTGTGCCATGACCACGCTAACGATGCCCGAATCGGACGTCCAGACCGCCCCGTCGCCCCTGGAAACGCCCTTCGTTTCCGTCGCGCTGCCCATCGGACTGGACAAAACGTTCACCTACGCCCTGCCGAAGGGCCTTCGCGGCAAGGTCCGGCCCGGCCAGCGGGTCAAAGTGCCGTTCGGGCGCGGCAAACGGACGCAGGTGGGCTGGATCGTGGGCGGCTTCGACAAAACGGACCTCGACGCCGGCAAGATCAAGCCCGTCAAGGAGACCGTCGACGAGACGCCCCTGCTCACCGAAGACCTCGTCGACCTGGCCTTCTGGATGAGCCGGTACTACGTCTCGCCGCTGGGACGCGTGCTCGACGCCATCCTGCCCACGGCCGTCAAGAAGAAGGCCGGCTTCAAGACCGTCCGGTACGTCGAGCGGACGGACAAGGCGGAAGAGGAGGTCGAGCGGATCCTCTCGAAGCAGCAGCGGGTGCTGGAACGCCTCGCGGCGGCCGAGGGCACTCCCCTGACGCCCCGCGAACTGGCCCGACAGGCCGGGTGCACCACCGCCGTCATCAAGACCCTCGAAGAGAAGGGCCTCGTGCGCATCGTCAGCCGCAAGGTCGAGGACTTCCCCCGCAGCGACTTCGTCGACCTGGAGGAACCCCAGACCGTGCACCTGACGGCCGAGCAGGCCCTGGCGCTGCAGCGCGTCAAGGCCCTCGGCACGGCCGAGCGCTTCGGCGTCGTCGTCCTGGAGGGCGTGACGGGCTCCGGCAAAACGGAAGTGTACCTGCAGGCCATCGAGGACGTGGTGGACCGCGGCCGGCAGGCCGTCGTCCTGGTGCCCGAGATCGCCCTCACGCCGCAGACCATCCACCGCTTCCGACAGCGGTTCAACCGCGTGGCCGTCCTGCACAGCGACCTGAAGGACACCGAGCGGCACCGGGAATGGCGCGACATCCGCAACGGCCGGGCCGACGTCGTGGTCGGCACGCAGGTGGCGGTCTTCGCCCCCGTGCCGGACCTCGGGCTGATCGTCATCGACGAGGAACACGAGACCTCGTTCAAGAACCTCCGCTCGCCGCGCTACCACGCCCGCGACGTGGCCGTCATGCGGGCCAACCTCGTGGACTGCCCCGTCGTACTCGGGTCGGCCACGCCGAGCCTCGAATCGTACCAGAACGCCCGGACGCTGGACCATTACCAGGAGGCGCGGCTGTCGCGTCGCATCGGCGGCCGGCCGATGCCGCCCGTCCACGTGGTGGACATGCGGCGGGAGGCGACCGAACGGAAGGGCCATCACGCCCTCTCGCGGGCCCTGGAGAAGGCCATCGCCGAGGCCTGGCGCAAGCAGCAGCAGGCCATCCTGTTCCTGAACCGCCGGGGCTTCTCGACGCACCTCTTCTGCACGCGGTGCGGGTTCGTGGCACGGTGCCCGTCCTGCGACGTCGGTCTGACCTACCACGCCAAGGCCGGGGCGCTCCAGTGCCACTACTGCGGCCACAAGGAGGAGCCGCCGGCCGACTGCCCCGCCTGCGGGGCCGAGACCGTCAACTACTGGGGCACGGGGACCCAGCGCGTGGAGCAGGAAATCCTGAAGACGTTCCCCGATATCCGCCTGGGCCGGATGGATGCCGATGCCATGCGCCGTCGCGGAGGACATTCCGACCTCCTGGCCGCCTTCCGCGACGGCGACGTGGACGTCCTCCTGGGCACGCAGATGGTGGCCAAGGGCCTCGACTTCCCGAACGTGACGGTCGTGGGCGTCGTCAACGCCGACGTGGCCCTCAGCCTGCCGGACTTCCGCGCCAACGAACGCACCTTCCAGTTGATTACGCAGGTGGCCGGCCGCGCCGGACGCGGGCCGAAGGGCGGCGAGGTGTTCGTCCAGACGTTCCAGCCCGACCACCTGACCATCCGGTTGGCGGCCAAACACGACTACCGGGCGTTCGCGGCCGACGAACTGGAGGCGCGGCAGGCGATGGGCTATCCGCCGTTCGGCCGGCTGGCCCGGATCCTGGTCCGCTCGAAGAACCGGCAGAAGGCCGGCGAGGCCATCCAGGCGGTGGCCGGCCGGCTCATGGACCCGGCCCGCGCCGCGGGCATCACGGTCCTCGGCCCCCAGCCGTGCCCCATCGCCAAACTCAGCCGGTACTGGCGGTACCACATGCTGCTGAAGGCCCCGACCGCCCGGACGCTGCTGCACTTCTTCGACCGGGTGCGGGCCGACCTGGAAGCGCCCGGCTCCGTCCAACTCGCCGTCGACGTCGATCCCCAGACGACGCTGTAGCGCTGTGCCGGGTGTGGCCCGGCCGGTCTTGCCCGGCCGGGAAAGCGCGGCGGTGCCTCCTCCTCTCATCGTCCCGGCCGGACAAGACCGGCCGGGCCACACAGACGTGCAGGGTTCCCTACCACACCAGCCGCACGAGCGTCGCGGCGCCCAGGACGAGCGTCAGCACCCCGATCGCCAGCCGCAGGTGCCGGTCCTTCACCGCCCGCACCGAGTGCACCGAGAGCGGCACCGAGAGCATCGCCCCGACCACCAGCGGCAGGGCCAGACGGCTGTCGATCCCCGTCGTCAGCATGTACAGGCCCGCCCCGACGACGCAGGTGAGCCCCTCGGCCATGGAGGTGATGCCGACGGCCTGCTTGGCGTCCATCCCGGAGAGCACCTGCCCGCCGGAGACGACCGGTCCGTACCCGCCGCCGCTCATCCCCTTGTTGAACGCCGCCAGCAGGCCCAGCCCGGCGATGCGTTTCCACGAGAAGGCGAACGTCCGGTGCATCGTCGCCAGGATCGTGATGCCGATACCCAGGACCAGGACGCCGATGTATCCCGTCAGCGCCCAGCGGGGAATCTGGATCGAGATGGCCACCGCCGCCAGCGTCCCGACGACGCTGCACGCCGCCAGCACCATCGCCACGTGCCGGTGCCGGGAGCCGCGCCGGAAGTTCACGTTCCCCGCCCCGTGATGCATGATGCCGCTCGTAATGCCCGTCACGAGTTCCGAGAGCAGGACCGCGGGCACGATGGTAAGCGGCTGGAATCCCGCCAGGAGCAGGGCCGGCGTCAACGTCGTGCCGTAGCCCATGCCCAGCGTCGAATCGACATACTCGCACGCCAGGGCCGCCAGCACAATGGCGAGGGTCTGCCACGTGAGCAGCGAGAGGGCGGTCTCGGCCAGGCCCTGGAGGACCCCCGGGCCGGAGGCCGCAATGAACAGGATGGCACCGGCGGCCACGAAGGCCGTGATCCAGACGGCGTACGCCTTCAGAATCCGCCGGGGCCGCCGCCGCGGCAGCCGGACCGCCGGCGTTGCCGCCGTCGCGGGCGGCGTCTTCGGCACGGTCTCGGCGGGGGACGGCGGCCCGTCCGTGCTCATCGTGCGCGACATGGTGGATCCTCCTCCTGGGCGGCCCCACGTCGGCCGCGGCATCCGGTCAGAACGGCCCGTGTGGCAGCCGGGCCGTTCCCGACGGCAACTCGCACTCTGATTAGAGTGCACCTGTAGTCTAACCCGTTTTCGTTCGCTGTCAACACGATATTAGCGAATTGGCTTAACCCCTTTCTGACAAAAGGGATACATTAGGAGCGCCTTGTATTCCCGCCCGCGTGCAACACTCCAAATGGGGTGTGACCGCACAGGCCGCACGCCGAATTGACTCGCACTCCGCGGCCGAGGGCCTATCATGCAGACGGGCTGCGAACTCCAGGAAAGGCCGGCCACGTGCGAATCGCTTACGGCGTCCACGGGTACGGGCGGGGCCACGCCATGCGGGCGGCGGCCGTGCTGCCGGACCTTTCGCGGCGGCACGAGGTGCTCGTCCTGGCCGGCGGCGACGCCTTCGCCGCCCTCGCCGACGACTGGCCCGTCGTCCGCATCCCGACACTGCGGTATCACGAGAAGCGGCCGGGCAAGCGGTCGGCGTACCTGACGCTGAAGCGGAACCTTCCCGCCGCCCTCGACCTGCTCCTCGGCGGGCCGGGCGTCGCGATGGTCCGCGAGGCGCTGGAGGATTTCCGGCCGGACGTCCTCGTCTCGGACTCCGAGGCCTGGACCCACCGGGCCGCCCGCCGCCTGGGCGTGCCGCGCATCAGTTTCGACCACTTCGGCGTCCTCGTCTATTGCCGCTGGCCGATGGGGTGGATGCAGCGGCTCGTCAACCGGGCGGAGGCGGTGGTGTACAAGGCGCTGGTGGCCCGGCCGGACCGGTCGATCGTGGCGAGTTTCTACGCCCCGCCGACGCGGCGTGACGACGTCACGGTCGTCGGGCCGGTGCTGCGGCCGGTGGTCCGCAAGGTGACGCCCGAGGCGGGCGACGTCCTGCTCGTCTACTTCAGCCATCCGCGGCGGTACTACCGGCCGAAGGTGGAGGCCGCGCTGCGGGAGGCGGGCGTGCCGGTCACCGTCTACGGCGCCCCGCGCGAGGGGACCGACGGCAACCTCACGTTCCGGCCCCTGGCGAACCGGCCGTTCGTCGAGGACCTGGCGCGGTGCCGGGCGGTCTTCGCGACGGCCGGCAACCAACTCATCAGCGAGGCGATGCATTTCGGCACGCCGATCCTGGCCATGCCGGAGGATTCGCTGGAGCAGCGGCTGAACGCGGCGATGGTCGAGCGGCTGGGCGCGGGGATGCGGACGACGCTGCGGCGGTTCTCGCCCGAGGTGCTGGCGGCGTTCCTTGCCCGGACGGACGAGTTCCGCGAGCGCATCCGCGCGGACGCGTCGGCGGCGGGCCCGTCCCGCGACGGCACCGCCGAGGCCGTCGCGGCCATCGAACGGTATGCCGAGGAACTGGCGGGCGGGTGAGGGGCGCCACAGTTAGTACTACAACGCTAAGTCCGCATTTTGCGCGGTGGGTCTCCGCACCCACCGCGCTCGAAACGCCCTTTTCAGGGCTGCGCGGCGGGTACGGAGACCCGCCGCGCACGAGTTAGCGTTGTAGTGT
>JAWODB010000301.1:0-29024 GCA_046483505.1 Phycisphaerae bacterium
GGTTCGGCCTCGGCGTAGCGGCCCTGGTTGTCGTACAGCAGCGCCAGATTGTTCAGGCCCTTGGCGACGTTGGGGTGGTTCGGCCCGAGGGTCTTCTTCCAGACGGCGAGGGCCCGGCCGTACTGGCGCTCGGCCGTGTCGTGCTCGCCCTTCGTCGCGTGGAGTTTGGCCACGTTGTTGAGGCTCGTGGCGACGGCCTCGTGGTCGGGACCGAACACCTTCTCTCGGATGGCGAGGGCGCGGCGGTACAAGGGTTCGGCGTCGTCGTAGCGGCCTTGGCCGTCGTAGAGGCCCGCCAGGTTGTTGAGGGTGGTGGCGACGGCGGGGTGCCCGCGGCCGAGGACGCGCTCGCACAAGGCCAACGCCCGTTTGTAGAGGCGTTCGGCCTCCGCATAGCGGCCGCGGCGATGGTAGAGCAGCCCGAGGTTGTTCAGACTTGTGGCAAGGGCGGGGTGGTCCGGCCCGAGGGCCTTCTCGCGGATCGCAAGGGCACGCTCGCAGAGCGGTTCGGCCTTGGCGTAGCGGCCCTGGACGGAGTACAGGCCCGCCAGGCGGTTCAGGCTGCGGGCGACGTTCGGATGGTCCGGCCCGGCCTTCGTCTCGGCGAGGTCGAGGGCCTCCTTCGCCACACGGATGGCCCGGCCGTAGGCCCCCGACTCGCGGAGTTCCTTGGCCTGCTGATCCAGGCGCTGCCAGCGCGTCCCTGCCCCGTCCGCCGACAGCGACGATGGGACCATCGCGAGGAGCACGAGGACGCCGAGGGTCTTGCTGAAGGACTTCATCGTAAACCTCCTGCCTCCATGCGGGCGGCCGTCGGACGCGAACCCGCGTTTGATCGCCGCTGGCCGCCGCGCAAGTGCCCCGCGGGGCGACCCATCCCTCCCAAGCCTCCCAGGCTCACTCGCGGGGGTCAGAAAAATGCCGGCAGGCACGCCTTGCCGGACCGGCCTCATGACATGTATCGGCAGGGGTGGGGGACGCGCCTGAAGGATTCAACGGACGGAGGGGAAATATTAAGAGCCGATCCGGATCACTCACCGGTTTCGGCCGCCTGCGGTGACGGATGAGGACGCAAGGCGCACTCGTCGACGACGGTCCACGGCGTCAGCCGTCGTCCATCGTCGCCAGGACCCGTTCCGCCCAGGCCCGCCACGCGATGCGGGTGTCTTCCTCGAGCACCTCGCCGAGCAGCGTCCGGACTTCCGACGTCCGGTCGCCGCGGCGGTACAGGGCGCGGACGAGGTTCCCGCGGTACTCGACGCGATGGGGGGCGAGGCCGACGGCTTCGCGATAGCAATCGACCGCGCGGTCGAGTTCGCCGGCCCGTTCGAGGACGAGGCCCAGGTTGTTTCGCGGCTCGGCGCTGCGCGGGAGCAGTTTGGTGGCGTACTCGAATTCCCACGCGGCGCGGTACCAGTCTTCCTGCCGGTAATACACCTTGCCGAGGTTGTTGTGGGCGGGACCGAACTCGACGTCCGCCGTCAGCGCCTTCTGGAACGCCCGGGTCGCCTGGTCCAACTCGCCCACCTCCAGGTGGTCCAGGCCCTGCGCGTTCGCCTTCCGGGCCAGGTCGGTGCTCCGACCCGGCTGCGTGCGGATGGTCCGGTACGATGGCCCGGAGGACTCGCCCGTCAGGAAACTCGCGCATCCCGCGGCGGCAAGCGCCAGCGTCACGAGGGCGAGCGTCAATGTCGTCTGTCGCACCATGTGTCACCTCACGATCGGGGGCCGGCCTTCTTGACCGGCGCGTACATCAAGTAGGTCACGGTGGCTTCGGCGTCCCAGACGGACGGCGGTGCGTCTCCGTGGGGCGTCTGCAACCGGATGTCGCGCACGTCCAGGCCCGAGCCGTTTGTCAGATGGTGCAGGAAGGTGACCAACTGCGGCAGGGTCACCCCTCGCAGGGCCAGGGCGGTGGGCTTGAGGAGGTACGGCGACTCGCCCACCCGGCGGGCCGACTGCGGGAAAACGCCTTCCAGCGCCGCGCCCTCGAACCCGGCCTGCCGGCAGGCCGTCTCGATGCGCCGACCCAGTTCCTGGATACCCATGGCTTCGGCCGACGCCACGGCCGGTTTGTCCCGCAGGGCCCGGATGTCGCGGGCGAGGTCGCGGCACGAGGCCAAGGCGTCGGCCGCTTGCCGGGCGCGCCCCCGCTGCGTCATCATATAGTGGAGGCCCTTTGCCGCGCCGCCGGCGAGCAGGACCACCATCACGCCGGCCAGGACGAGTTGTCGGAGGTGCGGTTTCATTCGGCGTTCCCCTCCGAGGGGGCGAGCGTGCGTCGTGGCTCGGCGGTGAAGAGAAAACTCACGCCCCGGTCTTTCAGCGCCTCGGTCTTGGGCGGCTGGACGTCGTACCACTCGGACTCCCTGAGGGCAACAGCCAGACGTTCGGCCTCGGCGTGGCTGCGGGCCTGCCCGTCGATCCGAATGCGGTCCGGCTGCACGTTCAGGTCCAGGATGCGGTACCGGATGTCTTTCGGCAGCCGTCCGAGCACCTCCCGCAGGTGCACGAGCGCCGAGACGGACGGCGCGGTGGCCTCGTCGGAGGCGTGCCCGCCGAGGCCCTCGAGTTTCCGCCGTTCGCTCCCGAGCCGCCCCTTGACGCTGCCGGGCACCCGCTGGTCGGGCAGCACCTTGCGGAACACCTCCGCCTGCTGCCGGACGTAGCGGCCGGCGAGCGCTTCGTATTGCCGTCCGCGCCAAACCACGACGCCGACCAGGCTGACCAGCAGGATCGCCGCCGCTGCGACGAGGGCGGTGACCGGTTTGCGATACACATCGTATCGCCCCGGCGCCGCGAGGGCGTCGCGGCGAAGGTCGATCCAGGGGCTGACGGCACCTGCGGCAACGCGTGCCGCCCGGCGGGCAGCCGCCTCGTGGCGGCCGACCGCGTCCGTTTCAACCGGGTCGACGGTCCCGGCCGCGCCCGCGGCTGCGCGAAGAGGCGCGTGGGCACCCACGAGAACCAGGGGCAGCGGCTGCTCGTCCGGCATCTCCCACGCCTCCAGGCGTTCGCGCACGGCCTCGTTGCCTTCAACGATCCACGCCCAGGCGGTCGGTCTGCCTTCGCGCAGCCGGATGAGGTCGTAGCCGTCGGAGGACGGTTCCGCGTCGTCTGCGGCGTCTGCATCATTCGCGGCGGCACCGCCGATGAGGACACCACCCGCCCCGGGGTGCTGCTCCACGGCCCACGCGGCGGCGAGCAGGGCGGCCGGGCAGATGTGCCGGACGTGCACCTCGCCCGTCTCCAGAGCGGAGACGATCGGCCGGAGCGTCTCCAGTTCCGCACACACGCCGAGCGCCTGGTGGTCTTCCATCTCGACGAAGTCCGCCACAAAATCCTCGGCGGACACCGGCAAGTGCTCTTCCAGCCGGTAGGCCATCGCCTTCCGCCGGCCGCCGCGCTGGAGGTCGTCGGTGGAAATCTCGGCGCATAAACACCACGACGAGGGCACGGCCAACACGGCGGGTTCTCCGGCGTAGCCGAGTTCGCGCAGGGCCTCGGCGGCCGCCTCGGCCGGGGCTTCGGGCCCCGCGTCGTCGGATGCGGGGACGGGGCTCACGCGGACGTCGCCGTCCTGCGAGACGGCGGCCACACGCCACCCCTTGTCGCCTACCGCGATCGTGTACTGCTCGGCCATCACTTCCTCTTCTTGACAGGGGCCGCCCGCGCAGGCGTCGGCCTCGATTTTCTCGGCGGAATGATCAACTCGTGCGACCGGTTGCCATACTCGACGGTCACCTTTTCGAACTCCACCTGCGTGACGGTGACCGCCCCCCCGGCGTCGTCGACGCTCTCGCCCTGGGCGCAGAGCGCGATGGAACCGTCCTTCTTCTGGAACATGGCCATCGAGTGGCCGGGCTCGTTCACGGTGCCGATGAGGCGCAGCGTCAGGGGCGACCGCGCGGCCCGCCGGGCGGCGGTCTTCCCGGTCTTGGCATCCTCGGCCGGTTCGTCGGCGTCGTAAAGCGGCCTGCGGAGGTTCGCGCGGCACAGTCGGAGGAGTTCGGCGAGGGCGGCGCGCTGCGGCCGATCGCCGGCGTCGGCCGTCGCCGACTTCGCCGACGGTTTCTCGTCCTGTGCGCCCTCCGTCGCCGGCGCCTGGGCCGTTTCCACGCGGACCGGCACCGCCAGCCCCAGGACGACCACTGCCACGGCGGGCGCAGCCAGGGCCCCCGCCAGGAGCCAGATCAGCATCTTTCGCTGCCGCACCGTCATGGCGTCACCACGCGAACTCGTAGACCTGGAAGGTTTGCCGCCCCGCCCCGCCGGCCGCTCCCTCGGCGGCGGCGCCCACGTTGACCGCGAAGGTGTACCACGACCGCTGGTTACCGCGAGCGATGACCCACAGGCCGTGGCACCGGGACCGGTCCGTCAGCAGGCCATACACCTTCTCGCGCTGCTTCGGATGGACCTCGGCAAGCATCCCGGACAGGGGCACGTACGGGTTCCGCTCGCAGGCCTCGAGCAGGTGCCGCAGGTCCTGGCGGGTCAGGGCTTTCTCGCAGACCTGTTTCAGGACGGTCTCCGGGGCGCGACGGACGTTCACCTTGCCGTCGCCCCAGCAGGTGACGGACTCGCTGACGCCGGGCGCCTGGGCCGTGCCGACCAACTCGCGTGCCGAGGCGCCGTCGAAGATCTGACCGTAGGCCCCCTGTTCGGGCAGGAAACCGTCTTTCTCGGACGCGAGGCTCCGGACGGCCAGGGTCCGCAGGCGGACCTCGACGGCCGGAGCCGCCCCGCCGCCCGTCGCCGTGACCATCCGCGAGACGACGGACTGGGCTTGGGCCAGGCCCTCGTCCTCCAGCAGCGTGTTCACGTTGAGTTTCGCCTGTTCGTCGGTCAGGACGAGTTCGTAGTCGATATCCGCGAGCCGGCAGGCCACGGTGCGATGGATCTTCGGGGCGTTCTTATACGTATCGGACAGGGCGTCGGCGTCACCGCGGCCGCGCTCCGCCTCGTCGAGCAGCCGTTCGGCATGGCCGAGCAGCGTGGCCCGGCAACTGCGGACGGCCCAGCGGCGCTGGAGGTCGCGGGCGGCGTCGCGGGCGTCGAGTGCCGTGACGATGCTGCGGCGCGCGACGCCCGCCAGCGCCACGCCCGCCAGGAGGACGAGCAGGAGCGCCATCAGCAGCGCAAAGCCGCGTTGGGTCGATGGCCGTCTCATTCGCGCTGTCCCAGAAGGATCGTCACGACACGTTCGCGGGCGGGGCTGCCGCCTTCGCCGGTCCGGACGCGCAGCCGCCAGAGGCTTCCGGTGCCGCGCAGGTCCACGCCGCTCTCGCGGACGGCCTCCTCCCGCTGGCGCCGCTGCTCCTGGAGGGTCGCGGTCAGGTCGTTAACGATGCGGCCGTGCGTCAGAATCTGCTGCTGCGCCCACGTGGGCAGGTACTCGAAGTAGTACGCCACGCCGACGTTTCCGATGCCGTACGACCGCCGCTCGCCGTTCTCCCAGAATCGGGGGTCCGCCTGTCCCGTGGCGGTGGTTCGACCGGCCGCGGCGCCGGCGGCCGGCGCGTCCGCCGCGGCCTCGGCTTCGATCGCTTCCTCCGGCAACCCCCAGGCGTAGCGATCCTCCATCAGTTGAAACCCCGTGAACCCGCAGCAGACGAGGTCGCGCTGGACGGTTTCGTTGGTCTTGACGTCCAGGGCGTCCTGGCGCCGCACGAGCCACGAGCGGCCGTCGATCCGCTCCAGCGTGTACCGGACGCGGACGGGCCGGTGGGTCCGTTCGCGCGCCCCGCCGTCGAGCGAGGCGTAGCCGACGAGCGTGACCTCGTTCGCCTTGGAGGCGTCGACGGCCACGGCATGACTGAGGTCCTCATGCAACAGGTTGAGACACGCCTCCAGGGCCCGGTTGCGCTCGCGGTCGGGGGCAGGGCCGGCGGCTGCCTCGGGGGCACCGAGGTCCGACACGACGGCCAGCACGCCGACCATCAGCACCGCCGTCAGGGCGGTGGCGAGCAGCAGTTCCAGCAGCGTGAAGGCGCGGGCGTTACTCACGGCCGTCCTCCTCGGACGCCTTGCGGTCCGGGTTTGGCAGCACGAGGTCCACGGCGACGAGCGGCTCGTCGGACTTGCCGTCACGCGTCTCCTCTTCGGCGCGGATCTCGACACGGATCACGCGGGCGCCGAGTCGCGCGATGGCCGCATTCGCAACGACGCGCGTTTCCCACACCAGCGACGGCTCGTCCTCCAGGACGCCCCACTTGCCCACGGGGACGCCATCGACGCTCTTCCACCACTCGGCGAGGAGGGCATCGGCGGCGCGGACGGCCACCTGCTGCCGCTCGGCGAGCGCCATCTGGTGCGTGTGCCGCGACTTCGCCAGAACGACGCCGACGAGGATGACGCCGAGGATCGCGACGGCCGCCACGACCTCAACGAGCGTCAGGCCGGCGGCCGGCGAGCGCCTGAAACAGATTGTCGACTTCCTTTTCATTCTGAACCACCATGACTTGACCCGTCAGCCCGGCCACGACCAGCCACCCGCCGGGGTCCGCGTCCGGGCGGCGGCTCGGGTCGCCCTCGAAATCGATCCGCACGGCGTAACTGGGGCTTCGCCCGGCGGTGGAGTAGGCAATGTCAACGGTGCCGGACTCGGCGTCGTACCCAACCGGGCCGCCCCGGCTCCTCGGTGACCGTCCCGGCGCGGAGGGCAGCGTGATCCGCGCCATACGGTAACCCACCGGCAGTTCCACCGCGTGGGCAACCGCCTCCTCGCCTTCCGCCGCGTCGACCACCCGCCGCAGACGCTGCGCGGCGAGGTCGCACCGCAGGAGACACGGCCTGCCGAGGCGCCGGGCCGCCAGCCGGGCGGTGCGGTCGGCGTGGGCGATGGTCGCCATCGCCTCGGCCCGAGAGGCCCGGCGGGCGTCGTCGGCCATGAGCCAGACCGTCGCCCCGGCCAGCAGGCCGAGCAGCACGACGACGGCCATGACCTCGATCAGTGTGAACGCGGCGCGGCGCACGGGTCAGCCCTCCTCATCCACGTCGCCGAGTTGCCAGGAGTAGATGTCGCGGTGGATTCCCTCTCCCCCTTCGCGTGCGTCCGCGCCGAAGGAGAAGACCTCGAACGGTTCGTCGTCGCGACCAGGGCTGTTGTACTGATAGGGATTACCCCATGGGTCCGTGCGGTTCTTCAAGGGGAGTTCGTCGAGGCCCTCCTCGTTGGCCGGGTAACGGCTGGTCTCCAGGTAGCGGGCCTCGATGGCGTTGACGATGACGGCGATGTCGGATTTCGCGCGGTTCACCTTGGCCGTGTCCATGTAGCCGGTGACCTTCATCGCGACGGCGCCGGCGAGGAGCCCGATGATGACCACGACGACCATGATCTCGATGAACGAGAAGCCCGGCCGCCCGCGGCGCGGCCGGCGCCCTTTGCCGAGGGGCGCCCGTCCCGGCCCGCCGTTCGCGTTTGCCTGCGTGTTACAGCACATCGCCAGCCTCCAGAATAGGAAGAATCGTGGCGAACGCGATGAACCCCACCACGATCGCCAACAGGATCGTCATAACCGGTTCGAGCAGGGACGTCAGCCGCCGCGACGCGATGTCGACCTGCGTATCGTAGTCGGCGGCGAGGTTCTCGAGCATCGCCTCGAGGTTGCCGGAGGCCTGGCCGACGGCGAACATCTGGATCACGAGCGGCGGGAAGGCATCCGTGCGTTCGAGGGCGACGGAGATATCGCGGCCCGCGAAGACCGCCTGCTCGCACGCCTCCAGCGCCTTGCGAAGGACGCGGTTCCGGACGGTGCCCTGGGCAATCTGCACCGCCCGCACGAAAACGACATTGCTTTCGAGGAGGGTGGCCATGACCATAGCCATCCGCCCGATCGCCTGCTTGCGGACGAGGTCGCCGAAAACGGGGATCTTGAGCAGCGCGCGGTCCCACAGCATGCGCCCGCGGTCCGTCCGCAGAACGGCGCCGACCAGGAGCACCAGCCCCGCCAGGCCCGCCAGCACCGCCCACCACCAGCCGAGAAGGAAATCGCTGGCGGCCTTGACGACGACCGTGGCCATCGGCAGCGTCTTGCCGCTGTCCAGAAGAACGCCAAGCAGCTTCGGGACGCCGTACGTCATGAGGAAGACGCTGACGCCGAGACCGATGGCCAGGACGATGCAGGGGTAGGTCAGGGCGGCCGCCACGCGGTTCTTCAGCCGGGCCCGGCGTCGGCGGAACTCCACCAACCGCTGAAGGGACGCGTCCAGGGTGCCCGCGTTCTCGCCCACCTCCACGATGTTCAGGCAGAGGCGGTCGAAGAGGGCCGGCTGGAGGGCCATGGCCTCGGCGAGGCTGCCGCCCGTGGCCACGTGGTCCCTCAGCAGCATGACCGCCTGCTGGAACCGGCCGCTGTGCTGCCGCGTAATCGTATCGAGGACTTCGAGCATCGGGATGCCGGCTGCGAGAAGGGTGGCCATCTCCTGGAGCAGGCCCGTGACCTTACCCACCTGCCGACGGACGAGGTACCCGGCGAACCGTCCTTCCCGCTGGTCGGGCCGGCGCTCGGTTACGTCGTAGACGGCCAGGCCCTGGGCGCGGAGGTGATCGCGCGCCTGGCGGGGCGAGTCGGCCGTCACCGTTCCACTGAGCGGGGCGTCGCGCGCCTCGCCGTTATCCCTCGCGGTGTAGACGTATACCGCCATTAGAATGTGGCCCTCACCGAAACCCGCATGACTTCCTCGAGGGTCGTCCGTCCGGCGGCGACCTTCATGAGACCGTCTTCGCACAGGGTGTGCATGCCGCCGCGCTTTGCCGCCGTGTTGATTTCGGAGGCGGTCGCGTTGGACTGGACGAGGCGCCGGATATCGTCATCGACGGTCAGCAGTTCGAAGCAGCCGGTGCGTCCGTGGTAGCCGGTGCGGCGGCAGGCCTGGCAGCCCTCGCCCTTGCGGAAACCCGCCCGCTCTCCGGCCGTGGGCTCGTAGCGCAGCGTTTGTAACTCCGCCGGGTCCGGCGCATGCGGCCGGGCGCAATGCGTGCACACCCGCCGGACCAGCCGCTGCGCGAGCACGCCCACGAGCGAACTGCTCACCAGATACGGCTCGATGCCCAGGTCCAGGAGGCGGGTGACGGCGCTCGCGGCATCGTTGGTATGGAGCGTGCTGAAGACGAGGTGGCCGGTCAGGGCGGACTGGATGGCCATGACGGCCGTCTCGTGGTCCCGGATTTCGCCGACCATGACGATGTCCGGGTCCTGCCGCAGGACGCTCCGCAAGCCGCTCGCGACCGTCATGCCCTTCTTTGTGGCGATCTGGATCTGGCTGATGCCGTCGAGTTGGTACTCGATCGGATCTTCCAGCGTGATGATGTTGCGCTCCGTCGAGTTGATCTGGCCGAGCGAGGCGTACAGCGTCGTGGTCTTGCCGGAACCCGTGGGGCCCGTGACAAGGACGAGGCCGTGCTCCACGCCGATGACGTGGCGAAACCGCTCGAGGGTGCGGGCGTCCATACCGAGTTCGCCGAGCGTGTAGAGTCGGGCGCTCTTGTCGAGCAGGCGGATGACGACCCGTTCGCCGTGGCTCGCCGGGACGGTCGAAAGGCGGAGGTCGATCACGCGGTCGCCCACCTGGACGGAGGCCCGGCCGTCCTGGGGCAAGCGTTTCTCGGCGATGTTCATGCGGCCCATGACCTTGATGCGACTGACGACCTCGTCCTGGACGCCCTTGGGCAGGTCGAAGACGTCGAACAGGACGCCGTCGATCCGCAGGCGAACGACCAGGCGGTCCTCGTATGGTTGAATGTGGATGTCCGAGGCTTTCTGCTGGACCGCCTCGAACAGGACGAGGTTCACGAGTTTGATGACCGGCGCGCGGTCGGAGACGTTGAGCAGGTCCTCCCGGCCGCCGAGTTCGACGACCTCCGACATGACGGCGTCGCGGTCGAGTTTCTCGACGAACTCCTGCGCCGCCCCCTTCTGCTGGCCGTACGCCTGGTTGATGGCCACGGACAACTGCTTCTCGTCCACGGGCACGACGCAGATGGGGCCGCCGAGCCATCGGCGGAGGACGTCGCAGGTCTGCCGGTCCGTCGGGTCGACCATGGCCACGCGCATGGGGCCCTCGTCGGTGGCCAGGCCGAGCACCTGCTTGCTGCGCGCGAAACCGATGGGCACCCGTTTGACGAACGCCGCCGACGGGTGCGTACCGGCCAGGTCGACGGTATCGTCCCGGCCCTCGTCCGGTTCGGCACCGGCCGGGTCGTGTTCGGTGAGGTGGGCCCGCGTTTCCGGCGACAGGGCGAGGTGAGGCGCCTTGGAGGGCGCCTCGGCCTTCGGTTCCGCGACCTGTTCGGCCGCCGGCGCTTCGGACTGGACCCTGGACTGTGACGGCATGATCATCACCATCCTCCCGGCAGAAGCCCCCGCCTTCGCCTTGACGGCGCGTGCGGGTGGCGTCGGGTGTTTATTGAATCTCCACGGGCTCGCTCGTCGGGTAATCCTCTTCGAGTTCCGCACGATAGCCTGCCTCGCGCGAAATGACCTTGAGGTCGCGGAACTTGTCGTCGCGCAGGATAATCGCGCGGATGAATACGAACAGCGTCGTCTTCGTGGTGTTGTTCGTGCGGAACGAGAACAGGTACTCCAGGCCGGGGATGCTGCCGAGCAGCGGGACGCGGTCGACCGTTTCGGTGAGGTTCTCGCGGGTCAGACCGCCCACGACGATCGTGTGGCCGTCGGGGAAGGTGGCCTCGCTGGCGAGCGAATTGGTCTGCCGTGCGGGCGGCAGGTTGTCGGCCCCGCCCTCGCCGAAACTGCTGAGCGTGATCTCGTACTCGAGTTTCAGGTGGTCGCCCTCGCTGATCTGGGGGGTGACGACGATGTTGGTGCCCGCGGCCGAGTACCCACCGAAACTCTCCGTCGTCGTGCCGGAGGTAAACGCATTGATACTCGAAAACGGTTCCTCGCTTTCGCTGACGAGGGTAGCGGTGGCGTTGTCGTTCACCAGGACGGACGGCTGGGCCGTGACCTTGGCCCGGGTGTCGCTCTGGAGGGCCCGGACGACGGCCTCGGCCGTCTCCGCCCCGAGCAGCGCCCCGTTGAAGCCGACGCCGGGGACGAGCGTCAGCGCGCCCGTGTCCTCGTCGGTGGCGGAGAGGCCGAACTGGCTGAAGGTCAGCAGCGTTCCGCCGTCGGCGTCCTCCGTGCTGTGGAGTTCGACGCCCAGCGAGAAATCGTCCGTCGTGTCGAGCGTGACGACGGTGGCCTTGACCAGGACCTGGGGGCGGCGGACGTCGAGGCGCTTGATGAGTTTCTCGTAGACCGGGTGAACGGACGGCTCGGCGACGACGATGATCGTGTTGGACGCCTCGTCGGCCATGAGGCGGGCGCCCTCGAAGTCGAGGGCCTCGCCCGGGCCGCCGGCCTTGTCGGTGCCGGATTCAATACGGGCGCGGGGGCCGCGGTTGACGTCGGCGCCGGTAGGCCCGCGGCTGATGGGCTCGCCCTTGGGCGAGGTGGGTCCCGCGGGTTCGGCGGAGACACCGTCGACGCTCATGCCCTGAAGCCCGCCGCTGCCGGTGATGTTGCGGAGGGTTTCCATGACGTCCAGCGCCTTGGCATTTTCGAGTTTGTAGAAGCGGATGGGGCTCTGCGCCTCGCTGAGCGGCCGGTCCAGACGCTGACGGAGGTCTTCGATCTGGGCGTGAATCTCCGGCGTGGCGGTCACGATGAGCAGGTTCGAGTCGGGGTCAACGGCGGATTTGTACAGGCGGTCGGCGGCGAGGTCGCCGATGATTTCGCGGACGAGGAGGTCGACCTGCTCGGGCGAGGCCACGGTGAACGCGTAGAGCCGGGTCTGGAGGCCGAGCGGCACGTCGAGCGCCTCGACGATCTCGAGCGTCTGCTCCACATCCTCCTTCTCGCCGACGACGGCCACCTGGTTGGTCCGGGCGTCGCCCTCGACGGCCACGCCGACGGCCTGCGACTTCCCATCCCCCCGCGCCTTGGCCTTGCCCTGCAACAGGCTCGTCACCTTCTGGGCCAGGCGTTCCGCCTCCACGTTTCCGACCGCGACGAAACGGATGACCACTTCGCGGCCGGGCCGGTCGACCAGCGCCATCATTTCCTCGATGCGCTGCATGTTGCCGGCGTAGTCGGTGACGACGACCATGTCGTGGTCGGCCAGCGCCGACAGGTTGGCCGACGCCGACGAAAGGAACGGCTTGACGATCGTCTCGGCGCGCTGGGGGCTGGCGTGCTGCAACTCGAAGACGCGCGTGACGGCCAGCGTGGGCCTGGCGTCGGGCGGCAGGTCGGCGCTCGCCTTCGGGCCGACCGAAATCGCGGTCAACTGCTTGGCGGGTTCCACGCGCATCATGCCCTGCACCTCGGTGGGCACGATGGCCAGATCTTTCATCTTCAGGGCGCTCTCGAGCAGCGTCATCAACGAGGAGGTCGGGATCGTCGTCGGCGCCTTGATGGTCACCTTCCGGCCGGAGATCTGCTCGTCGTAGATGAAGTTGACGTTCAGCCGCTTCCCCACGTAGTCGATCAGGACCTTCAGGTCCAGGTCCTCGGGGAAGTTCAGCGCCACCATCCCGTCTTCCGTCGGGCCCACCATGTCGGCCGGTTCGGCGGCGGTGACGACCGTGGCGGCAAGGACCGCGACGGCCCAGGCGGTCATCCAGGTACATTTTGACGTCATCATGGCATTTTACCCCCCGCCCCCGCCGGCCTTGGCGATGCGTTTGACCTGATCGAGGTACTCCTCGACGTTCTCGCGCGGCTTCACCTGCTGTGCCCGGCGGAGCAGGGGCAGCGCGTCGTTATACTTTCCGTCCTTGACGAGGAGTTGCGCGTGGCGGACGAGGGCGTCCGCCTCGTGCTTTTCGAGGCGTTCGGCCCGCTCGAAGAAGAAGACGGCCTGGGCGAGCCCCTCGGCGGCGCGGGCCTCGGCCCCTTCGGTCTCCTTCTCGGCCTCGGCCGCCGCCGTTTCGGCCTTCTCGGCTAGGCCGCGCGCCTCGGCGGCGTCCGGGTCGCCGGCCTTTTTGGCCTTCTCGGCCGCCTCTTCGGCCTCGGCCCGTTTGGCCTCGGCCATGGCCTTGGCCGCCTGGGCCTCGTCCTTCGCCTCGGCGTACACCTTGGTGTAGTGCTGCCCGAGGAGGATCAGGGCTTCGCCGTCGAGCGGATCGAGTTCGACGATTTCCTCGAGCACGCGGACTTCCTCGTCGCCCTTGCCCTCGGCGACCGCCAGCCGGGCCTGGAGCCGCAGGAGGTCGACGCGGTCGTCCTCCGTCAGCCGGTCGCTGAAGACGTCCTCGATGTGGCGGATGAGTGTACGCGTGGCGTCGTGCGCGCTGCGGGCGGTGAGGACCTTGGCGGCCCGGATGGCCCGGTCGGCGCCCTTCTCCGGATCCTTTTTCATGGCGCGGACGTAGTAGGAGACCGCCAGGTCGTAAATTTCCTCGTTGATATAAATATCGCCGAGCGTGTTCAGGCTGCCGGCGGTCGCGCCGCCGAGCCGGTCGACGAGTTCGAAGTTCTCGGCCGCCCTCATCGGCTTCTCCAGGCCGATGTAGGCGTTGGCCTGGAGCAGCCAGAGGTCCGTCCGTTTCGGCTCCTTGGCGATGAGGCTCTTGCACAGCGACACCGCCTCCGCGAAGCGTTCCTGCTTGAAGAACGACCGCGCCAGGCCCATTCTCCAGTCCATCGTCTTGGGGTCGAGCACAATGGCCATGCGGTACGCCGACTCGGCCGGCAGGTTCTGCTCGAGCATGGAATAGGCGTACCCGAGCAGGCCGTAAGTGATGGCGTCGCCGCCGCCCAGTTCAATGGTCCGCGTCAGGGCGGGCAGGGCCTTGTCGAACGCGCCGAGGCGGATGTAGACCAAGCCAAGGTTGCGCCACGCGCGGCGGAACTTCGGGTACTTGTCGACGGCGACTTCGTACGCCTGGGCCGCCTTCTCGAGCCTGTCCGTTTCGAAATAGATGTTGCCGAGCGTGTAGTCGAAGACGGCGCTGGCGGCCTCGCCCCGCTCCTTCTCCAGCAGGCGGGCGGCCTCTTCCTGCTTGTCCTCTTCGTGCAGCGCAAGCACCTTCTGCAAATCCTTTCGCTCGTCCAGGGTGATGCGCGGCTCGATTTCCGTTTCGGCGATGTAACTCTGGGTGAACCGCCGCTGGAAACGCGGGTCGTTCCAGATGGCCAGTTGCGCCTCGCTCATCTTGTACGTGCGGGACGGTGCGGCCACGTTGTAGCCGCGGTCCTCCGCCTCGCGGGGCTGCGGCGCCGTCTCGGACGGTTCGGGGGCGACGTCGCTCGTGCGCCGGAGCCGGCATCCGGCCGGCAGGGCCGCCAGCAGGAGCGCCAGGGCGAGCGAAACGGCGGCCGCCCACCGCCCCGCGCCGCGGCCGGCCGGCGTGCGTGCCGATTCCCGCCACGGGTCCGGTACGGGTCGTTGTGTCTTTCTCATCGTCATGCGTTCGTTCTCCAAGGCTTACTGCATTCGCGGAAACGCGATCGGCACCTTCATGCGGAACTGCACCGGTTTGCCGTTGCGTTTGCCGGGTTCGAACTTCCACTGCCGGACGGCCGCCAGCGCCGGCTTCTCGAAGACCGGGTCGCTCGATTTCCGCACCATCGGGTTCTCCACCCGTCCGCGCTTGTCCACGATGAAGATGATCTCGACTTTGCCGGGCGTCTTCTGCCGCACCTGGCGGCTGAGCGACGGCCCGGGCTGATAGATGATGCGGGGCTTCTGGTCCAGGTCGGCCATCGAGAAGATGTCGTTGACGGCGCCTTCCTCGGAAACCACGGTGGTGAGGTTGGCGGCGATATCCCCGGCAGCCCCGCCGTCGCTGAAGCCCGGCTCGATCGCGAGTTCCAGGTCCGACAGATCGAGCGGCTTGACGTCCTCCTGGAGTTCGGGCGGCTTCTCTTCCGGCTCCTCCTCCTCTTCGGGTTCCTCTTCGGGCGGCGGAGGCGGGGGCGGCACGTTGGCCGTCTCCACCGTCTGGAGCACCAGGTCCTCCTGCGGCGGCTCGCTGATGACCTGCATGAACGGCAGCACCAGGAAGAAAAGCAGCGCCAGTCCCAGCGCCCCGATCACCACCGCGAAGCGGTGCAGCAGCGTTCGCAGAATGCCTCGTGACTTCCGCCGTTTCATGAGGTCGACTCTCACCCCTTGGTTCGCCGGGTGGCGATGCTCACTTTCGCGGCCCCGGCCAGTTTGGCTTCGTCGACGACGCGGACGAGCAGGCTCGACTGGGCCGCCGCATCGGCCTGGATGATCACCGGAATCTGTTCCTTCTGGAGCACGCGTTTGACGAGCGGCTGGACCCCGCTGACGCCGATTTCACGACCGCCGTACACCACCTCGCCCTTCGGCGTCAGGGCGATCAGGATGCTGCTCTTCTCGAGCCGCTTGCCGGAGACGGCCTGCGGCTTCTCGACCTCCACGCCGGGCTCCTCCACGAACGTGGTGGTCACGATGAAGAAGATGAGCAGGATGAAGACGCAGTCCATGAGCGGGGAGATGTCGATCCCCGTCTCGACGCCCTCTTCCGACGCCGATTCGCGAAAGCGTCCCATCGGTTTCCTCCATCCATCGCCGCGCTACCCGTCGGGGGAGCGCGTATCCGTCGTCGCGGCGCGGCGGGCCGGGCGTCGCCTCGGCGAAGCCGGGACCCCCGCTGCGCGGCAAGGGGGGGCGACGTCAGCCCCCGCTCCTTCGCGTTCCCACGCTGACCTTGTCGGCCCCGCCGAGTTTGGCTTCGTCCACGACCCGCACGAGCAGGCCGGCCGGCACACCGGCGTCGGCCTGGATGACGACGGGCGAATCGTCCGTGCGAAGCGTATCTCTCACGATCGTCTGCACGCCGCCCATGCCGATGGGCTGGCCCTTGTAGAGCACCTCGCCCGCCTGCGTGATGGCGAACATGAGGGTGTCGGTCTCCTGGCGGCTGGCGCCCCCGGCGGAGGGTTTGTCGACTTCGATGCCGCTCTCTTCCACGAAGGTGGTGGTCACGATGAAGAAGATGAGCAGGATGAAGACGCAGTCCATGAGGGGGGAGATATCGATCCCCGCCTCGCTGCCTTCGTCGGCGGCGCTTTCACGGAACCGTCCCATGGCACTCCTCCGCCCGCGCGCGGCCCGCAGGCTTTCTCCTGTGATCCGGCTATGACGCCTTCCTGTGGCGGCGCAACTGCCGGTACAACCGCTGCGTGCACACCGTTTCGAGGTGCGCCAGGAAGGCCTTGTAGCGTTCGTGCTTACGGCTCAGTTGGTGCTGGAAGAACAGTCCCGGCAACGCGATGATGAGGCCGGTCTCGGTGGTGACGAGGGCTTCGGAGATGCCCTCGGCCACGAGGCCCATGGTCTTGTCGCCGCCGGAGCCCGTAGCCAGCGCCTCGAACGTGGCCAGCATGCCGGTCACGGTGCCGAGCAGCCCGAGCAGGGGCGCGGCGCTGACGCAAATCTTCATGACGCGCAGGTCGCGGGCGAACGGGGCGATTTCGGTGGCTCGCAGTTCCTCGAACGCGGCGGCGGTGCTCTTGATGGACAGGTTGCCGGTCACGAAATCGAGCAGGTCGCCGATCGGTCCCTTGCGTTCGGCCGGATGGTCGATCCAGCGCCGCCACCGCTTTTCGGACACCGACGCAAACCGCTTCTCGCGGAGGCCGAGATACACGTGCATGCCCATGCCGAACATCACGACGGCGGTGACGGCGATGGCGATCATCGCCCACCCGCCGGACAGCCAGATGGCGGAGGCCTGCTCCCAGAGGGAACGGACCTCTCCGATGCCGAGGATCTGCTCCCACAGCGACCGGCACCACCGGACGGCGGCATCGAGATTGAACAGGTCATCCATGTCCGTCATCCCCCGCCGCCTTCGACGGCCCCTTCGGGAACGGGCGATTCGTCGGCGGGCCGGTCGTCCGTGTCCTCGGATTCGGGCGCGCCATCCCCGTTGCCGTTGCCGTTGCCGTCGCCGTTGCCCTTATCCGCGCCGGGCAAGGTCTTGCTGGAATCATGGGGTTCGTCGGGGGCCGCTTCCGGCATGATGGTGATCTCATCGTCCTTGTCGATGCCGCCCTCGTGGGCATAGGGGCTCTTGCCGATCTGGTTGGCCAGTGCCACGGCGGCCTTTTCCATCTGGCCGACCACGCCGCGCGCCTTCCGCGACAGGAAGGCGTACATCAGCAACGACGGGATGGCAACGATGAGACCGAATTCGGTCGTGATCAGCGCCTCGGAGATGCCGCCGGACAGCGTCTTGACGTCGCCGGACCCAAACACGGTGATCAACTTGAACGTGTTGATGATCCCGGTGACCGTCCCGAGCAGGCCGAGCAGCGGGGCGGAGGAGGCGGCGATGGCCACGAACGGCAGCAGCCGCTGAAGCCGCAGCCGCGTCGAGAGCACCCTCTCGTACATGACCTCTTCGATGAGTTCGCGCGGCTCCCGACGGTGCTCGACGCCGACGGCGAGCATCTCGCCGACCGGCAATCGGGCGAGGATCCGGTTCATCACGTGCCAGAGGAGCCCGACGAGGGCCGCCCCCGCCCCCAGGAGAAACCACAGGTGGTGGCGGGGTCCAACGAAGTCGAGATAGGCCATTCCCTCCGGCCAGTAGGTCGGGACCAGGTGGTAGGCGGCGTAGCCGAGCAGGGCGCCGACCACGCCCCCCGAGACCAGGTCGTGGAGGATACGCGGCCGCACCTTCCGTATTCTCTCCGCTTCGCGCTGGACGGCCTCCTCGTCGTGGCGCGTGACGGCGGTGAGCAGGTCCCGCATGGTCCGTGGCGACGGCCGGCGGACCAGGGCCAGATGAATCCACTTGAGCAGGGCGACGAGCGTGGCGGCGCCGGCCATCGCCAGGATCGGGTACATGACCGGTCCGCCCTTGGCGATGTGCTCGAGGAGCGTTTCCTCGGTGGACTCGATCTTGTGGGCGTTGCCGAGGGTGGGGTCGAGCGGGAACTCGCCCCGGCCGTCCGCGACGAGTCCGGCCGCCGCCGCCGCGTCCTCCTCGCTGCCGAACGGGATGACGGCCGGCTCGAGCGAGCCGATGCGCTGTTCGGCGCTGCCGACGTGCGTGCCGTCCTCGGAACGGAACACGGCCGCCGGGCCCAGCACCACGAACGTGCCGGGCTGGACCAGGCCCGCGGCGTCGACGGCAGTTCCCTCGAAGCGGGTGCCGGCGAGAATTTCGTGCAGCCGATCGAGCGAGGCGGCGAGCAGTTCGGTCTGGGCGTCGTAAATCTGCCGCTGCGTCAGGTTCTTGTTCTCCGGGGCGAGGCGGGCGGTTTCGAGGGGCTCCTTGTATCGCTGGAGTTCCGCGATGTGCAGTCGGGACTCGAAGTTGCGGATGTACTCGGCCAGGAGGTTGGAGAGGTAGGTGCCTTCCTCCTTCCGGGTCTTGATTTCGCCGCGCAGGTTCGTGAGGTCCAGCGTGCTCTTGTCGAGCCGGCGGGAGGTGTCCTGGTACTCGCGCCGGACCTCGACGAGTTCGTTTTCGAGTTCTTTGAGTTTGCGGCTGAGGGGAATCTTCTCGTTTCGGATCTGCTCCTGGAGGGCGTTGTACTGCCGGAGACTCTCCTCGAGTTGCTTCCGGACGGACGCCGCCGCCTCGTCGAACGAGCGCGCTTCGGCGTCCGGTTCCTCCTGCGCCGCGACCGCGGGCACCAGCACGAGGAGCAGCATCAGGATTCCGATCGTCTTCTTCATTATGGCTCGCTTCCCCGGGTCCTGGACCTTGACCTGATGGCGTCCCTTCTGATTCAGTGGACCTCGACCGGCAGCCTCACAAACGACGCCACTTTCTCGTTCTTGAGAATGGCGATAGCCTGGGCAACCTGCGGTGCGATCTCATTGACCGGCGCCCACACCCAGCCGTTGTCGGTGGCGGTGCCGACGCCGGCGAGGGTGGCGTCGGCGCTGACGTAGTACGCCTGGCCGATGCCGACGTACAAGGTGGTGACCTCGGCCGAGGTGCCGCCCGGCAGGCCCCGCACCTCGCTGGTGACGGTGATGTCGCGGTTGCGCTTATTCAGATGGTTCAGCACGCCGACGACGTTCTGGAAACGGATGCCGAGGGAGAGTTTGCTCTCCTCGGGGTTCTCCGGAAACTGCTGGCTGAGGGGTTTGACGTCGGAGCGGATGGACTCCGGCAACCGCTGGAGCAGTTCGCGCGTCCGGTTCTCCATGGCGATGACGGTCTCGTTGAGTTGGTCGGAGGCCACTTTGAGTTTGTCGTTCGTCTCAACCAGGTCGGCGCGTTTCTTTTCCGCCTCGCCGATGCTTTCCTCGGCTTCGCGAATCTTGTCGCGGAGGGACGCGATCTCGTGTTTGACGAGTTCGATGCGCTGCTGGAGCATCTCGCGTCCGAGGGCCCAGTCGCGTTTTTCCTCGGCGATGAGGCGGCGGGTTTCGACCCACTTTTCGAGGGCTTTGCGCGTATTGTCGACGTCTCCGGCAACCTTCGCCGGTGACGCGGCGGGGGCGTCGTCCTTGCCCTCGGAGGCAGTCTCCGTCTCGGCGGCGGCCGTTTCAGCGGCGCCGGCTTCGGCGTTCCTGGTTTCGGCAGAGGTCTCGGCGGAGGGCGACGCGTCTGCCCCGCCGCCCTTCTCGTCCTCTGGCGGCGCGGCGGGCGCAGCCAGGGCCAAGGCGGCAAGCAGCACCAGGGCCGCCACCGCCAGCAGGCTTGCGCGGCGTCCCGCGGCTCGGATGCCGGTCGCGGCTCGCGTCGGCCGGCTTCCCGTTTCGTCTACCATCATCGCATGCTCCCTTTGTGCACGCCCCAGGCGAGCGTGGCGTCAGCGGTATTCTAGAAGGTCCACTCCGCGCTGATGCCAATCGAGTAATCGATGCCTTTGGTGTAGGAGGTTTTCGTCACGTCATCATCGAGGAGCCAGGAGCGATAAACCGTTTCGATTTCCGGGTTGGTCAGGTTCTTGGCGGCGAACTTCACTTTGATGTGCTCGCCGATCCGCTGGACGATGCTCAGGTTCAGGGTGCCGTATTCCTTGGCATAGACGCTCGGGGCGAACGGGTACGGCACGACCGGCGAGCCCTGGGTGCCGGCAATCAGGGTGTCGCCCTTAAACGTGTAGAACAAGGTGAACTGCGTGCTGGTCTGCTCCAGGTCGTAGGTGGCATAGAGGTTGTAAAGGTACTCCGGGGCGTTGGTCATGTCGCGGGTGGCCAACTTCTCGGCGGCGGACCGCTCTTCGGGCGAGATGACCACCTCGGAATCGATAAAGGTCGCGTTGGCGCCGACGGCCAGACCCTTCAAGACATCCCAGAAGTGGCCCAGGTCCTGCCGCACCTCGAACTCCCAGCCCTGGAGGGTTCCCTTCGGGAAGTTCATGGGCGTCATGAAGGTGAAGCCGGCCACGGTGGCCCGCTGGACGTTCTCGATGGGGTCCTTGATTTCCTTCTTGAACCAGGAGATCGAGACCAGCCCGCCCTCGTACGGCCGATAGTCCAGGCGCAGGTCGAAGTTCTCGAGCGAGGGCATGTCCAGGTTGGGGTTGCCGATGTAGATATCGCCCCCGAGATACTCTTGCTGCTTGATGGGCGTCAGTTCCTTGAAGACCTGCCGGGCCACCGTCTGGGTCCGCGAGCCGCGAACCGTGACCTCGTCGATGGGCGTGAACACGAAACCCAGCGAGGGCAGCATGTCGTCCTGCTCGTACGTGACGTTGATCTCGTCCGGGTCGGCGACGCGCCGGGTCCCCGTCTCGGGGTCGATCATCTCGGCCCCTTCGTCGGGGAAATTGACGATGCCGATCTTTGTGGTCTCGTACCGGACGCCCCCGATGACCTTCAGCATCGAGACAAGCGGCAGGTCCATCATGTAATACCAGGCGGAGACGTTCTGCTCGCCGTCGTAGTCGACGTCCACGTTGCCCTCGACGAGCGGGAGGGCATTCGCCCAGGAGGCGAACCCCTGGCTGAAGTAGGCGTTCCAGGACACGTCGCCGGCCGGGCCGTTGCCGAACGGCGGCGGCAGTTCGGGCCAGGCCCCGCCCTGCCCCTGGTTGAAGAACGTCTCCTGGTCGTATGTCCGCTGGACCTCATCGTTGAAGACGCCCAGTTTCACGTACCCCTCGTCCTCCGTCCACTGGGTGAAGGGCAGTTTCAGGTTGATGGAATACTGGTCGCTCTCCTCGACGATCTCCGTCCACATGCGGTAAAAATTGCCGAGCGCGAAGGAGGAACCCGGCTTCAGCGGGTAGAACCTCGCCGGCATGAACTGCGGGAAGTTCGGATGGGCCGGTTGATACACCGAGCCGAACTGCCGCTCGTCCGGTTCGTACCGCGTGGCCTTGCTGAAGGCGCGGGTCCAGTCGATCTCGGGCGGCAGGAACATGAGCAAACCGTCGAAACCCCACTCCGGGATGGGCAGCGTGTGCCGGCCCTTCAACTGGAGGGTCTGGGTCGTGCGCTCGGTGTACTTGAGGGTCTCGCGCCGGAGCCAGGGCACGTCGTTGACGAGGATCTCGCCGCCGTCCTTGTGGCCGGGCGTCGTCGGATCGTTCGGGTCGTGCCCCGGATAGAAAAACTGCTTCCCGCGCGTGTCCTCGGCCAGGGTGGCGGTGTCCGTCGTCGTCTGGGTATGCAGGAAGATGAGGTCGAGTTTATGGTTTTCGGTCTCGATACCGACGCCGGCCAGTCCGCCCCACTTCACCTCCGTGGTGCCTTGGGCCATGTCGAGGAGGGAGGACCGCCTGTCGTAGTTGAACGCCTTCCCGCCGGTCTGCGGCACCATGGTGTTGCGGGCGGTCATCATGAGAGAATCGTCGATGCCCTCGTCGTAGTACTCGCTGTCGCGCTCGTAGAAGAAACTGCCAATGGCGCCGATCTTGGTGCCCGTGTCGAAGACGTAATTCCCGCCGCCGGTGACGGACCACTTGTAGTCCATGGGGGCCCGGTCGAAGGAGACGCCGGCGGCCTCGAACACGTTGGCTTCGGCCTCGCTCGTCGGGACGGGCCGGTCGTCCTCACCCCAGAAGTCCACGCCCCCGCCGTGGTAGGTCAGGAAGTCCTTCTCGCCGGCCACCTGCGAGTTGAACCCCGTGCCCATGCTGAACTTGAAGACGGCTTCGTCCGGCACGCCCTTGAGGACGACGTTGACGGCCCCGCCGGAGGCGTCGCCCTGCTGATCCGGCGTGAAGGTCTTGCTGACCTGGACGCTCTCGATCGCCGCCGCCGGAAACTGGTCGAGTTCCACGGCCCGGGTGTCGGCGTCGGCGCTCGGCAGCCGGATGCCGTTCAACTGGGAATTGACGAACCGGTCGGGCAGCCCGCGGATGACGGCGAACTTGCCCTCCTGGACGGTCGCCCCGGCCACGAGTTTCAGGGCACCGGCGGCGTCGCTGGCGCCGGCCCGGCTCATCAGTTCGGCGCCGATGGAATCCATCAGGGCGGGGGCTTCCATGCGCAGTTCCAGCAGGGCGCGTTCGGAGGGGCCGCCGATCCGCACGTCCTGGACGACGAACTCCTCCATCTCCGTGAACTCCCCTGACAACTGGGCGTTCACTTCCGTCATCTGCCCGGCCGTGACCACCACGTCGCCCTTCACTTGCCGCGTGTACCCCTGCTTCGAGAAGACCAGCGTATATGTGCCCGGGGGCACCTGGGGGAAAACGTAGTTGCCCTCCTCCGTGCCCTTGACCTTCTCGCCCGTTTCGGCGACGGTGACCTGGACGAGGGGCAGCGGCGTGTCAAACTCCGCGTCGTACACCACGCCACGGATCGACCCTGCCTGTTCTGCCGCCGACGCCGTCGCGGCAAACAGAAGCACGCATCCGAGAACGCTCCAGCCCGGCCATCGCCGCCTCAACACCGCTAGTTCATCGCCTCCTGCACCCGGCGGGCTTCCGCCAGGATTGCCGTACGAATCTCGCGCATCCGCGCCAACAGGTCGGTATCCGGCTCGACGGCCTCCAGGGCCATCGAGCAACAGGTGTCTACAAGGTCGTCGATCCGCGGGCGGACCGCGGTGTTACGAAACCCCTCCTCGACCGCCTGCCGGTAGAGACCGAGCGCGGTCGTCTTCTGGCCCATCGCGTGGTACGCTTCCGCCACGGGCCGGAGCAGTCCGGCCCGGTGCATCGGGCGGGTGTCGTCGCGGTTCGCTTCGTACAACGCCAGCGCCGCCTTCGCGCCGGCGTGCCCTTTGGCCTCGTCGCCGGCCCGGAAATGCCATGCCGCCACCCGCGCCGTCAGCGGGATGCGGTACTCCAGCGGCCAGCGGTGCGTCTGGAGAATCTCGTGGGCCTGGTCGACCAACTCGAGTGCCTTGCCGCGGTCCCCTCGATCCACGGCGACGCCGGCCATCTCGATCAGCAGATCGATCCGCGCAAAGGCCGGCAGCGTCGTGAAGGTCGTTTTGATCTTCTCCTCCACCAGCGCCCGCCGCTCCGGATGCGCGAAGTAGCGGTCATAGATCTCCGCCGACGATTCCAGCGCGTTTGCCGTGCTGTCCATGTGCTTCTCGGAAATGAGGTCGTCCACCTTCCGCATGTGGGCCTCGAAGCGGTCCTTTTCCGAAGCCACCACCCGGGCCGCCAGTACCTTGCCCTGCTCCGAGGGCACAACGTCTTTCTCGAAGGTTTCGGCCTTTTCGGGGTGACCGAGCAGGGCGTAGGTCTGCGCCATCCGCACCCGGACGCGGTCCGTCCGCCACTCCAGGAGCGGGTCGGTTCCATGCCTGGCCGCCAGGTCCAGATACGGCTCCGCCTTCTGGCCCTGTCCGGTCTCGGCCAGATAGAAGGCGAGATGCGCATAGCCCATGCCGCGGCGCCAGTTCGAAATCGCAGCGATGTACGTCGCGGCCCGTTTCGGCTGATCCAGTTCCAGGCACGCTTCGACCACCTGCTGCTGGGCACGAGCGCGGTTCTTCACGAACGGTCTCAGCGGAAAGGCCGATCCCGTCTCGAAGGCAATCTGGAGCAGTTCGGTCCGCCAAACCGGCAGCGGTTTGTCTGTGAGGCCGGCGCCTTCGACGGCGGCGTGGGCGGCGGCGTTATCTCCCGCCGTCGCGTCGCAGCCGGCCGGCAACAGGGCGACCATCAGCGCGGCCGCCAGAAGCCCCGGGGCCACACGGTCCACCATGACAGGCTCCCTCTTCAGGTGAAGAGACCTGATGGCAGGCACAGAGCCTGCCATCAGATCTCTTTTCCGTCACTTCACATCACATGACAGCCCGGCGTGGATGTTACTGGGCGATCACGCGGTAGAACTTGGCTTCCTGATCCAGGTTCTCGATCGCGTCCGCCACGGACATCCGCTCGCCGGTGCCGACCACGGTGCAGATCGGAGTCCACGTCTTCATGTCCTCCGAGGACTCCACCGTGTAGACGACGCCCTCGACGGTGTCGAAGAACATCGCCGGGCTCATCACGACCTCGTGATCCGGATCGGCCACCGTGGTGTCGCTGGTGAAGAATCCGAACGCGTCGGCCGCGGTCCACCCTTCGGCCCAGTTCACGTCCTTGCTCATCGCGCCGCGGTAAGGCGTATTGGCGAAGAAGCCGCAGACCACGTCGCACGGATCGTACCGGGCGGCCGTTTTGGCAGCGTCGGAATTGGCCCGCGGGTCCAGTTCGATGACCCGCTGGAACAGGCCGGTGACATTGATGAAGCCGGGCGTTTCGCGCACGAGGTGGGCAATCGGAAGCACCGTGTCTTCCTGGTTGTCGTACACGGCGTCCGTCAGATCGACGGGGGCGTCGCCCAGGCCGGAGCCGATGTTGTACCACACCGAGTCGACGATCTCGCACAGTTTGCCGGAGGTCTGCACCCAATACAGTTCGGAGGGAGCAAAGTCGCCGGCGCCGGCGTTGATGGTCGGCAGGACGTCCCAGTCGGTCGTCCAGGCCTCGGCCCAGGTGTGGGTCGGAGCGTGGGGGGCGCCCGCGCCGCCGGGACCGTCGAGGTCGCCGTCGAAGCCGTAGCCCCGGCCGCCGTCGCCGTCGGTGTCGTCCCACTGGACGAGTTTTTCGCCGCAGTCGATCCAGATGCACTTGCGGTACTGGATGCGGGCGTTGTCGCGCCAGGCCGTCCCGTCGTCGCCGGTGTTCGGCTCACCGATGCAGGTGAAGTTGTAGATCGTGGAGGTGGTGCGCGGCTGGACGTCGGACTGCTCGGCGCCGTCGTGTTCGATGCAGTTGTCGGCCGAGCCGGAGCCCTGCTTCGCGTCGAGGCAGTAGCCCTGGACGATGAGGCCGAACTGCGCCTTGCCGCGCCAGCCCTGGTCGCAGTCGAACGAGTCGTCGCCGATGTTCCAGATGTTGACGTACTTGTAGCAGACGGTGCCGCCCCACGTCTCGATGCCGTCGTCGACGTTGTTCATGATGTCGACGTGCTCGACTTCGGTTTCGCGGCCGATGGCGCCCATGGAGAGACCGTTCAGTTCGTCGCCCTCGCCGAGGACGCGGCCGGTGTACCGGAACGAAACGTAGCGGAGGCAGCCGGCGTCGTGATCGTCGTCGTTGCCGCCGTAGCGGGTGTCGTCATCGGTGATGCCTTCGCCGGAGGCGAGGCCTTCCATCTGCTTCTGCGCCGTGCCGTCGACGTAGTCGTCGGCGGCCGTGTAGCCCTGGGTCGGGCCGGGGTTGTACGGATCGCCGTCGGTCGCCGGCCCCACGGGGGCGGGCGCACCGGGCTTGTCGTCGCCGTCCGCATCGAACCACGAGGCGGAGATGACGCCCTTGCCGAGGATGGTCAGGTTCCGCCACTCGTTGGCGGACATGCGCCAGGTCCCCGTCTTCGGGTCGCCGACCGTGGAAATCTCGGTGACCTCTTCGTCGGCGAGCGGGTCGGCGTCGGCGACGGTGCCCGTCCACGTGGCCACGTCCTGGGCGCTGGTCATGATGACCGGCTCGGCCTCGGTGCCCTCAACGAAAATCTGGCCGTCGCGGGTGACGACGATGCCGCCGTCGTCCGCCATGTAGGTCATGACGACGACGCCGGCTTCGACGACGAGCGTGCCGCCGTCGTGGACGTAAATCGGTTTGGTCAGGTAATACGGGCTGCCGGCTTTCGTCCAGGTGACGACGCCCGTGCCGCCACCGCTGGCGCTGTTGATGTGGTCCGTCACGGCCGTCCCGACCCGGGCGGCCTGCACTTGGCCGGCCACGGCGAGGGCCAGGACGACGGCCAGGACCGCTGCTCTCTTGAGGCTATTCATAGTATCCAATCCTTTCGTTGGGTTATGTTCGTTCGCATCTCTTGCAGCAACGACGTTCGGGTCAGGCGTGGCGACGCCGACGGAGGGCCAGCAGCCCGCCGCCGAGCAGCGTCAGCAGAAGCGTCGCCGGTTCGGGGGTCGTGGTCAGGTTGGCGTTTCCGCCCACGGGGAACGCATCCCCGTTGAACCCGTCGCCCACGAGCGTATTGCAGTACTCGGCCCCGTAAGCCTTGTTCTCGCCGGGGCCGGCGGCGCCGGCATCGTACGGAACGTCGAACCAGAGGATGTAGTAGGCGTCCACGTCCTTGTCGTAGGACCGGTCGCCCGTCAGACCGTTGATCTCGGCCGAGGTCATGGTGCCCTCGGCGAAGATCTCGCCGGCCAGCATCCCGGCCGAGGAATCGGCCACCGGGCCGCGGCCGAGAATCCAGTCCTCGGCGTCCCAGAGCCACGAGGAGGCGTTGTCCTCGGAGGTGGCCTGCTCGTCGTAGCCGAGGCCGTCCCACCCGTCGCCGTCGAGGTCGATGGTGAGGACCCACGTCCCGTCGCCTTCGGCGATCGTATCGCCGGCGGCGTCGCGGGCACCGGTGCCGGCGCCCCCGTCGAACATCCACATGCCGTAATACACGTCTGCGTTGGCCGCCGTCGCGAGCATCGCCACGGCCACCATGGCTACTAATGTGTTCCTTAACATATCATCAGCCTCCTTCAGTTGCCCGCTGCGTTACGGGTAGGGTTTCGTGATGCTTACTTTGCTGCCGGCCTCGTCCGACGGCAGACGCAAGGTCATGGCCTCGGAGGGCTTGAGCGAACGGCCGGCGCCACTGCCCACCCAGCGCCCACCGCCGCTGGTCGTGTACGTCGCCGACCACTGAGCCGCCTTGTTTGTGCCGGGGGCGGCGTTGTCGTAGAAGAACAGGACCCGGCCGTCGCTTCCCAGGCCGGCGCTGGTCAGCGGAACCGACACGGGATAGCCGGACCCGATGTTCAAGTCGCCATCGGCACCGATCAGCATGCTGACGGTGTAGTCCGGCACCATGCCCCACGTCCAGAGGCGCAGAGTGTCGTCCGACCCGTTGCGGAGCACCACGCGCGTCTCGGGCTCCAGCGGACGGGTTGCACCACTGCCCACCCAGCGGCCACCCGCACTGAGGGTGTAAGAGGCCGATGCGGCGGCAGCCTTGTTCTCGCCCATCGCGACGGTGTTGTTCTCGTAGCTGAAGAGCGTGGTGTCTTCATTGTAGGAATGGGAATACATCCCCTTGGGAAACAGGCTCGCGACGGTGTGATGTTTGTACACGCGGCACGTGTCGCCGGCGCTCACGAGGCCGAGGATGCTGGTCCGCTCGGCCGGCGTGCTGCCGTCGAGCGTAATCTCGCTCCCGGAAACACTGTCGACCGTAATCCAGAGGCCCTCGGCGCCGCCGCTGATGAAGCGGACGTAATACGCGTCGTCGAAAGCGCCTGGGGCCGGATTGACCACGATTCCATCCGCGTCCTTGCTGGCGATCGTGTACGTATCCACGGCCGCCTGCGTGAACGGAATCGTGAACGTCACGTCCGACTGCGCCGGCACCTGAATGGCGTTGACTCCAGTGACCCCGGCCTGGGCGATCCCGGCCGATAAGCCACTCAACGCCAACAGCATGGTGACGGCGAGTGCGATTGCTGTTGCTTTCATAGCGTCTTCCTTAGTGATGATCGCTTGGATTGTTCCGGATAAGGAATGGGGTCCGGGTGGGCTGCCTGCGCCGCAGGCGTGGAGTGAATCCCCCTACAGGACTCGACCGTCATGAGACACCCCCTTGTTGACGCAAGAGCCTACCGCCCGTGTGTGATAATCCGATTAAGGCTGTTTTCCGTTTCCGTTAATCCATTCAGCCTCCTTTCCCCTCCACCCTGGTAACCGTTCCTGAACGAGACGCCCCCCGGCGTCTGGCGGGTGTGGTACCCCCTCGGCCTCGAAGCGAAGCCCTCGTCTGCTGAACTATAGCCTATGAACTTGCACGTTCAGCGAAGGGGAGGTTTTTCTTGGGTTAAACCGTGCGCGGGAGGCCGGGAGAAATGGAGTCGCGCCCATAACCTCTTCTTGCGGCTGGAATTACGCTCCGCCAAGGCCGTGCGAGGCCCCTTCTATCGGCCCGAGGCCGGGCGGCAAGCGTGGACCACGAGCGAACCGACAAGGCGGGTCCGGTGGGCGAGCGGAATGAGAAGACCATGCGGGGACGCGCTCCCACATGGCCTCGAATCTCCGTTGGAGACCTTTGTCCCATCATCACAAGGGGCACAAAGCATCATGGGTGTCACGGATGCTGACGACTGACCGTCAAGCCACCCGATTCGGCCACGGCGAAGAGATGCATCGACAGTTGCCGACTGGCCCTGCGTCAGACTGCTCACAAAATCGCAACAAAAAGCGGCGCCCTGGCTGGCTGTCAACGTACCTCAAAGGCTCTGTTTTGCTCTCATTAGATCTGATTGCACCCCAAACCCTCGGATTCAAAATCCCGTGGGGCTTGCGCCCCGTGAGGGTTCGAATCCCTCCTTCGGCACCAGAATTTCTCCTGAGCGCGCAAGTTTCCCTTTGACAGGGGCTTACAGTCGCGCTATCCTTCCTTGTTCGCTGCTTGTGACCATCTCGTGGCCACACCAGAGGACAGATAGCCGCTACGGGCGGCAACCAGAAGCAAGCACGCGGAAACCTCTGTGCGCTTACCACGGGGAGGAAGAAGCCATGGGCTCGATCTATAAGCGGGGGAAAACCTGGTACGTCGACTACCGCGCCGGCGGGAAGAGAATTCGCCGACGCGTGGGCCCCTCGAAAAAAGTGGCCGAGCTGACCCTCAAGAACATCGAGGTCCGGCTCTCCCAGAACGACCTCACC
>JAWODB010000317.1:0-4130 GCA_046483505.1 Phycisphaerae bacterium
CTTGAGGCTTGTGGCTTGAGGCTTGTGGCTTGAGGCTTGTGGCTTGAGGCTTGTGGCTTGAGGCTTGTGGCTTGAGGCTTGTGGCTTGAGGCTTGTGGCTTGAGGCTTGTGGCTTGAAAATCGCTCGCGTCCCTCGCCGTTGACAATCGCTCCGAAACGGCTATAATGCCGACCGTGGGCCGTGCCCGACCCCAACCCTGGGGCACGGCCCGCCTCACGCCGGCGACCGTCCCCCGGCCGCCGGAGACAACCCGGGTGGGGGCATAGCTCAGTTGGGAGAGCGCTTGCATGGCATGCAAGAGGTCCGGGGTTCGAATCCCCGTGCCTCCACCAGTCTTCGTTCGCCGCTGGCGGCGGGCGAAGACTGCCACGGCGTAGCCCAGACGGGCGAAGCCGGAGGGTTATTCGGATAGGCTCTTAATACGCCCGTCACTTCCTGTCGTCCAGTTCTTTGACCCAGATATTCCGAAACGCGATCGGGTCGCCGTGGTTCTGCAATCGGATGCGGCCGAGCGTGCGCGAGCCGAACCGGTTCTTCGGCACGTCGCCGCCCGGCAGTTCCAAATCGTTCTGGACCACCTTCCCGTTATGGTTCACCGTGACGCGGGCGGGGCGGAGCAATTTGCCGTCCTCGCTGTACCGCGGCCGATGGTACGTCACGTCGTAACTCTGCCACTGCCCCGGCGGGGCGCACATGTTCACCTTCGGGGCGGCGAAGCGGTAGATGGACCCGCACTCGTCCCAGGTCCCCGGCAGGCCGTAACTATCGAGGATTTGCAATTCGTGCCACCGGTAATCCTCGAACGTGACGCCGCTGTTCGCCCGCGTCTGGCCTCGCGAATCGGCCAGCAGCGGCAGGCGGAACTCCAGGTGCAGATGATAATCGCCGAACGCCCGTTTCGTCACCAGGCCCGGGGCGATGGCGTGCTCGGAGAGCAGCGGCCACACGTGGGCTTCGCCGCCCTTGACCTTCCACGTGATCTCCTCGCCGCGGTCGGGTTCCCACGCGTCGAAGCCGGAGCCGTCGAAGAGGACGACGGCCCCGTCGGGCGGCTCGGCGCCGAGGCGCGGCGACGGCCGGACTCTCCTTTCCAGCGTGAACGGTCGGCCGGCCTCCGTGCGGTGGGCATCGTGCCGGCGGCCCGTGCCGGTCATCGTCTCGCCCTCGGCCTCGCCGGTGAATCCGTCGCCCTGGAAGACGAGACGGCCGCCGTCGGCCCGGCCCTCGGCCCGCCCGTAGACGGGGCACCGGTGGTCGAAGACCTCGCGGAACACCAGGTCGTACCGTCCCTCGCCGCGGGGGATGACCTGGGCGACGAGCGGTTGCGGCCGGCGGTTGCCGTCGCGGGTGAACCGGCCCTCCCAGTCGCCGAGGAACGGATCGGCGATCTGCTCCTCCGCCGCGGCAGCGGCCGCCGCGACGGCGGCCATCGCGATGGATGAGGCCAGGAGAATCGTCCACGTCCGTCGGTGCATCGGCTGCTCCTTAACTGGACAGAAGCCGCGAGCCGCGAGCCGCAAGCCGCGGGGTGCCACGGCCGGTCTTGTCCGGCCGTGCGGTGCGCCGCGGCAGCGAGCCACGAGCCACGAGCCGCAAGCGACAAGCCGCAAGCAGCAAGCGACAAGCCAGAAACGAAAACGGCCACGGCAACGACAGAAGCAATGACAACGACAACGGCCACGGCCACGGCGAGATTCTTCGTCGCCCTCCGGGCTCCTCAGAATGACATCGTTGCGCGGCGGGTACGGAGACCCGCCGCGCACATCCGCAGCCTGCGGCTTCCTCACCCTCACCCTCACCCCATCCCTCTCCCGTCAAGGGAGAGGGGGGACTTCAGGCCGGCGGCCCGTAGCGGCAGCCGAGTTGCGGGGCGCGCTTCCGGCCGAGCGCCTCCAGGTCCGCCCGCTGCTTCTCCGTCAGCGGCTTGTAGCCCCGCGCGAAGTCCACGTTCTGGACCGCCTGCGCCATCGTGTACGGCCCGACGTTCGCCACGCTCACGCCGGGCAGGTCCAGGGCCCACGCCATCGCCAGGGGCAGCCGCTCCGCCTCCGTCACGCAGCCCACGTGGCCCTTCCGGTGGTTCGGGAACCCGCCCTTGATGCCGGCGTACACCTTCATGGCGACGGCCCCGAGATTCCGCCGGCGGCACTCGGGCAGGACCGTCGTCTCGAACTTATAGTTATGGATGTCGCAGTAATTCATGACGGGCATGACGACGTCGATCTCGCCCGTCTTCATCACCTCGAGGAACCGCGGCGGGCGGGCGTGGCCCGAGCACCCGATGAACCGCAGCGTGCCCTTCTCCTTCTCCTTCAGGAGGAACCGCAGGATGCCGTCCCTGGCCAGCACCTTGTCCACGTTCTTCCCGCCCACGTGGTGGATGTGCACGAGGTCGAGGTGGTCGACCTTCAGCGTCCGGAGCGACGTGGCCAGGAGCCGCTCCGCCTTGGCGGCCGAGTCCGTCCACAGTTTCGTGACGAGGAACAGGCGGTCGCGCCGCCTCGGGACGATGCGGCCGAGGGCCTCCTCGGCGTTGCCGTACGAGCGGGCTGTATCGACATACGTGACGCCGCGGTCGAGGACCGCGCCGAAGATCCGCTCGGCCTCGTCCGTATCGACCGGTCCCTCGCCGATGGGGGCGGTGCCGAGGCCGAGGATCGAGACCTGGGCGCCCGTCCGGCCGAGCGTCCGCGTGGGCAGGGGCTCGGTGGGGTCGGCGCCCGGCAGCGGCCGCGCCAGGACCAGGAGGCCCGCGCCCGCGCCCGCGCCGAGGGTCCGCCGGAGGAACCGCCGCCGGGTCAGGCCATGCGGTTTGCGTCGGATCATCGCCTCATTCCTTTCTCGGGAGGTCCGGAGTCACCTCTCACGGCGGCGGTGAGCCGCCGGGCTTCTTCGTCCGCGTCAGCCACCACGTCCGGGCGCCCGCCAGGCCCAGGAACAGGAGCGACCCGAGGCCGATGTCCGGCACCCCGGTCACGTAGGCCGCCAGCGTCAGGCCGGCCGAGACGACCGCCGCCACCGCCCACGTGACGACCAGGTCCGTCCGCTGCCGCCGGGCCGCGATGCGTTCGCCCTCCGACAGCGGCAGGGCATCGGAGGCGGGCGGCGTCCGCCCGGCGGACCGGTCCATCGCCTTGCGGGCGGCGGCCGGGTCCCCCGCCATGTGCATCCGGGTGGAGCGGCGGCGTTCGCCCTCGAAGGCCGCCGAGGCCAACTGGGCGCTCAGGCCGGCGCCTTTCGTCCCGCGGCCGGTCCGTTTTCGCCGCGCGTCCGACCCCGGCCCGGCGGCCGCCTGGGCCAGGGCCCGCAGGGCCTCGGCGGACGCCGCCGACCCCGCCGCGGCCGTCGGTGGCTTGGAGGCAGCGGCGTCCGTCCCGCCCTGCCCCGACGTGCCGGCCGCGGGCGGGCGGGCGTCGCCGCCCACGCCCCGGGCCAGTGCCTCCAGGGCCTGCGTCCCGTCGGCGGAGGACCGCGCGATCTGGGCCGCCACCTCCGCCGTCGCGACCTTCGGCTTCGTCTCGGGCGGCTTGGGGGGAGGTGCGGCCGGACGCGTCGGCCGCGGCGGCGCCGGCGGTCCCGGGCGGGCCATCACGGCCCCGGGCGCGAACGGCCGCGGCGGCGCCGGGCCGTCCTCGCCCTCGGAGTCGGACGCAATCTGCAGCGGCACGACCCGCGGGGCCAGGAACGCGAACCCGCACGCCGGGCACTCCACCGTCGCGCCGGCGTACTCGGGGAAGATCACCAGTTCCGTGTCGCAGAGGGGATTCGGGCAGAGGACCGCCCAGACGCGCTGGCCGCTCTGGCGACGTTCTTCGGGGACGGGGGGATCGGACGAGACGATGTCCCCCTCCGCTTCGGTCCGCCCGGACGAACCGGCGAACAGGCCGTGCCGCCACGTCTTGCCGCGTGTGGACTGCATAGTGCCCGACGCCATCATACGCCATTTGCCGGTCGCGTGAAGGGGGAAAATGCGGCAATCGGCGCGGTGCACCGTCTTGGGCACCGCGCCGTTCGAGCCCGCCCGCCCGGCCGGCGACGGTACGTCGCCGGCCGTTTGGCCGAGCGAACGACCGCCGACCTGCGGTCGGCGGCTCAACGGCGCGCGGCACGTATTATCGCCCGGGCGGGC
>JAWODB010000326.1:0-21264 GCA_046483505.1 Phycisphaerae bacterium
CTTGGCCCCGACCATCCGGACGTGGCGACCTGCCTGGAAAACCTGGCGGCCCTGTACCGCGCAACCGACCGCGCCGAGCAGGCGGAACACCTCGAACGCCGTGCGGCCCGGGTGCGGGCTGCGAGCGCCGCCCGTAACGGTCGACGCCTGCCCGGGGCCGACGCCTACTCCGCCGCGGTCCGCAGGGGGACGTGACCCCTCTGGCGGCCTGCCGACGGCCGCCATTCTGTAAGTCCTTTGGGGACAGGGGCTTACATGGTGCCGAAGGAGGGACTCGAACCCTCACTGGGGGTGACCCCAACGGGATTTTGAATCCCGCGCGTCTGCCGATTCCGCCACTTCGGCAACCCGTTGTCCGGAAAGGATGGATGGTATTTCCGCCCGTGGCCTGCCTGGCGGCACCGCCGGACGGAAGCGGCTGCAGCACACCGGCGTGGGAATTGTCGCACAGCCCCGCCCGCTTGTCAAATCCACTTCGGGCGACACGGGGGGCAAAGGTGCCCCCGGCTGTTTTCTTGAAGCGGCGGCTGAAACGTGTAGCCTGGCGCCTGTTCCATCGGTCCCTCGCCCGCCGCGGGAGGGGAATGGAGGCCGCCCGACCCAGCGGGGCCCGAGCAGGATGCGCATCATCCGGATAATTTGCGTATCGGCATGCCTGCTGGGCGCTGTCCGCGGGGCCGAACCGGAGGCCCTCGTCCTGCGGGGGCGGGTGGGCATCCACCTGGCCGACGGAACCGGCGGGCCCGTGCGCCTGGCGGCCGAGGACGTCGCGCGCGACCTCGGCTGGGTCCTGGGTGAGGCGGGAACCTTCGTCGAGGCGCGCGGCGAGGCGCAGATCCGCGTCCGCGTGGACCCCGCCGTCGGCTCCGCCGAAGCGTATCGCATCACGGTCACGCCCGCCGCGGTGACGATCGTCGGCGCGGATGCGTTGGGCGCGATCTACGGCCTGTACGCGTTTTCCCGCGACCGGTTGGGCGTGGACCCGTACTGGTTCTGGAAGGACCTCCGTCCGCCGCGGCGCGAGGCCGTGCACGTGCCGCAAGGCACGACGGTCTCGGCGCCCGCCACGGTCCGGTACCGGGGCTGGTTCGTCAACGACGAGGACCTGCTGACGGCGTGGCACGACCCCGCCGCCAACGACGACCGCGTCCTGCGCCTCATCCCGGCGGAGTGAGGGCGGAGAGTGCCCCCAGGCTGTCATCTCGACCGAGGCGCCGGCCTCCCGGGCGCGAGGCCGGGGCCGAGCGGAGAGACCTCGCCTTTGGGCCCCGCGACGAGATTCCTCCGCTCGCCGTCGCCGTGCGACGGCTCGGTCGGAATGACAGTTGTTGCCGGCCCGCTCACGCCCGCACCAGGCCCGCCCCGGCCACGGGGCTGCACACGTACGCCCCGAAGGGGATCGTGCGGGGCTGGTAGAAGTCCCGCCGCAGCCGCCGCATCAGCCGCTCCAGGGCCCCCGACCGGACGAGGATCATCATGCACCCGCCGAGGCCGGCCCCGGCCAGTTGGGCGCCGACCACGCCATCCGTCCCCGCCGCCAGGTCGACCAGATCGTCGATGGCCTCCGTGCTGCACCCGTACCGGCCGCACTGCTCGGCCAGGGGCGCATCGGCGTCGGCCAGGCGGGCGAGCGTCCGGTCGTCGGTCCGGACGAGAAACCGCCGGCGCCGGCCCGCGGCGTCGAAGCGGAACCGCCGGTCGCCGTCGTGGCTCGTGCGGAGCATGCGGCCGACAGCGTCCAGGTCGCCGCCCGCCAGGACCCCGGCGAAGCGGTCGCTCCGGACGATCTCCGCCAGGCCGTACAGCGCCACGCCGCGCAGGTCGTACGGCCCGAGCGAGCGATGGCTGGCGAACAACGGCTCGAGCCGGTCGTGGTCGTCGGCGGGCAGGAGGCGCCGGAGGTCCCGCCGCGACGGCCGCGACGGCAGCCGCGCCAGCGCCCGGTACACCTCGCCCGTCCTCACGCCGAGCCGCTCCGGGACGAGGTCGCGCAGGTGCTCCATGCCGGCGGCGGCGGACCACTCGTGCCGCAGCAGCATCTCGGCCACCTCGTAACACGCCACGCGCTGGTTGAAGACGTGCCGCGCCCCGGCGCTCTTGACGGCCTGGGACCCGCTGTGGGCGATGACGACGCGCAGGTCCGGCGGGAAGCGGACCTCGCCCTCCATCCGCAGCGGAAAGAAGCCGATCCGCGACAGGTGGCCGATACGGCTGGTCCGGATGGCGGCGTGGTCCGCGCTGCCGCCGCGCGACCCGACGAACCATTCCCCCTCGCCGCACAGGTCCACGAAGTCCCCGAGGGCCACGTTCAGGCCGTTCAACTGGACGGCCGCCTCGGCGAACGCCACGACGAGCGCGGAACTCGACGAGAGGCCGGCGCCCATCGGGATGTTGCCCGCGACCACGGCGTCCATGCCGCGGAGGCGGACCTGGCGGCACTCGTGCTGGAGGCGGAGGAACGCCGCCCGCGCGTAATGGCTCCAGTCGCCCTGGGTCTCGTCGAGCAGGCCGCGGACGGTCTGGGAGTCGACGAAGTCGATCCACTCGGCCCAACTCGCCCGCCGCAGCAGGTCCCGGATGCGGAACCGGCGCGAGGCGAACCGCTTCGGCTCCACGTGTTCCAGGCGGACGGTGTCGTCGTCGCGCGGGCTCGCCGCCAGGAGGACCTCCCGGCTGATGGCCATCACGTTCACGTACCCGCCGCGGTGGTCCACGTGCCGGCCCATGAGGTTCACCCGGCCGGGCGCGCGGCAGAGGACGACCGGCCGGTCGCGGTCGAACCGCCGGACGAACGCGCGGACGACGCCGGCCATCGCCCGGATGCGTTCCGCCGCCAGCGATTCGTCCGGGCCGTACGTGCGGCGGAGGAAGCGCGCCAGGCCCGGCGAGCCGGCGGTCAGGTGGTCGAGCCACTCGCCGGCGGGCTTGAGGACCCGCGCCGAGAGGCGGCGCCGCTTCGCCGCCCGGACCCGCGGCGGCCGCTCGCGCTTCCGGACGACTTCCTCCACGGCCATCAGTTCGGCCGGCGTGTTGAACGCCATCAGGTCGTCCGGATCGGCCACGGGCATCGTCTCGACGCGGCCGGCGGCCAGGGGCTCGATCGTGTCCGTCAGGTACAACTCGCCCTGCACGTTGTCCGTCTGGAGCCGCCGCAGGGCCGCCAGCAGCGGCCCGAACCGGAAGACGTACATCGACGGGTTGACGGCGCGGGCGGCCCGTTCGACCTGGGCGGCCGTCAGCGACCGCCCGCCCACGTGCAGGCGGGTCCGCCGGCGGCGGGCCGACGCGATGTCCGCCCGTTCCACGATGCCCAGCACCCGGCCGCGACCGTCCGTGACGACGCGGCCGGCGGTCGTCCCGCCCCGTTTGGGGAGCGTGGCCATGACGACCTCGGCGTCGGCGGCGCGGTAGCGGGCCACGAGGTCCCGCACGACCCCGGGCCGCGTGACCTTGTCGCCCATCGTCAGCAGGACGCCGCCGGTGTATCCCTGGGCGGCGAGGGCCTCGGCGGCGACGAGGGCCGCGTGGCCGGTGCCGAGCGGCTCGGCCTGGTACACGAACGTCACGTCCGGATGGGCCTCCGCGACGGTGGCGATGACCTGCCCGGCCATCTGGCCGACGACGACCAGGAACCGCCCGAGGCCCGCCCGCTTGTACGTCTCGATGGCCCGGACGATGGCCGGCCGGCCGAGTATCGGGAAGCACACCTTGTGCTGCCGCGGCGAGGCCATGCGGGTGCCCTGGCCGCCCGCCAGGATGACGCAGACCAGGTTGCCTCGGCCGGCCATGGGGTTTCCTCGTTGTCCGTTCGTTCAGGGGCGCGGGTGCCACGGCCGGCCTTGTCCGGCCGTGCGGCGCCGGGTGGCACAGGCGGCTTGCCCGCCGGTGTATGAGCGCGGCGGGTCTCCGTACCCGCCGCGTTCGCCTTATGGTACGCACGGGTGGCCACCCCACCCGTTGTTCCAGCGGGTTGGGTGGGGAGGCCCACCGCGCCGGCCGTTGGCCGTGTCTACTCCTCCGCCGGCAAACGGATGCCGAACGCCTCCGCCACCTGCCGGACGAACGGCCGGTGACGGGCGGGGCAGTGCCGGTGCCAGTCCGCCAGGTACGTCTCGAACGAGCGCGGCCCGGGGCGGGCGCCGGCGTTCAGGTACTGGACGGCCTGCCAGCGGTCCGGCGCCGCCTCGAACATCGGCAGGAGGACGCCGGCGACGATCCGGTTCTTCGGCCGGTCGCACGGCTCCTCGCGAAGCCGGTCGGCGTGCTTGCGGTACCACGCGGCGAGTGTCGTGCCCTCGGGCAGGGGGGCGGCCTTCAGCCGGTCCGCGGCGTACGAGCGCAGGCTCGGGGCGAACGACCGCCAGTTCGGGTAGGGCGGGTCCCGCTTCCACACCTCGGCCATCCGCCGAAGGGCGAACAGGCTGGCCGTCTCGCACACCGATTCCTCGAACCACTTGTTTGCCTTCTCGGTCTCCTCGTATCGGCACAGGATGTGGCAGAACTCGTGGGCGAACTGGAACGCGTACTGGCACCAGTACGTGCTGCCGGTGTCGAGGCGGACGCGGTAGGCGCCGTCCGGCCGGCGGTCGAAGAGGACGACGGGCCCGCCCTTCGGCTCCACGTGGAGGGGCGCAAGACGCCGCTCCGGCACCTGCCGCCACAGGGTCTCGGCGGCGGAGCGGAGGACCTTCGTGACGTCGGCGAGGCTCGCGCCGTCCCAGTCGGCGTCCGGGTCGGGTCGGATGACGAGGACCCTGTCCGTGCCACGGCCGGCCTTGCCCGGCCGTGCGTCAGAGAGTACCTCCGTGCCACGGCCGGCCTTGCCCGGCCGTGCGCCGGCAAGTGTCCCCGCGCCGGGTGGCATGCTTTCGCGCTTGTGCGAAAGCATGCGTCCTGGCGCGCGGGGCACACGCTTGCCGGGCGTCGCGAAAGCGTGCCACCCTCCATGCGTGCCACGGCCGGTCTTGTCCGGCCGTGCGCCGGCAAGTGTCCCCGCGCCGGGCGGCATGCTTTCGCGATTCTGCGAAAGCATGAGTTTCGGCGCGCAGGACACACGCGTTCGCGAGGTCGCGAAAGCGTGCCACCCTCCATCCGTGCCACGGTCGGTCTTGTCCGGCCGTGCGCCGGCAAGTGAGCAGGGCAAGGCGAGCGCCACCGCAGCCGCGATGATTACGATGCGTCGGAGTCGTGCCATGATGCCGTATGGTACGCCCGGGCGGCGGGGGTGGCAAGCGCTCCCGCGGCCCGACGCCTGTCATCTCGACCGAGGCGTGCGGTATGCCTGTGCCTTGGGGGCCTGTCGGCAAGCCCGTTGAGCCGGCGACCGCAGGTCGCCGGGTGGCTTGGCCACCCGAGGTTGGGCGGCCATGGGGCTCAATGTATCTCATGGCCACGGCAAGCGTGGCCATGCCACCCGCGCGCCCAACGGCCGGCGACGTGCCGTCGCCGGCTCAACGGGCGAGGGGAACGCCCCCGAGTACCTCCTTCACCCTCACCCCGGCCCTCTCCCGTCAAGGGAGAGGGAGATAAGACTCGCGAACCCCGGCGCTGGACACGTCGAGGTCCTCGATGCCCAGTTCCCGCACCGGCGAATCATCGGCGAATTTCACCACGCCTTTCTCCCACCCCGGCAGGAGTTTCGGGTCGGCGAGGAGGGCGGCGTCGGCCGGGAGGGCCTCCGTCCCCTTCGTCGCGTAGCGCTCGATCCGCTGGCCCACCACCTTCCCGCCGTCGGCGAAGAAGACGTTCCGGCCCCACGTCGTCACCGCGTTCGTCCCGTTGAACGTGATGTCGCCCTCGGCGACCAGGACGTTCCTGGCGAACGTGAACCCCTCGCTTCGCGGAAAGGTCAGCCGCATCGGCCCGTCGGCGATGAAGACGTTCTCGCGGATCGTATTGTTCTTCGCCATATGATTATGCGACGGCCGCTGGACCCGCACGCTCAGGTTCCGTTCGACGACGCAGTCCTCGGCCCGTTCGTCCAGGTAGTAGGCGCTGGAGCCGTACCCGCCCGTGTCGGGGATGTCGTGGATGAAGTTGCCGCGCATCACCAGCCGCTTCGGGGCGAACGTGTAGATGCCGCCGCCGTCGTGCAACACGAGCATGGCCCGGTACAGGTGGTTGGCCTCGATGCGGACGTCCTCGCCGCTGACGTTGACGGCCGAGTAGGTGGTCTCGTGCACCGTGTTATGGACGATGCGCGCTCCCTTGCCGCGGCCGTGGATGCCGATGCCGCTCGGAAACGCGAGGCCCACGTGGTGGACGAGATTGTCCGCGACGAGCGTATCGTCGCCGCGGACGTAAATGCCGCCCGCCCCCACGTGACGGACGGTGCAGCGCAGGACGACGAGGCCGTCGGACCGCCGGGCCCGGACGCCGTGGCCGTTCACCGCCGTCACGGTCACCTTTTCAATGCGGCACGCCTTCGTGTGGAGGAGGTCGACGGCCCCGGGGTAGCGGTTGGCGCCGAATCCGCCGGCCTCGGGGGGCGTATCGGCCACCTTCACCGTCAGGCCGCGCAGCACCACGCCCCGCACCGGTTTCTCCTTGGAGCCGCGGACGGCGATCACCGATTGCACGGTCGGGGCGACGGCGAGGACCTCGGCCATGTCCTCGCCCTTCCGCGGCCGGTAGACGACTTTGCCGCGCTTCCGGTCCAGATACCATTGACCGGGCTCGTGCATCCCCTTGCGGCAGTTCCAGACGACGTATTCCTTGACGCCGAACGCCCCCGGCGGGTGGCCCAGCGGGTTGACGAACGTCAGCGTGTTCGCCTGCCGGTCGATCGCCTTGACGGCCCCGAGCGATTCGTCCCACATGTGGTAGACGGTGACCTCGGCGTTTTCGGGTTCGATCCAGGGCTCCAGGTCCTCCGGCCTGTAGCGGAGGGTCGTGAGTTCCTCGCGGCTCGGTTTGCGTTTCCACCCGCCGCCCGTCGAGGACATCCAGGGCACGTTGAACTCCGAGCGGTGGGTGAAGCGGCCCTCCTTCGGCATGCGGGCCCGGGGGCAGAGGCGGCCGTCGACCATGAGCATGCGGAAGTCCCACTCGCCGCGGGCCACGGCGGAGACGTCGGCGGCCCAGAGGCCGTTGCCGTCCGGTTGCCAGCCGGTGATCCGCCGGCCGCCGACGAGAACGGGCGTCGCGCCCCCCGCGGCCGAAATCGTGAGGTGCGAATCGCGGGCGTCCAGGACGAGCGGCTCTTGGAGGTAATACGTGCCGGTGGCGAGGCGGATGGTCCGAGGCTGCTCCGTCCCGGCCTTGCGTGCGGCGTCGCGGGCGGCCGCGAGGGTGGCCAGCGGTCCGTCCTTGCCCGCGGACGGGTCCGGCCGACGGCCGGTGGCGTCGTCGCGTCCGCCCGGCGCGACATAATAGGTACGCGCGCGCGAGGCGTCGGCCTGCCCCGCGTCGGCGGCAGCGGCGGGACCGGCCGGCGCGACGCCGGCGGCGAGCAGGATCGCGGCAGCGAGCAGGGCGGGAAGACGGCGCATCGGCTCAAACCTCCATGCAGGGTGCAGCGGTTTGCTTCTCCAACCGTGTGTCTTGTGTGGCCCGGCCGGTCTTGCCCGGCCGGGAGAACACCGATTGACAAGCAATCGGTGGCACCCGAGAGGGCAGGCGGTGCAGGTGCCGCCGGCCTACGCGCCGCCGCCGTGATGATGGTGCGGCGACGGGCGGGGCTCGCTTTCCTTCGTCACGACGAGCAGCGGCCAGACGATGTCGCTGAAGCAGCACGGGATCATCACCGCCAGCACCACGAAGATGAACACGTAACCGGCGTGGTGGATCCAGTCGGTCAGGCCGAAACTCACCAGGTACAGCAGCGAGGCGCTCGAGGAGATCAGGACGTGGACCGTGTGCGAGAAGACGGTGGCCCGGACGATGTGGCTGCTCGCCAGGAACCCGGCCGCCAGGCCCGCCATCGCGAACGGGAGCACGAGGTCCGGGTGCTCGATGATGCAGAGATGGAAATGCATGTCGACGCCCAGGATCAGGCCGCTCAGGTGCGGGATCAGGATATCGCTGGCCCCGCAGACCAGGATCGCGCCGGAGAGCCCGACGAGCAGGGCCTTCAGCCACCGCCGCTCGTACTGCCAGAACATGGCCGTCGTCGCCGTCGCCGAGAACAGCATGTGGATCGGGTGGAAGATGTGGAACAGTTCGCGGAAGGCGTCCGGCAGCCCATCCTTGTAGAACGGTTCGCCGAGAAACGTGAGGACGGCCACCAGCATCATGCCGCCCACCGCCGAGAAGATCGAGAACGGCAGGTGGGAGAGGAGTTCCCCCCGCAGGTGGCGGAGCCCGGTTTTCATCGCGCCCATCCTCCCGGTGACGAATGGCCCCTTCGTCCTCTACTTACCCCGCCGACCGGGGCGGCGTCAAGGGGGTACCCGCGCCCCTCGGACGCCGGGCGCCGGCGTCCGGGCACGTTGGGAGGGCGGCGCGGGTGTCCAGGCATCCGTCCGACGGCCTCCGGACGGGCGCCGTGCGGTGCCCGCAAGGCACCGTAACCGTCCACGAAGGCGTTTTTGGGGCCCTGGCGGCGGTTCGGGGCCGAAAAAGCGGGGCGGCAGGGCAAAAAAAACGCCCACTTGACTTGCTTCCGGGCCAAAGCGCGTGTATACTGTCGGTGAGATGGGGAGTTGTGCCCCTGTTCAGGAACGTATAGAGGGGCAATCAAGGGGGTTGGACGGGACGTGGGAGCGTCCCTGAGGACACGATGGCCGGGAACGCCGGTGTCCAGACCGCAGACACGTTGGCGGTGGATCTTATCCGAGCACGGGAACGGATCCGAGACAGCCGGCCGATCCTGCGAGGTCACGCACGTTGCAGCGCACAAGACCGGCATGATGTTGGCCTGAAACGCGTTCGTCGTGCTTGACAGCCGCAACGCCCATGTTATAGTATCGGGGTCGAGAACCCTAAGGGGGAGTGAACATAGCACGTCTGCCTGGCCACTGAAAGGGGTATGCCATGAAGGGGATGTCGAGGATTCTCAGCGGGGCGCTGGTCGCCCTCCTGGTCGGTAGTGTGTGGGCGCCGGCCGCTTCCGGCGAGTTGATGTTGGAACTCCGGACCACCGATCCCATCGGCGGCCAGGAGGTCGGGCCGGTCATTCCTATCACGCCCGGCCAGACCGTGAACCTGGAACTCTGGGCCGTCCTCACCGAAGCCGCCACCGAGGCGGAGGGTGAGTTGCACAGCGTCTGGGCGGGCGCCAGGTCGACCGACGGCGGGCTCGTCAAGGGCGACCTGTCCCTCACGCCGACGAAGGGGTTGGAGATTTTCTCCAAGTGGCAACAAGTGGGTGGGATGCATTTCCGGACGGTCGTCGGCAGCACACCCGCCCCCAATGCAGCCGCCGGCACCACGTGGGACCACGACGGCGACGGCGACCAGGACGCCATCGGCTCGATTCCTGCTATGGTGCCCAACGGGAACGGCGACATGGTAATGAATCCGGATTTCTACCGCAACTTCATGTACCAGGCGTTTGACCCGGCAGGCGATACGGCGGGGAACCAGTTCTTCGTCGCCAAGGCGACGTTCGAGACGGCCGGTGACTGGGGGCCCGCCTACAATCCGGACGGCCCCTCCGGTGCCACGGAAATCTCCCTGATCCCCGGCGTGGACGAGAACAACCCCTCCGTGTGGATCGAACCCAACACGGAAGGAGTGCCCGAACAGTACACGGGCCTGGCCAGCACCAACGGCTCCGCCCTGCTCGTCATCGAGTCTCAGGCCAGCGCCGACGCCACGCCGGCCGACCAGGTCGTCGATCCCGCAACCGACCTCGTCCTCGACGGCAGCGCCGCCACGGGCAGCATCAACTGGTGGCGGTGGGAGTTTGACGGCGACGGCGTGTACGACGGCGACGCGGATGCCGACACGGCCGTCGAGACCGGTGAGGCCGTGACCACGCTGACGATGAGCGATTTGGCGGGCCTCGGGTTGGGTGAGGGCATGCACACGGTGACGGGGATGGCCGTCGGCTGGGTCTCGAGCCCCGCCGAGAACCTGGATACCTCCCCAACGTCGGTCTCGTTCGAGATCGTTCCCGAGCCGGCGACCCTCGCCCTCGTGGGACTGGGCCTGGCGGCTTTGGCCGGCCGCAAAAGGAAGTGATCTCCAGGTCAGGCAGACCTGACGTAAAACGACATCCGAGACGCAAGGCCGCCCCGACCAGGGGCGGCCTTCTTTTTGGGACGCCGTCATGATCGGCAGACGCCGCAAGACATACCGCGACACCGTGCGAGGGCTTTGGTTCGTTGCCGCCGCCGTCCTCCTCGCCGCCGGCACGGCCGGCGCCGACCCGTTCGTCCCGAACGACCCGTACTACACGGCGGGGCATCAGTGGTACGCCGACACCCTGAACCTGCCGGAGGCGTGGTCGGTGAGCCTGGGCACCCGCGACGTGACCGTCGCCGTCCTCGACTCGGGGGTCCTGGCCGACACGCCGGACCTCGCCGGCCGGGTCCTGGGGCCACTGACGGCCACCGGCGAGGTGCTGGACCCGGCGCTCAACCGTCACGGGACGTGGGTGGCCAGCAGCGCCTTCGCCGGCGTGGACAACGGCATCGGCGGGGCCGGTGTCGCGAACGTCTCCGTCCTGCCGATTACCGTGACGAACGCGAACGGGTCGAACGCCTCGGCGGACCTGGCCCGGGGCATCCGCATGGCCGCCGACGCCGGCGCCCGCGTCATCAACCTGTCGCAGAGGGCCGCCATGTACGACGGGCTGGACGAGGCGGCCGCCTACGCCCGCGGCCGGGGCGCCCTGACGTTCGTCGCGGCCGGCAACGACAACGAGCGGAACCTGCTCATCGCCGACTACGAGCACCTGATCTTCGTCTCGGGCACCGACGCCGCCGACCAGCGGTGGGTCGAGAACGCGTGGACCGGCAGCACGTGGGGACCGTTCGTGGACCTGTCGGCCCCGGCGTCGCAGATCCTGGTGGCGGACCCCGTCGGTTTCCCGAGCGGGTACGGCCTGGCCGACGGGACGAGTTACGCGGCGCCGCTGGCGGCGGGCACCGCCGCACTCGCCTGGTCCATCGCGCCGGACCTGGAGCCGGAGGAGGTGTGGGACCTGCTTCGCACGACGGCCGTCGACCTGGGCGATCCCGGCCGGGATGAGGTGTACGGCTACGGGCGGATCGACGTCGGCGCCGTGGCCGCCGGCGCCGCCGCCGGGGTCCCGGAACCCGCCACGATGCTGCTGCTGGGAGCGGGGGCGGCGGCCGTGCTGGGGCGCCGCCGTCGCCGGGGCTGAGTTCGTGGCGCCCCGCCCCTTGACGCGGGCGCGTTTCGGTGTATGCTATAGGCGGGGGTTACTCACATCCGTCGCGAGGTGGCACCACCACGCGCTGCGGAGGGGTAGGGGCAACAGGCCGATGCAGCGTGTGGGGCCATACCTCCGGGGCGCTTTCTTTCTACTGGCGGTCTCTCTCGCGTTCCCGTCGACGGAGGAGGCCCGCGCCCTGGTTCTGCACGAGGGCAGCCTCGGGGCGGCGGTCCATCCCGCCGATACCACCCTCGGGCGGTGGTTCAGCCACGGCGGCTGCGTGGCCGTCGGCACCGACATGGTCCTGACGACGCGTCACCAGGGCGGCGGGATCGGCGCACCGGTCGAATTCGCCGGCGAGGGATACCAGGTGGCGGAGGTCTTCAACCACCACGAGGCCGACCTCCGCCTCGCCCGCGTCGTGCCGACGGGCGGCGGCGGCGACCTCGACCCCGTGGACCTGTACGTCACCTCCCTCGATCCGCCCCTCGTGGACGAGACCGATTACACGGCCGTCATCGGCGGCTACGGCCGGGGGCGCGGCGAGAACCTCTACGAGGGCTCCGTCCATTACGGCTACACCTGGGCCGACGGCACGAACGGCACCCTCCGCTGGGGCGAGAACGCCGTCGCCGGCACGGCCACCGCCCAGGACCCCGAGGACGGGTTCATTACCAAGGTGCTCGTGGCGGACTTCGACCCGCCGGGCGGCCTGCCGGCGGAAGCGGCCGTGGCCGAGTTCGATTCCGGCTGTGGCTGGTTCCTGAACCTCGGCAGCCCTGCCCACCCCGAGTGGCACCTGGCCGGTCTGACCCGCGGCGTCGGGCGGGAGGAGGCCTCCTGGTTCCGCCAGCCGGACGGCAGTCCCCCCGGCGACAGCATGGACGCCGTCCGCGTCAGCCCGTACGCCGGCTGGATCGACGCCGTCCTCCACCCGCACGAGTGGATGACCGACGCCGACGGCAACTGGTTCGACGCGGCCAACTGGTCCACCACGGTTCCCGACGACGCCGAGCGATGGGCGGTCTTCGGCGACGTCCTCACCGCCCCGCGGACCATCACGCTCGATCGCCAGGTCGAGATCGGGGCCCTGCGGATCGACTCCGGCCAATCCTACCGCTTCGCCGACGGCCTCGACGTGCCCCGCTGGCTCATCTTTGATTCCGACGAGGACGTGGCCCGCATCGAGGTGAACCGTCTCCAGAAGGTCGGCCTGCACGGCGCCCACCGCATCGAGACGACCGTCTGGCTGCGCAGTCCGCTCGTCGTCAATCAGCGGTCCAACGGTGAGTTGACGCTGGCCGGTACCGTGGCCGGAAACGGCAGCATCACGAAGCGCGGCAGCGGCACCCTCGTGCTGGCGGCCGACAACGCCACCACCCTGTCCAGCGAGCACGTCGTGGAGCAGGGCGTCCTGTGCGCGGCCCATCCGGGCGCCCTCGGCACGGGCAAGGTGCGGCTCGTCGGGGGCGACCTCTGCCTCCGGGCCGATGCCGACGCCCTCTTCCCGAGTGCGGTCGAGGCCACCGCCGACGCCGGCCTGCGCGTCGAGCCGGACGCCGGCGGCACGGGCGCCCGCCTCGCCATAAACGAGTTGAAATCTGTAGGAGGCGTGGAGATCGCCGTCGCCGGCTCCGACGGCTATCACCTGGCCGTCGCCGACTGGACCCGCTTCACCCAGGGGACCGGCAGCCTCGCGACGGTGACGACGGCCTCGGCCGACCTGGTGCTGGAGGGGCCGGTCCAGATGACGGGCGGCACGCTGCGCAAGACCGGGCCGGGCACCCTCGCGCTCGCCGCGACCGACCCCGCCCAACTGGATTTCTGGGAGGACACGACGCTCCGGGTCCAGGACGGCACCGCCCGTTTCCACGCCGACGCCGGCGCCGCCGACCGCCGGAACCTGGCCGTCTCCGTCGAGGGCGGCGAGGTCGAGTTCGATGCCGCCCAGCACCTGGCGAGTTTGCACGTGACCGACGGCACGGTCACCTCTCTTCAGGATGGGGCTCACACCCTGGTGACCGGAGACCTGCACATCGACACGGCCGGCGGCTTGCTCGACCTGACGGACAACAGCCTCATCGTCGACTACGGCCCCGCGCCGAATCCTTACGACGAGGTCGTGGCGGCCGTCAAGAACGCGTACCGCGGCGGGACGTGGGGCGGCCCGGGCATCACGTGCGCCGGCGACGGCCACACCTACACCCTGGGCGTCGCCGACAACGCCGATCCCGGCTTCGCGACCCGCAGCGACCTGGCGGGCGAACCCGTCGACCCGACCAGCGTCCTCGTCCACTACACGTTCTACGGCAACGCGAACCTCGACGACCGCGTGGACGCCTCGGACCTGAACAGCGTCCTCGTCCACTTCGGCGATGTCGCCGCAGCCCCGGCCGACGTGATGCCCTGGTTCTTCGGCAACTTCAACTACGACGACCGCGTGGATGCGGCGGACCTGAACAGGGTCCTCGTCAATTGGGGCCGCATCCAGGCCGGCCAGGAGGGAACCGCCCCCGACCCCCTGATGCCGGAGGAGCCGGACGAGCCCCTCGAGGTTTCCGATTCCAGCCTCTCCGTGCCGACGGTCGTGGTCCCGGAACCCGCTTCGCTTCTGCTCGCCGCCGGCGGGGCCCTGGCCGTCCTGGCCCGCCGCCGGGGCGGGGCCCGCCGGCGCCCGGCCTGAGCGTGGGCCGGCACCCGCCGGCCCGGTCTTGACAGTCCTTCCCCCGCCGTATACGGTCCATCTGCGGGAGACGCCCGGCCCGGAGGCCGCGCGCGGCCGTGTGTCTCGCCGCGGAAAGGAGCCGCCCGCGATGCTTCGTCCCGCTTGGTCGCCGGCCCGGGCCGTCGCGCTGGCGCTGCTGTTGTCGGCCCCGGCCGCCTGTGCCGAGGCCGGCCGGCCGGTCGGCGACGCCGCCGCCTCGCGGCGTCCGGGCGGACCGCTCGCGCCCGGGTCGCTGCGGGCCGCGACGATGCGGCTCATGGCGTTCGGCCCGCGGCCCGCCGGGGCCGAGGGACACCGGCGCGCGGCCTCGTACGTGGGCGGCCGGTTCCTCCTGGGCGGCCTCAAGCCCATCCTGACGGACACGTTTCGCTGCCCCGCCGCCAACGGTGCAGCGGCGCCCGCGGACCGCGGGTCTTCCGGGCCCGCCGTCTGCGGCAGCGTGGTGGCATTCGGCCACGCCCTGCCGCTCGCCGATGCGTGGTCCCTGATGAAGGGCGAGGCCGAGGCGTTCACGTTCGACCGTCCGCCGCGCCCGGACCTGGAGGCGGCCCTGGCTCAGGCCGCCCGCGACGAGGGGGTGGCGCGCCTCACGCCGTTCGACGTGTTCAAGCGCCCCTCGCCGCTTTTTCCGCGGGCCGTGGTGCGGTGCCTGCTTCGCCGGATGGTTCGCCGCGAGGCCGGCGACGAGGCCGATGACCCGCGGGCCCGGGCCCGCGTCATGGCCGGCCTGCTCCGCCGTCTCGCCCGCGCCCACGAGGCCGTCCTCGTGACGGCCCCGCTCGACATGCGGCCGGCGCCGGGGGCGGGCGCCCACGGGGCCGACGAGTCGGCGTCCCTGTCGGTCCTCTGCGCCGTGGCGGAGTACGTCGTCTGCGAGAGTTCCTGGCCGCGGAGGCGGACCCTCCTCTGCGCCGCCCTGGACGGCCACTGGCGCGGCGGCGCCGGCGCCCGCAGCCTGGCCGGCATGCTGGGGCAGGCGGATGATGGCGTTGCGCGCGGTGGGGCCCAGGACTCGCCGGGCAGCGGTGGGAGCGAGGCATCGCGCGCCGCTGTTCGAGCCGGCTGCGGAAGCAGCCGGTTATCTCCATCCGCCATGGCACGTGCCAAGGTAGATGAGGATGACCCGGTGCTCCCGCACCGGGCTCGAACGGCAACGTCCGAGGATGACCAACTGGCGGCGCTGCTCGGCCCGTCGGAGGCGGCCGCCCGGGCGCCCGCCCTGGCGAAGGCGCTGATGGCCCGGCCCGACGACCCGGCCCTTGTCGCCGAGGCCGAGGACGTCCTCGTCCGCCTCCTCCGCCTGGAGCCGTACAGGGTCCGGCTCGTCGTGTGCCTGGACCTTTCGAGCGGCGGCCGCCGCGTGGCCGTGCACCTGGCGGCGGGCGACGGACCGGCCGCGACGGCCCTGCGGCCGTGGCTGTCGGCGACCGTCAAACACGCCAGTGACGTGGGTGCGGCTCTTTCGAAGGGCCTGAAACCGCTGCCGCAGACCGTTTCGGGCCGGGCGTGCGCGGCCCTGGCGGGGTCGGACCGGCCCGCCGTCCTCCTCCGGACCGCCGACGCTCCGCGCCGGCACTGGTTCACGGCCGAGGATACGCCCGAGCGGGTGGACTTCGCCGCCCTCGCGGACCAGGCCCGGGCCGTGGCAACGCTGCTCGAAAACATCCTCGCGTCCGAGGCGCTGCCCGCCGCCGACCCCCTGTAGCCGCGCCCCCTTTAGAGGCTGTTTCAGAACCCCCTCTCCCTTGATGGGAGAGGGATGCTCGTGCTTCGCAGCGAAGCACTGCTTCGCAGAGTAGCAGGGTGAGGGGGAGGATATCGCGCGGCGGCCAGTCTTGGGCACCGCGCGGCGGTCAAGACTGCCCGCCGCGCTAACCGCCCCCTCACCCTACCCTCTCCCGCCAGGGGAGAGGGATGTGAAACAGCCTCTTAGCCGCGACCCGAAGGGGAGCGCGTTGACGCGGCGTGCCGGCGCCGTCACCCGGCGTGGAGGTAGGTTTCCCAGCCGAGGTACGTCTCGAAGGCGTCCTCGACGGCCTCGGCCGCCTGGCCGCGCGCAATCGCCACGTGGTGCTCGAAGCCGAGGCGGCAGATGACCTGGAGCAGCAGTTGCAGGTCCGGGATGTGGGCCACGCCGCGGCCGCCGAACGTCTCGAGGGGATCGTCGGTCAGGTCGCCCTCGCCCACGTAGGCCCGGACCTCGCCGTCGACGTCGTCGGTATCGACACGGCAGAAGGTGAACGGCCCGGCGGCGAGGCGGCCCACGATCGTCCCGGCGGCGTTCTCGTCGCCCACCGTCTGCGAGATGATGTCCTGCACGGCCATCCGCTGCTCGGCGAACAGGCTCTTCGGCAGGTTCGAGCAGTGGAACAGGACGCACTTCTCCGGGTCCTCGCCGTAGTTGTTGTTCCAGTCGACGATGGCGGCGGGGGTCTCGGTGGCGTACCGCAGGGCCAGCATGCCCACGAGGCCCGTGATGTCCACCTCGCACGCGCTCGGCGCGAGGGCCTCGCTCATCATGCTCATCACCGCGCACGGGACGATGCCGTAGTACTCCTCCAGGGCCGTCCAGCACTGGATGGCCGTGCCGACGACCTCGGTCTCGGCCATCCAGCGGTCCAGGACCAGGCCGAAGCGGGCCATGCGGTCGAGCGCCTCGTCCGGGATGGCCGAGCAGTCCGTGTACCCGCGGATGGCCTTCAGTTTCTTCTTCAGATCCGCGTCGTCCGGCTCGATGGCGGCCGCCCGCCCGAGGATCTCCGACAGGTCCACCGTCTCCACCGAGATGCCCGCGCCCTCCAGGATCTTCTCGGAGTACCGGACCGTGTTGAACGGCCCCGTCCGTGCGCCGACGGCGCCGACCCGCGCGCCCCACAGGCCGCCGACCACCCGGCACGTGGCGCCGAAGCGCGCCAGGTCCGTCCGGAACGCCTCGCTCGTCGGGTCCACCGTATGCAGATCCGTCAGGCTGCACGGGATGCCGTACTGGTCGAGGTTGCAGCAGACGCTCATCTTGCCGCAGAAGGCGTCGCGGCGGTTGGCCAGGGTCATGGCCGCCGGGTCGTCCGGCCACGCGTGGACCAGGACGGGCACGTCGAGGTCGGCAAACCGCAGGGTGTTGGCGACGGCCTTCTCGTCGCCGAAGTTCGGCAGCGTGACGACGACGCCGTCGATCCGAGAGCGGTGCTCGCGGAAGAGGTCGGCGCAGGCGCGGGCGTCGGCGAGGGTCTCGACGGCCCCGCCGGTGGCCGTCTTCGCCGGCAGGCAGACCGTGTCGAAGCCCTCGTCCTTCAGGACCTTGAGGAGGGCCTTGCGGCCTTCGGCGGCGAGGTGCGTCGGGAAGAATCCCCGTGTGCCGACGAGAACCGCGAGGGTGGTCTTGGACGGCTTGGCCATGGGAGACTCCTTTTCCTTTTGTGATGCAGGCGCGAGGTCGGGTTTGTTATTGGTCATTTGTCATTCGTCATTTGTCACTTGTCATTTGTCCCTGGTGTGCGGCGGGAAGACGTATGATGCTGTCGACAGCCTGCCGGCGCGCCGAAACAAATGACAAAGAACCAAGGACCAATGACCAGTGACAGCCGTTGCCGTACGGCCGCCATTGTACGCTTCCGCTCGCCGGTGACCAACGACAAAGGACGAATGACAAGTGACAAATGACCAAGGACCAAGGACGAAGGACAAAGGACGATCGGTTTCCGTTGCTTGACACCTTCGTCCGCCGCGGCGAGAATGGGACACTTGCCTTCGCCCCCGGGAACCATCCATGGCCGACCGCCGCCAACACAAGCGCGCCCCCGCCAAGAGCCGGGTCACGGTGCGCAACGACGGCGGCCGCACGCCCCGCACGCACCGGTCGTGGGGCTCCATCCTGCGCGGCCTGGCGTGGCTGTTCGGGCCGCCCCTGGCGTCGGCCGGGCTGCTGACGCTGGCGTTTCCGCCGGCGGAGGTCTCGTGGCTCGCGTACGTGGCCCTCGTGCCGCTGATGGTGACGGCCGTCCGCGCCCGGACCGGCCGCGACGCCTTCGTCGCCGCCCTGGCGGGCGGCATCGTCTTCTTCGGGATCAACCTGTACTGGATCGTTCCGATTACGACGGCGGGGTACCTGGCGGTCCTTCCGTACCTGGGATTGTACTGGGCGGTGTGGGCGCTGGCGATGCGATGGCTGAGCCGGCGGCAGGCCGTGCCGCTGGCCGTCGCCGCCCCCGTGGTGTGGGTGGCGCTGGAGTGGATTCGCGGGTGGGCCCTGTCGGGTCTGCCGTGGCTCTTCGTCGGCCACACGCAGTACGAGAACCTGGTGCTCATCCAGACGGCCGACGTGGTGGGCGCCTACGGCCCGTCGGCCCTGTGTCTGGCCACGACGGGCCTTGTGGCGGCGGTGCTGGTCCGGCCGCTCTTCGTGCCGCGCGGTGTGGCTGAATTTGACGAAGAAGGCGCGGAGGGTCTCCGCCCCCCCCGCGCCGATTCCCCGGCCGGGCAAGCCGGCCGGGCCACACCAAACGACGGCGCGGCGGGCCGGGAGCCTCGCCGCGCGGAAGCCGCTGGGAAACCTCGCGTAAGCGGCATGTTGCTGGCCAACCTCCTCGTCGTGGCCGTCGCGTCGGCCGTGACGGTCGGCTACGGCCTGCACCGCCTGGCCGAAGCGCCGCAGGGGGGCGGGCCCGTCGTCGCGAGCGTCCAGACCAACGTGCCGCAGGAAATCAAACTCAAGGCCCGCCTGGAGCAGGTCCAGCGGCTGGAAGAGCAGATGATGCAGGCCCAACTCGACCTGACGGACCAGGCCCTGGCCCGGGCGGCGGAGCGCGGCCGGACGGTGGACCTCGTCTGCTGGCCCGAGACGATGGTCCCCGGCATCCTGAACCGCGAGTACCTGGAGGCCGACATCGACCGCGTCATCGAGCAGGAAGGCCTCCGGCGGGTGTTCCGCTACCTCCAGAACCGCTCGCGCGGGTACTGGCTCGCCATTCACGAGAAGGCCCGCCAGGCCGACGTGCCGATCCTGTTCGGCGCCCACGCGGTCGACCTCGAAGGCGTGTACCGCCTGCCGGGGGGCGGGTACTTCACCCGCGGGCCGCGGCAGAACACCGCCTTCCTCCTGACGCCCGACGCCCGCCCCTACAAGGCCGACCACCGGTACGCCAAGGCCCACCTCGTCCCCTTCGGCGAGTACGTGCCGCTGAAGGAGTCCTGGCCGTGGCTGCACGGCGTGCTCCAGGCGTTCACGCCGTACGAGTACGATCACAGCCTGACGCCGGGCGCGCACGACCAGGCGCCGTTCGCCATCCGTTACGGCAAGAAGGGGGAGGACGGCGGGGGCGAGGCGACCCGGGGCGGCGGGCGCGAGGTCCGGTTCCAGGTGGCCATCTGTTACGAGGACGCCATGGCCTACCGCATCCGGGAGATGGTCCGGGCGGGTGCTCCTCCTCGGGGCGGCGACCCATCCGCCCGTTTAGCCGGCGACCGAAGGTCGCCGCCGAATGCCATTGAAGGCGAAACGGCAACAGCCGGCGACGTGCCGTCGCCGGCCGGGCGGGCGGAGGATGGCGAGGCGGGTACGGAGACCCGCCGCGCATCCGCCGGATTCCTCAAGGCCGCCGACTTCATCGTCAACATCTCGAACGACGGCTGGTTCGCCGGGACGTGGGAACTCGACCAGCACCTGAACCTGTGCGTGTTCCGGGCGGTGGAGAACCGCGTGCCCGTCGTCCGGAGCGTCAACACGGGCATCAGCGCGATCATCCAGTCCACCGGCCGCATCACCCGCGTGGTCGAGCGCGACGGCCGGCGCCGCGGCGTCCGCGGCTGCATCGTGGGGGAGGCCACCCTCGATGACCGCATCGCCCCGTACACGGTGCACGGCGACGCGTTCGCCTACGGGTGCCTGCTGGCGACGGCGGGGCTCGCGGCGGCGGTGATCGTCGGACGCCTGCACGACCGGGGCGGCCAAAAACAATGACAAATGATGAATGAAGAATGATAAACGCCGGGGTGCGGACGTGCCTCGGCGAGGAGGAGGCCCCCCGTGAAACGCTGTCTGATGGTGCTTGTGGCCGCCGGCGTCGCCGGCGCTTGCGGGTGCGACTCGGCGAGCCGGGACCGGGCGGTCCGTCCGGCGTGGGCCGGGGGCGGGTCCCGCCGCGACGCCGGCTTCGACACGCCGTACCAGGTGCTGGACGAGGCCCTGCGGTCCGCCCAGCCGCCCATCCAGGCGATGGCGTGCGAGACGTACCTGGAGAGCGACCGCCGGCCGCCACTCTCGCACGTGGAGGCCCTGGCCGACGCCCGCGACCCGCGGGTCCGCACGACGGCCCTGGCGCTGCTCGGCACGATGCAGCGCCGCGACCTGGGCGACCTGTTCCGCCGCAAGCAGCGCGACGCCGAGGCGTCGGTCCGCCTGGCGGCCGATTTCGGCCTGGCCATGACCGTGGCGCCGGACCGCATGGACGCCCTGCGCGAGGCCCTGGCCTCGCCGGACGTGACCCTCCGCCGCACCGCCGTCTGGCTGCTCGGCCTGACGGGCCAGGACAGCGCTCTCGGGATGCTCCAGGTCAAACTCGACGACCCGGACGCCGTGGTCGTCCTGCGGGCGGCCGAGGCGATGCACCGCCTCGGCTCGGACGCGGGCCTGGAGCGCGTCCGCGTCCTGACCCGCCACAGCCGGCACACCGTCCGCTACTACGCGGTGCGGCTGCTGGGCCGCATGGGCGAGCAGGAAGACATCCCACTGCTCGAGCGCCTGTGCCAGAGCCGGTTCCTGGACGTCAAGTTCGGGGCGATGGCGGCGCTGGCGCGGCTGGGGGATTTCAAGCGGATCGGCATGCTCCTCGATATGCTCGAGGCCCCGGACAGCCAGACCCGCGTCCTGGCCGCACGCGAACTCGGCGAGACGGCGTACACGCCGGCCGTCCCGGCCCTGGAACGGATGCTCGCCAGCCAGGTGCCGCTGGAGCGGACGACGGCGGCGGCGTCGATCGTGCGGATCCGGTCGGCCCGCCGGCCGTGGCGGGCGCACATCCTCGAGGAAGAGGAGGAGAAGCAGTAGCCGGCGGGGCCGACGAACCGCCCGGCGCCTCGTAAAGGTTTACGGGGACTGAGTTTTTAGTATCGTCCCAGAAGTGGGGGCGAGCGGCACACGGCTCCGTCAGCGTGTTGCGGCGAGGCACACCCTGGGGGAGAACCCTTCTCCCCCAGACCCCCTCTTCCCAAGCCCAACGCAAGCGGGGGACTGTCTCATCCACACGCCCCCGCAAGCCCC
>JAWODB010000330.1:0-29414 GCA_046483505.1 Phycisphaerae bacterium
CACGACTACGTCGGCGCCCTCCGGGACGGGCGCGCCGGTCATGATGTGGGCGCAGCCGCCGGCCTCCACCGGCCGCGTCGGCACCGCGCCGGCGGGCACCTCTTCGGTCACGGCCAGGAGCGCCGGCAGGTGGGCCAGGTCATCGGACCGGGCGGCGTAGCCGTCCATGGCGCTCTTGTCGAACGGCGGCAGGTCCATGTCGCTGGCGACCGGCTCGGCCAGGACGGCCCCTGCCGCCTCCAAGACCGGCATCTCCTCAGCCTCCAGCCGGGGCGTATGCGCCAGGACCCGCCGAAGGGCCTCTTCCGGTGAAATCATGCCCCTCTCCCTCCATAGACCGCCACCGCGAATGCCTTGAAGATGACCGCCACCGTCTGCCCCAGCGCCAGCCCCATCTCCCGCAGCGACTGCTCGGTCACCACCGCCACCATCGGCACGCCGACGTCCACGGTGACCCGGACGCTGTGGCCCTGGACCGCCAGGGCCGCCACGCGGCCGAAGAGGGTGTTCCGGGCGCTGGACGGCGGGGGGCCGGGTCGGTCCCGTGCGGCCGGGCGGCTGAGGATCACCGAGCGGGGATCGATGACCACGTGGGCCGGGCCCCGCAGGTCGGTCGCCACGTGCACCACGCAGCCCGGGGCGATCGCCATGACCGGTTCGCCGGCCTGCTCGACGATGGTCCCGGCAAAATGGTTGTCGATCGGCGTCTCGGTCAGCCGGCCGGCGACCAGCCCGAGCGAGCGGTCCGCCAGGCGGTAGGCCGCAGCCAGGCGATGGGTGGCCAGCATCACGCTCCGTCCTTCTCGGGGCAGGCGGGCCAGGGCCCGTTCAATCACGTCGGCGTGCTGGGCGTCGATGCCGGCCATCGGCTCGTCCAGGAGCAGGACCTCGGCCTCGACGGCCAGCGCCCGCGCCAGGGCGACCCGCCGACGCTGGCCGGCCGAGAGGTATCGGGCGGGCCGGTCCGCGGCCTCCGCCATGCCGACGGCGTCCAGGGCGGCCGAGGCGCGACGCCGGGCCTCGCGCCGGCCCACCCCCCGCGCCGAGAGGCCGTACGTCACATTGGCCAGGGCGGTCGTCGCGAACATCCAGGGCTCCTCGTGGACCAGGACCACGTGCCGACGCAGCGCGGCGGCGTTTCGCGCGTTGACCGTCCGGCCCAGCAGGACGATCCGGCCCGTCGTCGGCGGTTCCAGGAGCGCCAGCACCGAGAGCAGCGTGGTCTTTCCGCTGCCGTTCGGTCCGACGACGGCCGCGATGGTCCCGCGCGGCAGGTCGAACCGCTCGACCTCGAGAACCCGGCGACCGGCGTACGCCTTGGTCAGGTTGCGGACGTCGATCGCGCTTGCCGTCACGCCCGTTCTCCGCCGCCGTGGAGCCAAAGGAAGATCAGGTTCACGCCCAGGGCCACGATCATCAGGACAATGCCCAGCGCGATGCCGAGCGCCACGTCGCCCTTGGCGGTTTCCAGGGCGATGGCGGTGGTGACGGTCCGCGTGTAGGCCCGGATGTTCCCGCCGAGCATCATGCTGATGCCGACCTCGCCGAAGACCCGTCCGAACCCCGCCACGACGGCCGCCAGGTACCCCCGCCGGCCCTCCGAGAGCAGGGTGCGGGCGGTCCGGCACCGGCCGGCTCCCAGCGTCTGGGCCGTCCGGCGGACCCGCGGATCCAGCCCCTCGGTCGCCGCGTGGGCCAGGGCCGTCACCAGCGGAAGGGCCAGCGCGAACTGGCCCAGCACGATGGCCGACCGCGTGTACAGCAGGCCCCATCCGCCCAGCAGACCTTGCCGGGAAAGGATCGCGTAGAAGACCAGGCCGATCAGCACGGTGGGCACCGCCATGAGGGCGTGCAGGACCGTGGTCAGGAGGCGTTTGCCCCGGAACCGCGCCAGGCCGATGGCCAGTCCCAGCGGCAGCCCCGCCCCCGTCGCCAGGACCGTCGAGGCCGACGCCACACCCAGCGAGACCATCACCGCCCGGTACACCTCGGCGTCCAGCGACCCGAGCAACCGGAGGGCCTGGAGAAACTGGTCGAGTGTCCAATTCATGGCGTGTCCGGCGAGGCCTTCGGCGCGTCCGTCGGCGCGGCGTCCGGCACGGCCGTCGGCTGGAACAGCCCCTCGCCGTCGACCTGAAAGTCCCCGATGAGGCGCTGGCCCCGGGGCGAGGTGACCCACCCGACGAGGGCCATCGCCCCGGCGTAGTTCACGTCCGGGTGCCGGGCGGGATTGACCGCGATGATGCTGTATGGGTTCCGGAGCACGGGGTCGCCCTCGAAGCGGACTTCCAGGTCGATCTTGTCCCGCATGGCCAGATACGTGCCGCGGTCCGAGAGGCAATAAGCCCGCTTCTCGTCGGCGAGCAGGAGCGTGGCGCCCATGCCCTGGCCGACTTCCAGGTACCACGGGCCGGCCGGTTCGATACCCGCCTCGGCCCACAGGGCCCGCTCTTTCTTGTGGGTGCCGGAATCGTCGCCGCGGGAGACGAACGGGGCCTCGGCGCGGGCGACGGCGGCCAGGGCGTCGGCGGCCGAGTCGGTCTCAGCCACCCCGGCCGGGTCTGCCGCCGGACCCAGCAGGAGGAAATCGTTGACCATGACGGCCCGACGATTGACACCGTACCCCGCCTCGATAAAGGCCGCCTCGGCGGCCGGGGCGTGAACCAGCAAGACGTCCGCGTCGCCGTTGCGGCCCAGGGCGAGGGCCCGGCCGGTTCCCACCGGCACCACGCGGACCTCGGCCCCGAACCGCGCCTCGAAGGGTGGAAGCAGGCGGTCCAGGAGCCCGGAGTTCTCCGTGCTGGTGGTGGTGGCGAGGCGAAGGGTCCCCAGGCCGCTCGGCTCCGGCACCGGCGCCTCGTCACACGAGGGCGTCAGATGGGCGGCCAAAAGGCCACCGAGCACCAAGGCCGTGTAAGCCATGCGTCTCATGGCGTGGTCTCCCCCGGCTGTTGGGTGTCCGCCGCCAGGCCAAGGCGCCCCGGGGCCGTATAGGCGTTCATCCGCCCGCGGCGAGCAAAGCCGACGACCGTCAGGTTCGCAAGGCGAGCCAACTCGATGGCTCGCGAGGTAGTCGCTCCCCGGCTGACGACCACGGGCAGGCCGGCCCGGGCGGCCTTGGCCACGATGTCGGCGCTGGCGCGGCCGGTGGTCAGAATCGCCCGCTCGCCGAGCGGCACCCCTTGCAGCAGACACCGGCCGATGGTCTTGTCGACGGCGTTGTGCCGGCCGATGTCCTCCGCAAACGCCGAGAGGCTCTCCCCGTCGGTGGCCGCGGCAAGGTGCACGGCACCCGTGTCGCGAAACAGGGCGGAGGCGGCCGCCATCTCGCTGAGACGCTCGAGCAAGTCCTCGGGACGGAACGCGGCGTCGCTGTGCGACGGCGGCAAGGCCTCGTCTCCCGCCGACGCACCGCCGCCGCAGCCGGACGTGATCGAGAGCCGCTCGCGAAACGTCACCAGGCGGTCGGGGTCCACGTGGCCGCGCACCTCGACCCGCGCCAGGTCCGGCGCGACAGCCACGTCGGCGATCGCTTCGGGCCCATCGAGCACACCCTCCGAGACGAGGAACCCGGCCGCCAGGGCCTCCAGCGAGTCGGGCAGGCAGTTGATCCAGAGCAGCGGCCTTGCGTTCACGACAAGTTGCACGCGATGTTCGACCGCGACGACGTCGCGCGACGCGCCGCCGGCTCCCCTTCCGGCGGGGCGCGGCGGCCCGACGCGCCGCACGGGCACGTCGCGCAGGAGACCGCGGGACGCTGGCGATCCGGTCATGGCTTGGCGGCCGAACCAGGTTCGATGCGGACGGCGCAGACCTTCAGTTCCGGGATCTTCGCTATGGGGTCCAGCGCCGCAATCGTGAGGCGGTTGGCCGGCGCCTCGCGGTAATGGAACGCCAGGAACGTGGTGCCGGGCGCCACGCGCTCCGTCACGCGGGCGGGCAACTCGATCTCGCCGCGACGCGAGGCCACGCGGACGGTGTCGGAATCGGCGATGCCGAGGCGCGCCGCGTCGTCCGGGTGGATCTCGATCGCGCCGACCGAAACGAGTTTGTCGAGCACGTCCGACCGCCGCGACATCGTGCCCGTGTGGAAGTGCTGGAGGATGCGGCCGGTGGAAAGCACGAACGGGTACGCCTCGTCGGGCAGTTCCTTCGGAGGCATGAACTCGACCGCGTGGAACTTGCCGAGGCCGCGCGCGAACGTCCCCTTGTGCAGGTACGGCGTGCCGGGGTGGTCGGCGTCGGGGCACGGCCACTGGAGGCCGCCCGCCTCGAGCCGGTCGTAGGTGATGCCGCCGTAAGACGGGGTCAGCGAGGCGATCTCGTCCTGGATGGCGGACGGATGGTCGTAGGCCATCGGATAACCCATGCGGCCGGCGAGGTCGCACAGGATCTGCCAATCCGTGCGTGCCCGGCCCGGCGCGTCGACGGCCTTGCGGACCCGCTGAACCCGCCGCTCGGTGTTCGTGAACGTGCCGTCCTTCTCGGCGAAGGAGGCGGCGGGCAGGACCACGTCGGCCAGGGCGGCCGTCTCGGAGAGGAAGATGTCCTGGACGACGAGCAGCGCCAGGTTCCGCAGCCCCTTCTCGACGTGATTCGTGTCGGGGTCGCTGAGCATGGGATTCTCGCCCATGACGTAGAGGGCCTTCAGGTCGCCGTCGGCGGCGGCGTTCAGCATCTCGACGACCGTCAGGCCGGCATCCGGGCTGAGCGTCGCGTCCCAGCCCTTCTCGAACTTCTCCCGGCTCGCCGGGTCGGTCACCTTCTGATAGCCGGGATACACGTTGGGCAGGGCGCCGAGGTCGCAGGCGCCCTGGACGTTGTTCTGCCCCCGGAGGGGGTTCACGCCCGTGCCGGGCCGGCCGATGTGGCCCGTCAGCATCGCAAGGTTCGCCAGGCTGAGGACGTTGTCCGTCCCGGTGGTGTGCTGGGTGATGCCCATGGAATAGACGATGGAGGCGGCGTCGGCCGCGGCGTAGGCGCGGGCCGATTCGACGATCTTCCCGGGCGGCACGCCGGTGATCTTGGCGGCCATCTCGGGCGTGTACGGTTCGACGGCCCGGCGGAGATCCTCGATGCCTTCGGTCCGCTCGGCGATGAAGGCGTCGTCCTGGAGCCCCTCGGCCAGGATGACGTGCATCATGGCGTTGATGAGGGCGACGTCCGTGCCGCCCTTCTGCTGCATGTGGACCCGGGCGAACTCGGTGAGTTCGATGGTCCGCGGGTCCGCCACGATGAGGGTCGTCTTGCCGGAAAGGACGGCCCGCTTGACGGCCGCGCCGATGATGGGATGGCACTCGGTCGTGTTGGACCCGATGACGAAAATGGCGTCGGCCTGTTCGAACTCGTCGATGGAATTGGTCATGGCGCCCGAGCCGAACGCCCGTGCCAGGCCGGCCACGGTTGAGGCATGGCACAGCCGCGCGCAGTGGTCCACGTTGTTCGTGCCGAGGACCGCCCGCATGAACTTCTGCATGAGGTAGTTTTCTTCGTTGGTGGTCTTGGCGGAAGAGAGGCCGCCGACGGCGTCGGCCCCGTGGGCGTCGCGGATCTCCCCGAGCCGCCGGGCCACCAAATCGAGCGCCTCGTCCCACGTGACGGGGACGAGGTCGCCCTCCTTGCGGATGAGCGGGTCGGTCAGGCGCTGCTCGTGGCCGATGAAGTCGGCGCCGAACCGCCCCTTGACGCACAGCAGGCCCTTCGAGACGCCCAGGCCGGGCTCGCCGGTGATGTGGACCACCCGGCCGTCATGGATGTTCAGCACGATCGTGCACCCGCACCCGCAGTACGGGCAGATGGTGGGCACCTGCTCGAACTCCCACGTCCGCCCTTCCCCCTCTCGTCCGGCGGCATACAGCGCCCCGGTCGGACAGACGTCGATGCAGTTGCCGCACTCGGCGCAGACGGACTCCTCGCGCGTCTGGTCCGGCGGCAAGGCGATGCACGTCTCGAAGCCGCGGCCGTAGAAGTCGATGGCGCCGGAGGCCTGGACCTCCTGGCACACCTGCACGCACCGGCCGCACAGGATGCACTTCGACCGGTCGTACACGATGGCGGGGCCGTCCCGGACCGGCCGGGGCGGGACGGCCTCGCCGGCGAAACGCGACTCCTTCACGCCGTACTCGTAGGCGTAGGCCTGGAGGTCGCAGGCGCCGTTCCGCTCGCACGTGAGGCAGTCGGCGGGGTGGTCCGAGAGGAGCAGTTCGATCAACAACCGCCGCATCCGGCGCAGGTGCGGCGTGTCGGTGCGGACGACCATCCCCCCCGCCACGGGGTACGAGCACGACGGCACCGGGCCGCGGGCCCCTTCCACCTCCACCACGCACAGGCGGCAGGAACTGGTGGGTTCGAGCCCCAGGGCGGGATCGTAGCACAGGTGCGGAATGTCGATGCCCAACTGCCGGGCCGCGTGAAACACCGTCGTGCCCGGCGGGACCGAGACCTCCTGCCCGTCGATGGTCAGGGTTACCTCGTCGGCCATGACACCATCCTTACTGCGTCGCCCACCGGCACCGCCTCGCCGAAGGCGGCGACGGCCGAGCGGGCCGGGGCGGGCCCGGCCCGCGTTACTCCTCCAGGTCGCAGCGGAGGCAGCGGCGTGCCTCGGCGCAGGCGGCCCGGAGCGTATAGCCCTTGATGACCTCCTCGAAGTCGCCGCGGCGTTTCCTCGGCGACCGCGACCGGATGGGCCGGCGGCGCGCGGCGGCCTCGTCTTCCGGCTCGGCGGGCTTGCCGGGCGAGGCAATGCCGCGATCGGGCGGCAGGTCGCCCTTCCCGCCCAGGAAGATGTCGATGGCCTGGGCCGCACGCTGACCGGCCGCAATGGCCTCGACGATGGTGGCGGGTCCGGTGACGGCATCGCCGCCCACGAAGATGCCGCCGCCGGCATGCTGAGTCACCGGATCGGCCACCGCCCGGCCGCGCGAGACGACCAGGTGTCCGTCGGCGGCGGCGAACTCGAGTTCCGGCTGCTGTCCGACGGCCACGATCACGTCGTCCGCCTCGACCGTCTGTTCGGCGCCTTCCCTGGGAACGGGTCGGCGCCGGCCGCTTTCGTCGGCCTCTCCGAGTTCCATCTCGGCGCAGCGGACGGCCCGCACGCGGCCGTCTTCGGTCAGGATTTCGATGGGCGTGACCAGGAAGCGGAGATCGACGCCCTCCATGACGGCCTCCTCGATCTCGTCGCGGAGGGCGGGCATCTCCTCGCGCGTGCGGCGGTAGAGGATGCTCACGGACGCGGCGCCGAGGCGCAGCGCGGTGCGCGCCGCGTCGATGGCCGCGTTGCCCCCGCCGATCACGACGACCCGCCCCGGCGTCTCGCCGAGTTGACCCATGGCGGCCCGACGGAGGTAAGCGATGGCGTCGTGGACGCCCCGGCTGTCTTCACCCGGGATATCGAGACGGTAACTGCGGTGCGCCCCCGCCGCGACGAAGACGGCGTCGTACCCCTCCCGGCGGAGCGCCTGGACGGAATCGACCCGGCGGCCGGTCTCGATGTCGACGCCGGCACGGCGGATGTAGTCGATGTCGCGCTCCAGCACGTCACGGGGCAAACGGTACTCGGGGACGCCGACCGCCAACATCCCGCCGATCGTGTCGAGGGCCTCGAAGACCTTGACCTCCCGGCCCATGACGGCGAGGAAGTAGGCGGCGGTCAGCCCGGCCGGACCGGACCCGATGACGGCCACGCGGCCGCGCCTCGGTCCCTGCCACCGGGGCGGCGTGCCGGCGTCTTTCACGCGATCGGTCACGAAGCGTTTCAGGTGGCGGATGGCCACCGGTTCGTCCACGTCGCCCCGCCGGCAGAACATCTCGCACGGGTGGTGACACGCCCGGCCGCACACCGACGCCAGCGGGTTCCGCCGACGGATCACGTCGAGGGCGTCGGCAAAACGGCCCTCGGCAATCAGGGCAACGTACTCCGGCACGTTCACGTGGGCCGGACAGGCGCTCGCGCACGAGACCGGCGCGAGGACCTCGCACGCGTGCGACGGGCACCGCTTCTCCCGGATGTGGATCTCGTACTCGTGGCGGAAGTGGCGGAGCGTCGAGAGGACGGGGTTCGGCGCGGTCTGGCCCAGTCCGCAGAGCGACGCTTCCTGGATCATCTCGCCGAGTTCCACCAGGCGGTCGAGGTCTTCCATCTCGCCCTCGCCGCGGCAGATGCGCTCCAGGATCTCGAGCATCCGCTTGGTGCCGACGCGGCACGGCGCGCACTTGCCGCACGATTCCTTCTGGCAGAAGTCCGTGAAGAAGCGGGCGATGTCCACCATGCAGGTGGCCTCGTCCATGACGATCAGGCCGCCCGACCCCATGATGGCGCCGACCTCCTTGACGGAGTCGTAGTCGATGGGCAGGTCGAGGTAGCGGGCCGGCACGCATCCGCCGGACGGTCCGCCCATCTGGGCGGCCTTGAACGTGCGCCCGCGCGGGATGCCCCCGCCGATGTCGAACACGATCTCGCGAAGCGTCGTGCCCATCGGCACTTCCACGAGGCCCGTGTTGTTGACCTTGCCGGCCAGGGCGAAGATCTTGGTGCCCTTCGAGCCGTCCGTGCCCACGCTGGCGAAGGCCTCGGCACCGTCGGCGAGGATGCGCGGCACGTTGGCCCACGTCTCCACATTGTTGATGTTGGTCGGCTTGGCGGAGAGCCCGCTTGTGGCCGGGAACGGCGGGCGGGGGCGCGGCATGCCGCGCCGGCCTTCGACCGAGGCGATCAGGGCCGTCTCTTCGCCGCAGACGAAGGCGCCGGCCCCTTGGCGGATCTCGATGTCGAAATCCACACCCGTGCCGAGGATGTTCTCGCCCACCAGGCCCGCCTCCCGCGCCTGGGCCAGTGCGACCTCGGTGTGTTCGATCGCGATGGGGTACTCCGCCCGCACGTAGATGACGCCGCGGGAGGCGCCGATGGCGAAGGCGCCGAGGAGCATGCCTTCGATCACCAGGTGCGGGTCCCCCTCCAGCAGGGCCCGGTCCATGAAGGCGCCCGGGTCGCCCTCGTCGGCGTTGCAGATGATGTATTTCTCGTCGCCCGGCGCCTGGCGGGCCAGTTGCCACTTGCGGCCGGTGGGGAATCCGGCGCCGCCCCGCCCCCGGAGGCCCGAGCGGGTGACCTCGCCGACGACCGCCTCCGGGTCTCCGGAGGCCAGCGCCTTTGCCGCCGCCGCGTACGCGCCGTGGGCGACGGCGTCCTCCAGGCTTCTCGGGTCCACCACGCCGCAGTGCTTCAGCACCCGTCGCGTCTGATGCTTGAAGAAGGGAATCTTGCTGCGGCGCGAGATGGTGCGGCCGCCGGCCGAGGCGCACAGCCGCCGAATGACCTTGCCGCCCAGGACCGTCTTCTCGATGATCTCGGCGGCGTCCTCGGGCGTCACCCCCTGGTAGAAGATCTCTTTCGGATCAATGACCAGGGCGACGGCACCGGCGCAGAAGCCGTGACATCCGACACGGACGACGCGGACGCGGTCGGCCAGGTTCCGTGTCCGGACCTCGGCCTCGAGGGCGTCGCACACCTCCAGCGCGCCGAGGGCGCGGCAGCCGGTCGAGCAGACGCGGATCGTGGCCTCGGGGGCAGGGGCCGGCGCCAGTTCCCGCCGGCGTGCTTCCAGATCCTCGGGGGACGACAGCCGTTTCATGCGTTCCGGGTCCGGTAGTCTTGCAGGATGCGCTGGGCGCGTTGGGGGTTGAGATTGCCGAAGTACTGGTGGTCGATCATCATGGCGGGCGCCAGGAAACAGGTCCCCAGGCACGCGACCGTTTCGAGTTGAAACATCATGTCGGGCGTCATCTCGCCCTCTTCGATGCCGAGTTCGCGCTGGACGGCGTCGAGCACCCTCCCCGCGCCCTTCACATGACAGGCCGTGCCGCGACAGCACCGGATCGTATGGCGGCCGCGCGGCTCGGTATAGAACTGGGCGTAGAACGAGACGACGCCGTAGATGCGGCTCAGCGGAAGGCGCATGCGGCGGGACAGGTCGCCCAGCGCCGCCGGCGGCAGGTACCCGAACCGGTCCTGGATATCCTGGAGCACGCCGATGAGGTTCGAGGCCGGACTCACGTCAAGCGAATCCAGCACCGACTCGATCTCGGTTTCGGACGGTTCCGCCACCGCGCCCTGCCCCGTGCCGCGACTCTGGGCCTCGGAACGTTGCTCTGTGGAGGAACCCACGCCTGCCCTCCGCCGATGGAAATGGTCACCGCGTGCGCAATCAGTATAGGATCAGCCGGGCACGTGAGCAAGGGCCCTCGGACCTGCCGATCCACATCGTGCAGGCGGAAGGTCACCGGTCACTCCAACAGCCAGGCGACGCGCCGGTGGCCCGTACGGAGCACCACACGATCGGCCGGAACCGAGGCGACACGTTTGTGCCGAGCCAGGCCGGAAGGCCATCCTCACGCCTTCCAGGCCCTCTCGCCTAGAGCGGTTTGACCGCGCGGGGCGGCGCGGTGGTTCTCCGTCACCACCGCGCCTGGTGCATCCCGAACCTGCGCGCGGCGGGTGCGGAGACCTGCCGCGCTACCATGCCAAACTGAAAGCGCTCTAGCACTACAACGCTAACTCGTGCGCGGCGGGTCTCCGTACCCGCCGCGCAGCGCTGAAAAGGCCGTTTCGAGCGCGGTGGGTGCCCAGACCCACCGCGCAAATGGCCGACTTAGCGTTGTAGTGCTAGCCGACGTAGAAGGCGAGGATGTCCTTCCGTCCGATCACGCCCACCAACCGCCCCTGGGCATCCACGACCGGCACACACCGGATCCGGCGCGAGTGAAAGAGGCTGATCACCCGCGCCAGGGACCAGTCCGCCCGGGCCGTGACCACCTGCCGGGTCATCAGGTCGCCCACCGCCTTCGACAGGCCGCCCGGCATCAGCAGGTCCGTCTGCGAAATGATGCCGACGATACGTTCCCGGTCGTCCAGCACGGGCATGGCCCCGATGGGATGCGAGAGGAACAGGTCGACGGCCCTCCGGCACGGGAGGCTCGGGTGGGCGCAGACCACCTGACGGGTCATCAACTCGGCCACCCGCACCTTGGACGGGTCGTGGAGGTGGCAGACCTCCAGAGCCATCTCCACCTCCATCTCGTCGTGCCACGCCAGGTCGTCGAATCCGCACTTGCGGAACACGTGCCGGGCGCGCCGGTTCGCCGCCTCCACCGAGATCCAGATGCGGCAGAAGCCGACCTCGTGGGCCAATCGGACCGCGCACCGCGCCAGTTGCGTGCCGATGCCCCGGTCCTGGAACGGCGGCGACACGACCACCAGCATCTCGCAGGCGTCGTCTTGCATGGGAAACAGCGCCGCGTGTCCCACGACGCCCGCGTCCATCGAGAGAGCCACCAGGTTCAGGCCGTCGGCGATCATCCCCCGGGCCCATCGGCGACAGGCGTCGTCCCGAATGGGTGGCAATCCCCAGAAAGCGTTTCGGGGCTCGTACGCCAGGTACATCGCCACCAGGGCCTCGGCCCGCGAATCGTCAAGCGGGGTGATCAGGACCGGGGCCCCTCGCTTGGTGACAAAGGCGTAGGGCGCCCGGGCAATCGTCGATCCGCTGACTCGAGGGTCCATACGGTCCCCCACGGACGTATGGCCACATTGTCCGACCACTTGCTCTTGCGCCGGCCGTGCCTGTCCGGAACCCCACGCCCGGGCCGTCAGGCCGATGTGACGGTCGGTATGACCGTCGATGATTGTAAAGACCCCTTCGACCCTGTCAAGATGCCTTGCAAGGGGTGCCGTCGACCTTTGTGTGTCGATTGCGGAACCAGATGCCAGCGGAGCGTTGGCGACCGCGGAGAGGATATCCCCATCGTAGTTGAAGGTCGATGGCGGCTCCGGGATTCATGTTAACCGGCCTTTCGTGCCGACGCAACCTGTTCGCCGCACGCGGCGTCGCCCAGGTACGCCTTCAAGATCCAGAGATGTTGATAGCCCATGATGCGGCGGAAGCGCGTCTCGGTCGCCACCCACCCAGTCCGCCTCGCAGGGCATGGCGTCGCATCGCCAGGCGCCCAGGCGGCCGTCCCACGTCCGAAGGTCGGGGCCGAAGAGGTCCCGCACCGGCTCCGCGGCGAGGCCGCCCAAGAGCAGCGTGCCCCGGTCGAAGCGGAGGCGGGGGCCATCGCCGGCCCGCTCTGTATCGGAGGAAGGCATCGGCGGCATTACAGGGAACCGCCGCGGAGGCCGCCACACCCGTCCCGGTCCGCGGAACGGGAAATGCGCCGCGGGGTCCTTTTCCCTGGCTCCGAAGCCTGTCATGTGTATGATGCATCCTTCGTGAGAACTGAAAGGGGAAAGGGAGACCAATGGCCAAGCAAAGACGACCGAATGCAAGCACGCTGAAGGAATGGGCCCGGGGCTTCTCGCTGCTCTCGGACAAGACCCGCGTGGGCATCCTGGCGGAACTGAGCAAAGGCCCGTCGAATGTGGGCGGGCTGTGCAAGGCCCTGAAACTCAAGCAGCCGACGCTCAGCCACCACCTGGGCCTGCTGCGGATGGGCCGGCTCGTAAGCGGCACCCGGCAGGGCAAGTCGGTGATTTACACGGCCGACAAGAAGGCGCTGAAGGAGTTGCAGGCGGCGGTCGGGAAGTTGACGCCGAAGTAGGTCATGTCCTGCGAGATAGGCGCGACTGAGACCCGCACCGGGGTCCTGGCTTCCGGAGTGCCGCTGACATCGTAGGATGACATAGCGCCCCAAGCACAGTGCCATGGATGCAGAGATTCGAATGGTGGCAAGAACCTGACGAAGGGGGTCACCGTAGATTGCCCGTGACATCTCAAAGGATAACATCCCGCTTTCGATGATGAGGCCATGGAAGGTGATCTTGTGACCGTCCTGGTTGACGCCCTGTACCTCCTGGCGCTGATCAACCCGATCAGCAAAGTCTCCGTGCTTTCTGCTTTCCCGCCGAGCGACGGACAACGAGAACTCAGGGCGGTCACGAGCAAATCGAGCCTAATTGGGGCCGCGATACTCCTTGCCGCCATGGCCTTTGGCGATCTTCTCCTTCGCATGGTCTTTCACGTTCAGTTGCACGCCCTCCAGTTGGCGGGAGGTACTGTCCTTTTCTGGGTCGGCTTCAATGCCTTGCGAAAGGGCGTGTTCTTCGAGAGGGAAATGCAGAACCGGTTCGAGGATGTGGCTCTTGTCCCCCTGGCTTGTCCGATGATCGCCGGCCCGGCCACCATCACGGCATGTATCGCGTTGCCGGCGAAGTCCGGGTTCGTTTTCCCCGCCCTCTCCCTGGTCATCGCGGTGGCTATCAACTATCTGATCATGCGCCTTGCCGGACCCATCGCCGCAGTTCTGAGACGATTCAACATTCTCGGCGCCCTGATTCGTATTACCGGGCTGGTTGTGATGACCATGGGGGCACAGATGGCGTTGGACGGGCTTGCTGGTTGGCAGTCGACTGCACAGGCCTAAGCGATAGCGACAGCAGCGGAAAGGCAGTCCGAGGAGTCGGCAGGAACATGAGTTAGATCACCTCACCTGCCGACCACATCATAAGAGTGGCTCTCCTCCCGAAACGGTGGGAGGACACGCCGTTTTCTCGTGCGTAACCCCAATCCTCGCAAGAGGTTAGCACTACAACGCTAACTTGTGCGCGGCGGGTCTCCGCAGGCGCCGCGCAGCCCTGGAAAGGCCGTTTCGAGCGCGGTGGGTGCCCAGACCCACCGCGCAAATGGCCGACTTAGCGTTGGAGTGTTAGGGACGCTGTCCGCCTGAGCGGATTGCGGCGTGGGCCTGAGCAGGGCCGACACGGCCTCTGGGGGAGATTCCATCTCCCCCAGACCCACTCGGCCCATCCCCAACACAAGCAGAGGGCCAAGCGCGGCGGGGCTCCGTACCCGCCGCGCTCTCCCGCAAAGGGGGGACATCCCCCATCGTGGCCCCCGTAAGCCCCTGGAGCCCCGTCGCGTCGGCGTCGGCCTCACCCGACGCCCGAAGGCTGGAGGGCCGGCGCCGAGGCGACGGGGCGAAAGGGGCGGCCCCTGGCAGCCTCAGAGCCGAGGCCGAGAAACCCAAAAAGTCCTGCCCGGCTGGCAGGCGGGAAGCGGTCCATTTGGCCACCGACCGGGCCAAGTGGTCATAAAATCGGTCATAAAACGCATGTTATAGGCGTCGGGCGATACAAAAAGGAGGGCCGTAAGTCTTTGACTTGACGCGACTTAGGGTGGCGTCCCCAGGAGGATTCGAACCCCCAACCTTTGGCTCCGGAGGCCACTGATCGCCTCGTAAGCCATTGCATTACAAGCACTTACAATGCGTTTTTCGGCCGAAAACGAGGCTTACAAGTGGTTGACAAGCAGCCCCACAAGTAACTGACAAGTGGCTACGCAGTGGCGACTGACCCAATTTGTGACCCACTTTGTCCATGACAGCCGGGCGCTCGTTTGGCGGCTTCGGCGTAGCCCCGCCTGCCCCTTCAGATGCTGCGACGGCGACGCATGACGCCCAGTCCCCTCAGCGCCCTGGGGCATCCGGTGGTCCGCCGACCGGCTATTCCTGCGCGTCCGGCTTGCAGGTGAACTTTCCGGCGGCACGGGCGGCGGCGATGACGTCGCGGATGCGGCCCGTGCGACCATCCATCATAGGCACCTCGCTTCACCTCCAGATCCGGGAAAGAACGTTCCGAATCCACGTGCTCGTGACTCAACGTCACAGGGGATTGTACCAAGGGCTGTAGTTCCAGTTCTGCAGCAGATTCATCGCGGCGCGGTCGACCGCCGCGTTTTGGGGCAAGAGCAGTACCGCATCGAAGCAGGCACCCGCGCTTGCGCCGAGAGTCAGCCGGTGCGTACTCGCCGCGAGCGTGACGTCGGGGATCCGATACCAAGCCCAGTGGCCGTATTGCTCGCCGAAGTGGGCGAACATCTTGGTGTGCGCGCGGCTGGGATTCGTCCAATCGGTGAACCCGATCATGGCGGTCGGCCGAAGCCTGCGGACCTTGCCGTCATTCAGTGCAAGCGTCAAACTCGTGTCGCTCTCCGGTCTCCACCGCGCCCGCAACCATAGGGCGTATTTGCCCTCGCTCGGCGGCCTAAGGTCAAACACCAAACGCCCATTCCCACGGAAAAGCATCCCGCGCGCGCCGCTGAGTTCGGCGATGTCCGTCGCCGCCACATCCCCATCGGTCCCGTCGGCCTGCTCGGCCTCGCGGACGAGCGCGCCCCGGGCGAGCAGCACCTGCACCGTCACCCGGCGCGGTGGGTCCGATCCGTCCACGACCACGTCAAAGGCCTCGACGTCGCCCTCGGCTACCCCGACCGGCCGAAGCACAAACTCCGCATCGGCAGACCCCGCCGGACCACGTTCGACAGCCTTCCTCCCGGGTTGACTTGTCCAGCCGCCCGGCAGGTTCTCCAGCGACGCCTCGCCGCGCAAAGGCCGACCCTCCAACGTCACCTTCACCGGGACCTCGTCTCCCGGCGCCGCGACGATGAGATTCCGGCGCGCCTCGTCGCCGTTGAGGTAGTATCGGATGGCGTTCAGCGACACGCCCAGGTCGCTCTGGTGACGCTCGGTCCACCGGCAGGTCGCCCGGACGGGCACGATCGGCGGTCCGCCCACAAAGGTGACGCGGTTCTTTCCCCGCGAGAGTTTCCCCGGCAGCGCGAGGGGCGACGCGACCAGCGTGCTCCGAACCTTCAGCCCGCTGACCGTCGCGCGGCTGCCCGCGGCCAATCCGACCTTCAGCCAGTAGGCGTAACGGCCGGTGACCTCCTTAAGCAAACTCGCGCTGAGCCGGCCGTTTCGCTCGGCACTCCGCCAGACCTGGGTCCAGTTCTTGCCCTCATCGAAGGACAGAGACAGCCTGACCGCGCCGGCCGCCTCGGCAGCGCAGGTGCCGCTGACCTTGGCGTCGGAGAGAATGTAGGGACACTGAGCCCGATAGATCAATGCGGCGGCCTCGGCCGGGTTTTTCGCGCGCAGGACGGAAACACCGCCGACCGTCCTCTGGACCGCTGCGTTCTCCAGCACCGTGGCCTCACCTGTGCCGGTCGGCTCGTATACGATAGCCCCGTTGCCAAAGTAAGGTGGCACCTTCCCCAGGGGAATCGGGCGCCGGTCCCCCGTGATCTCGAACCACCGGCCCTCGTTGTGCCAGCAGATGCTCGCGCGCTCGCCCGGCCGCAGGGGGAAGTCCATCGAGTGTGGTCGCTCGGCCGAGCCGAATCGCGCCCGGCTGACACGCCCCCGGATCCCCGAAGTCACGCCGTCGCCCTGGCGCAGTTTCAGGTAGAGGTCGTCCTCAAACGCTCGCCGGCTGGCCACGGTGGCATTGTCGCGGCTAAGCCAGTACTTGCGCGGCGACAGGTCGAACAGCCGCCAACTTCCGCCGTAGAATGCCTGCTGGAACTGATGGTGTGTGCCCGACGCATCGTTGGATGAGATGCCGGCAGTCAGAAACAGCTTCCGCAGCGTGTAGTTCAGCGGGCCGCATTGGTCGAACGCATAGATGTTGACCGCCTTCAGAAGCGTGTAGGAGACGCGGCTGCGATGCCGCGTGGGCAGCGTTTCGCAGAAGTGGGCGTCGTAGTAGTTGCTGACGGCCAGCGCATACCGCATCACTTCGAACGCCTTCTCCTCGTCATCCGTTGCGTCGGCGGCCAAGGTGGCAGCAAGGCTTGCGGTGCTGAAGGGCACGATGTTGTTGTTGGCCCGCCAGCGGGGCAGCAAGGTCGTCTTTGCAGAGGAGTCCTCCGCCCGTTCGAACGTGATCGACCGCATGAGCGGTTCGTAGTCGCCCCCCACCTCCAGCAGAAAGCCCTTGTCCTCTGCCGTGACGGTCCGCTGGTGCTGCCGCGGGCGATACTCAACGAACCGCGGGTCGGGCAACTCGCCGGCGGCACGCGTCACCGCGAGACGATTCTCCACCCGGTTCTTCTCAAACAACTCGTTCGAGGCACGTGGCCTGACCAGCACCATACGCCGTTCGATCTTGCCGCCCTGGAACGTCTCCAACGGTGCCTTCTCCTCCTGCCGCGGCAACTCGCAGGCAAGGTGCCCTCGTACAAACCGGTCGTCGGAATCATGCGCCCCGTGACGCTCGTTCTCGAAATGGAACAGCGCCCGGGTGTGCCGATCCACCGGGAACTCCTCGCGGCTGGGGACGAAACCGCCGGTGTAACGGACAACATCCGAAATGCGAAACTCGTCGATCACGGCTTCCGCCCCGCGGTCTTCGCGGCAATTCTTGTCTCCGCCGATAAACGCCTGCATGGGCATGCTCCGGCGGTCCGCTTCCATGATGCCGATGCCGGGTTCCTTCTCCTTGTCCTCCGGCACCAGGCTGCTCGGCCACGGACGATCGTGCGGGCCTTCGGCGGCAATGCGCTTCCCGTCCACGAAGAGTTGGAGATGAGCCTTGGGAAAATCCCAGGTGGCGGCAACGTGATGATCCCGGCCGGCGTGCAATGGCGCCGGCCCGCGCACGGTCCGCAGGTTGCAGCCCGCGTCGGCAATCGTGAACTCAAGATGGCTCTTGCCGTCGATGAGCACTCTCCGCAAGCGAGATTGCAGACGATGCCCGTAGGCGACCGAATCGAAGAAGACCCGCTCGCCGGGATCCTCGGTGTCCCACATCGGGCGGCAGTAGAACTCCAGCGTCCCCGCCTCCAGCCCCCAGTGAACCGATCTTGCATCCGGGTTGTACTTGCCGGCGGTCAGCGTACCTTCCGAAGCGCCGTTGAAGGCCAGACGCCGCCGGCCGGTAAACCGGAATCCGCGGTTCAACGGTGCGTGCTCCAGCGCTCCCTTTACGAAGCCGGCACCCGCCTGTGCCGGCCAGGGCCACCGCTCGCCCGGCCGAAACACCACGCGGTCCAGCCAGATCGTGAAGAAAGACTCGCGGCCGGTCACGGTCCGGCGCGTGTCCGCATCCCGCACGGTGCATCGCAGCCGCACCTTCACGTTTACGCCGGCGGCCTCCGGGTTCAATCGCCCCCGCTCCGAGAACTGCACCAGCTGACCCTCGGCCAGTTCAACCGTCAGCCAGCGGGGCTGTACGGCGTATTCCAGGATCCGCGAGCCGTCCGCGCGGAACTGCTCCAGTTCGATCGAGACGGGGGCACCGTAGGCGGCACGCTCCGCCAACAGGTCGCACTCAAAAACCACCTCCTGCCCGGCGAACGCGCCCACGTCGATCCTCTGCGAGACGGTCACCTCGCGCCCGGCGTCCTCCGGCGTCTTCTCGTCGACCGCCACCACGAGGGACCGCCGGCCGGTGGTATGAGCGAATCGCCCCAGGCGGACCCGTTCCTTCGGCGTCACCGTCCAACCGTCCGGCAGGCCATCGGCCTGGTCCTCGAAACCGGGATTGGCCAGCAGGTTCTTGGGCGGCAGACGGTTCGGCTCATACCCCCGAGCCTCCAGACGCCGGTCTCTGGTGTCAAAGTAGATGTCATACGCCCCAACCTCCCCGATCTTCGGCCGGGCCATCCAGGTCAGATACGTCTGTCGGCGGCCCGCCCGCGCGTCGAACTCGGCCCGGCACGCAAAGGGCACCTCGCCTCCGGATCCATCGTCGGCCCGCTCGACGACCCGGAGCGACCCCGCATCAAACCGGCCGGCGACGCCCCCCCGTTTTGCCAGCAACGGGAAGTCGATGGCGACTTCGACCGGCCGCGGCGCGTCGTCACGCCAGGGGGTGGCCCGTGCGACCGTGGTGCGAAAACGCCAGCCTGGGTTCCACCAACCGCCCTCGTCGGCGGCAATCGCCACCGAGCAAGCCGTCAGGGCGCAGAGAATCGCGGTCGTGATTCTGGTATTCATGGCCTCCTCAAGGATTGGGACTTCTGTGGCGCCGGCCCTGCGTGCAACGCCAGTGCAAAGAGCCCCGCGACAGACAGAGCCGATTCTCTCACACTGACCCCGACTTGCTATCGCTCAGGTGCGGCACACGGCTGCATAAACTGCCCGAGCGCTGTTGCGTGAGCATCCCTTGCCAAGCGGCGAACGCTGGGCGAGGAACACAGCCTGCGTGTGCTGATACCCTAACCCGCAACGTGTGTCAAGTTCGCTTGCGGCGATTGTTGCCCGCGCCTGCTGGTTGTGGTAGGGTCTCTCGCAGGGGTTGGCTTCGAGTGACCGAGACCGCAGGCCGAAGGTTGACCTCTCCCCGGTCCTTGTTCTAGGCGCTGTGAGAGAATCGGGTGATGTTCTGCGCGATGGGCCAAAGTCAGGGGCCAGCCCCAACCTGAGGGCCGGCCAGCGTGCCCGCATAATGCCGTGGCACGCGGCAGAGCCCGGGCAGGTCGCGGACGGTAGACCCGAACCCGTGTGACTGAACGCACCCAGCCTCTCTGTCACACGCGGCGACGGCCCGTGGGCCGGCGGAATGCCGTTGCACGCGGGGGGTGGCCCGATAGAGTAGAAGGTGCGGGAGGAAGCTCGCCCAGTCTAGGATTTGTCCCATAGGGATCGGAAGAAAGCGATGAAGTTTTTTTGCATCTGGTGCTTGGCGGCGGCCGTGGCCGTTGCAGCCAATGCCGGCGCGGGAAGGGCGACACAGCCCCCCGCCGCCAACGGCGATCCGGCCGGCGTCAAGCGCACGGTCATCCGCCTCGACATCCCCGCCCCGAGAGGCGACGACGACTCGGCCGGCGGCATGATCGTGGCCGACGCCGATGACGACGGACGCATGGACGTTCTGGTGACCGTGAAGGGCCATCTCACGGTCTGCACGACCGACGGCCGCAGGCTCTGGACCAAGGCCACGGACATCAGCGTCGGGGGCCAGAGCGAGAGCCAGGGCTTGCCGGGCCACCACGGTCCGGGGGTGGCGGCGGGCGATGTGAACGGCGACGGCAAGTGTGAGGTCGTCTACCTGACGCGGGACGGTGTGTTGCACGTCGTTGAAGGCGCCGCCGGGCACGAGAAGGCCACGGCCCGTCCGCCCGCGCCGCGCGGTGCGGTCCGGTGGGAAGTAGCCATGATCGCTGATTTCCGCGGCACTGGCGGCGACCGCGACCTTCTCCTTCAGGCCACCAACGCCGAGGGATACCGCACGGGCCGCTACTTGGCGGCGTACACCGTGGACGCGGTGTTGGCGGGCAGGGGGCCGCTCTGGACCACCGACCGGTTCGTCTCTTGTGCCCACAACGCCGCCCGCCTGGCCGACCTCGACGGCGACGGCCGCGACGAGGTCCTCGGCGCAACCATCCTCTCCCCCGAGGGCAACCTGCTCGCCCGTGCGGCGGAGTTCCGCGGGCACATCGACAGCCTGTTCGTGGCTGAGGTTTGCCCCGACCGGCCGGGCTTGGAGGTCGTCCTGCTCGAGGAAGGGTCGAACCACGTCCAGGTCATCGGCGTAGGCGGCCCGATCTGGCGCGAACACTTCCGGAAACAGGAGCCTCAGAACGCCGCCGTCGGCCGGTTCAAGCCAGGCTGCGATGACGTCTTCATCTGGTGCCGCTCGCGCTACAACGAGCACCAGAAGCCGTTCGTCTTCGACACCGCCGGCCGCAAGGTCTTCGACTATGCGATGGACGATGTGGCCCCCGACGGCTGGACGGCGAGCGGTGTCGAGGTCATCCATACAATCGACTGGACCGGCCGTCCCCAGCAACTCGCCTGCGCCAAGGAACGCCATACGAGCGGCGACGTATGCCTGTTCGAGCCGCTCACGGGCACGTTCGTCGTGCGGCTCAAGGAGAAGGCCGACAGGCTCTACGTCGCCGACGTAACCGGCGACTGGCGCGAGGAGATCCTCGTGCTCGCCGGCAGTGAATTGCATCTGTACGAGAACGCGGCGCCCAACCCCTCGCCAGACCATCCGCGCCTCTGGACCGACCGCAACTACCGGCGCCTCAAACAGTGCCACAACTACTACTCGCCGTAGCCCGGCGCCGGGGCCGACCGATGAAAGCGCGGTCGCAGCCTCCTGCGCCGCGACGCCGGCGTCGGAGCCCCTGCGACTCCCTCTTGCTGTTCCGCCCCAAGCACACGCCCGAAACACCATGTCGGAGCGGCAAGTGGAGGCGGTGGCACGGGAGGGGGATTGGAGCGAGCAGCGAAAGATGTGGGCGGAGGTGAGGGGGTAGGCTGGCGCGTGAGAGAAGCATCTTGAAGCCTTACACCTGTGGCCGTAAAATGCCCCCAGAGAGCAGGGGTCGCGATTCCCGCTGCAGATAGGCTTCGGAGCGGAGAGGACCGTTGAGCAGACGCCGCAAGATCCTCTTGATCTCGGTAGCGGTCCCCGGGGCGATCCTGCTACTTTTGGTCAGCGCCTATCTGATACTCTCTCTGGACGCCCCGCCACCTGACGACGCCGACCTGCGGGTCCATGTGCCGCGGGTGCCACCGGAGGAGAACGCCTTCCCCCTCCTCGTCGAGGCCTGTGATGCACTCTATTGGCCCGGCACGGAAACGTGGAAGACAGTCCACTCACCACGGGAAGAGGGCATCGAACCTGATACGGATACCCTCGGCGATGGTCAGCGCCTGGAGAACCACATGGTCATCGGTGAGAAGTGGGACGCCGATTTGGCCGCCGACGTCCTCGATGCTAACCGCGAGACGCTCGACCTCATCGAGAAGGCTCTGGCGCGCCCGCACTTCCAGGCTCCTCGCCGGAAACCGAACGGCCAAGAGTTCTTCGCGATCATGGGCTTCTTGAGACTCGCCGATCTGCTGCGAGTCCTATCGTGGGCTCATGCCAAGGCGGGAGAACCGCAGCGGGCTGTGGATACCGCCCTGAAGATGCTACGTCTTGCGCACGGGGCGGAGGCCAGCGGGGCGGGTAGCACGCATTACCTGGTGGCGCTCACGCTTCGCCTCCAGGCGTTGGGCCAGCTCCGCCAACTGGCCGTGACGTCTGCCCTGTCGGCCGAGGGGTGTCGAGCGGCGGCCGCTGAACTCGCGAGTCTCCCCCAGACGGACGAAGCCCTGCAGCGAGCCCTGCTGACCGACTATCGGTTTGCGGCACAAACGTTCCCTCAGATGAGCGATGCAGACAGCCTGCCTTGGCGGAACATGGGCTTTGGCGGTGAGCACTGGACACATAATCTTCTCACGGACTACCGGTTCCAGCCGAACCGAACTCTCCGTTTGTACGCCGACGCCACGCGGTTTTACATTGAGCAGGCAAATCGTCCGCCGTGGGAGGCTTGGCCAGCCGTGCAGGATTGGCAGGCGGATATCGAGGCCCGGTTCCCCGACCCGTCCGCCTGGTCGTCGATGCTCAAGCGCAATTCTCTGGGCCGCGAGTTGTTCCGCCACGAAGCGCTTAGTATGGCTGGGTTCTTCGCGGAGGTGTTCAAGGCGGAAACGGAACACAAAGCGACCCGCCTCCTGCTTCTTCTGAAGGCCTGGAAGGCCGACCACGGTTCGTTGCCTCCGTCGCTCCCGTCCCTCGTGCCGGAGTACATCGACGCCGTGCCCCTCGACCCGTTCGACGGCAAGCCGATCCGTTACGATCCGCAGAAGCGCATCCTGTATTCCGTGGGCCAGGACCGCCGCGACGACGGAGGCATGTCCGAATCCGAGCGGGAGGCTTGGTGGAAACGGGAGTATCCGGAGCGGGCCAAGGCCGGCGAGCCGCCACCTATCTGGTTTATGCCCGACCCGAGTTTCGTCATCGAGTTCTGATTCCCCCAACGCTGCTTCCGGCGCCAGACAGGGCGTATCGGCACTGCGGGCAACCCCCTCTCATCGCCCTCACTTGCCCGCACAATGCCGTTGCACGCGGGGCGGCCATCGGGTGTAATGGATGAAGATGCGAGGTATTGCTGGAGGCGCATGCCATGACCGGTTCCAGACGCCGCGGCATCCGGACGTTCACGCCGACGGGGCTGTCCGTTGTCGCCTTGCTCCTGTTGGTCGGCTGCGCGCAAGAGCCCTATCTGGAAGCGATGATCGGCTCCAGGCCGGCACTGGTGACCCGGCCGGTCCCTGTAGAGGCGCCCCCCGTCGATGTCGACCACACCCTGACGCTGGGGGACCTGATCCTGTGCGTGCCCAAAGGTTGGAACGTTGGCGAGGTCTCCATCGAGCCGGAGGGAACGCCAAGAAGCGGATGGGGCAAGACGTTCAACGTGCCGCTGGAGATCCCCTTGAAGACGGGCATGACTTCAGCTATTGCATGCTACAGACAAGAGGACAGCTGGGTGCGTCATCCACCATTGGGCATGCACGACCACCTGCGTCACGGAACGCCCGATCCTGAGGCACTACTGAAAAGGTATGCGACAGACCTGGCCTTGTACGAGGACGCCTATGGTGTCGTACCGTCTGATCTGGACTGGTGCCTGGGGCCGGAACTGGACAGGCGTCGGGCTTTGCTGATTCTGAAAGACTTTCTTCCGGGGCCAGCCAAACGGCTTACCCTCCCGGGGGCTACGGTGTTTCTTCGCGTGGGCCCACTCGACGAACGCTCCTGGTATGGCATCATTCTTGACAAACAAGGCATGCGTCGAGGCCTCATAGGCATGAGGTTCTCAACACCCTCCGACCACGCCATGGAAGAAACCCTTTTCCTTCGACTGCTCGCAAAGGCGCATTTCCGACAGGCGAAGGAACCGGCCCGGCCGGCCTCATGATACGACGTCGCGATGGCGCACGTCTGCACCTCACGGACCCGCACACTGCCGTTGCACGCGGGGGCCGGGGTGGTAGATTAGAAAGCCGCAGGGGCGCCGGCCCGCTACTCGCAGTGTGAGTTTGTGGTTTCTGGGCGAGGCGGATTCCGTGCGGGGCCCGGAGTGCCTGCTCGGCCGTCGGCTCCTCGCCGCCCGTGCTCCGGGCCGACCCAGAAAGTCGAGCAAGAGAATCGTATCGTGTGCCCACATTCTTGGAATCCACCGTAACCGAATCCTTCGATCTCAAGTCGAATTTGATGTTTGGTGATCCGTGCTTTGAGTTGCTTTATCGGCATGACTGAAGATCAGGCCAAGCCCACTAGGATGGACCGAGTATGCCCAACTCAATGATTGCGAAAGCTGTTCTTCTTGTGGCCTTGGCGGTCCCGGCTCCAACAGCCTGGGGAGACACTGCGAAACCGTCGACACCGAAAGCGGAGGTGCAGACAGCCCCGTCCCGTCCGTCCACATACCGATACCGATTCGGACCCTTCGCCGACGCCCCGTTGTGCCACATACACGGTCGGTTCACACCGCCCGGGCAGGGTCTCATTCAAGCGCTCTCCTTCGTTGAAGGCAACCTTACCTACAATGCGAACCTGGAAACGGGGAAATGGAGTGCCCGCCCCGGTCCAGAAACCCGGACGCGCACCGACCGCCGCGCCGTCAGGACACTCGTGGACCCGGACGGAACGTTCGAGGTGGTCGTCCCTCAAGGCAGTACGGTGATGTTTTACCGGCATTACAATGTCCACACCCCCGGTGCCGCGTACGAGGTCCCGCCCCAGACCGTGCAGGTGCCCCTGGGCTGCGCCGAGAAAGAGGTCCGGCTGAGGGCCACGGCCGTCGAACTCATGCCCCTGAGGGGCCGCGTGGTCGACGAAGCCACCGGCGAGCCACTGGCCGGGTTCGTGGTTTCGCTGGAATACTGGCCCCCAGGCCTTCCCCCTCCGTATCACCCGCGGGGGTACGACCCTTACAAGCACCGGCCGGACGCTTCGGGCGACGCCGCGGGCGTCGCGCCCACCCCTCACCCCCCGGGTCCGCGCCGTGCCCGGATCAAAGCACGCCGGCCGCGCGGCCCGGAGTACGCCCGCCCGGCCCAATCGGTGAGCCGCGCCACCTGTGTCAAGGAGGGACGTTTCTCCTTTGTCGTGCCGCGGAGCAAGGACGCGGTGTTTTTCCTCAGCGTCCGGCCTCCGAAGCCATTTCCCGACGCGGCACACTGGAAACGGACCCATCCCCGTCGGGCCGTGCAAATCGACGACATCACGGCCTACGAGGGGCGGCCGTATGTCTGGAAGATCCCCTCGCGAACGCCCTCGTTGATCCTGGAATACCGGACGGTCGCCGGCAACCCCCTGCCCCTGCCCGAGGACAAGGGGAGACCGTGCATCAGGGGTTGGCTCCACGAAATCGTCGATCCCGCCACCACCCGGGACCGCGTGGAAACGACGCCCGAGGGGCACAAGGTTGAATACGACTATTCAAAATCGCTATCCCACGATGGGTTACCTATCTGGAGCCTGGATAAGGAGACCACGTTCCGGAAGGATGGGCAACGTCACACCCAAGGAGAATACAACGTGCCGGTAACGACGATACAATACTCGCTTATTCAGAGAGATTCCAAGGGCCGTAGCATCCAGATGTTCTTCGAGTTGGATGAACCGGCCAATTACGCTGTCGTGCTTCACCCGGATGACACCGCCTACAGGCCCATGCCGGAAGACAAAATCATCAAGTTTAAGCCCAAGCAAGGCGAGACCGTTCGCAAAACAATCCATGTGGAGCGCAAGGAGGCACCGGCCACTCCGGAGCCATAGCGGCCTGACCACCCCACCCTCAGCGCATGCCCAGAATGCCGTTGCACGCGGGGAGCGCAGAGCGAAGAGGCACGGACGGTAAGCATCGCGCCGGTGCCGATGGGTGTCGTCAAGACAGTCCGGGGTCGCCACCGGGGATAAGGGGCCCCTCACAAACACTGCCCCGGGGGCGGGTCGCGATAGACACGGCACCCGGGTCGGGCCTTCCGGAATCGGGCGAGGCCCGAGGCCGTGATACCCTCGCACCCGTGAAGATTCAGTTCCTCCAACGTCTCCATCGCGGCCAGGTGGTCCAGGGCGACGTCGGTGATGCCTTGGCAGCAGCGCAGATTGAGGCTTCGCAGTTCGCCGAGGCCCTTCAGGCACGCGATGCCCGCGTCGGTTACCCCCGCACAAAACTCCAGACTCAGGAAGCGCAGGCGCGTTAAGTCCGCCACGCGCGCGAGGCCGGCGTCGGTGATGCCGCAGCAGCCCAGTTCAAGACTCCGCAGCGCGGGCAGCGCCGCCAAGTGCGCGATCCCCTTATCCGAAATGCCCATGCACGAATAAAGTGTCAGCGTCCGCAGGTGGCGCATGGGCTGCAAGTATTTCAATCCTACGTTAGTTACGCGCGATCCGCTGAGATTCAGCCATCGCACTTGGTCCAGACAAGCCACGTGGGCGAGGCCCGCGTCCGTGAACCCCTTGCAGCCGCCGAGGCGCAGCACCCGCAGATGCGCCAGCCGTTTGAGATGGGCGAGCCCCGCGTCCGTGACCCCGTTCACGCAAAACAGTTCGAGGCGCCGCAGCCGCGACAGCCGCGCCACGTGCGCCAGGCCGGCATCCGTCACGCCGGGGCAGTCGCCCAGTCTCAGGGTTCGCAACTGCTCCAGGTTCCCGAGGTGGGCGAGGCCGACGTCGGTGATGGCCTCGCACACCGTCAGGTCCAGCCGCCGCAACGTCTTCAGCCGGCCCACGTGCGTGAGGCCGGCGTCCGTGATGCCGGAGCAGCACGAGAGGTTGAGCGCCCGCAGGCCGCCCACGCTCTCCAGGTGAGCCAGACCCGCATCGGTGATGCCGTGGCACGCGGACAGGTCGAGCCGTCGCAACTGGCCGAGGCCTTTCAGCCACGCCAGTCCGGCATCGGTAACGGCAGCGCAGTTGATGAGGTTGAGCGTCCGCAGGCGGGCGAGTTCCGCCACGTGCCTCAGGCCGGCGTCGGTCAGGTTCCTGGACGGATCGGACACCGACAGGTCAAGCCACCGCAGGTGCTCCAGTTGTGCCACGCACGCCAAGTCGGCCTCCGCGCGGGTTTCGGGGGCCTTCAGCCCCGGGACGCCCTCGCGCTGCAACGCCTCCGCCAAGCGCGCCCAGGTCCAGGAGGGCTTCAGGGCGTCGATAACCACCGCCCACACGTAGCAGCGTGGGATGGCCACCGTCTCGCCCGGTCGAAGGCGGCCCAGGTCTTGCCAATCGCCACCCTCCTGCCGCTGGACGAAGACCCGGCACGGGTGGGGAAACGCGAAGAGGCATGGGCCGAGGCAAGGGGCCCGGCCGCCGGGCCGCCGCTCCTCCGGCTTGGGGGCGCACCCGCTCAGCACCGGCACGAGCGCAGCGGCCAGCAGTCCCGCGGCCCAGACCGCCGACGCCCGCGAAGCAGCCGTTGCTCCGCCCCTGTCCACGGGCAACTCCCTCTCAAGACACCGATAGAAGGAACGTGGAACAGCTGGACGCGTTTCGCAAAAAGGCCTGTCGGCACCTGCTCCGGCGGCGGGGCTTCCGACATCATCTTGCATCCGCGCCGCACGCCCCTGCCGGGGTCGTCCGGGGATACCGGCTCCGCGCCGTGCTTGGCCAAGCGCGCCGGGGCCTCTTCTCCCACGCATCGCTCTATCCAGGTCTACCCATGCTATCAGAAGGGCGTTGCACGCGCCCCGCAGCCCGGTAGAATGGCGACAGGAACCAGAAGGTCGTGCCGCGTCCTTCCGCGCCGGCGCCACGGGTAACGCGAAGGTGCCGTGAGACGACTCGACGCAGCGCGGCCCGGGACGGAGCATGCGATGCCACAGGCCTTCGCCTGGCTGCTGCTCCCGCTGATCGCGCTCGCGCTTTGTGCCGCGGGCACCGGTGACGGCGATGCGGCGACGCAGGACCCGTGGACGTCCGGCTACGCACTGGACGGATGGGACCGCATCGCGGCACTCCAGCGGTACCCCGTCCTGGACGCCTCGCCGCCCCACTGGGATGCCGTCTGCGGCGACGCGAACCCGCTGGTCCGGACGGCGGCGGCGATGGCGATCGCCCGCGCCCCAAATCCCGCCCTCATTCCCGTGCTGCGCCCGATGCTGAAGGACGAGAATCCGCTGGTACGGTGTTGGGCCCTGCGGGCCCTGCTCGAGATCCGCTCGCCGTGCATCCGCGAGCCCCTCCTGGAGGTTCTGGCGAACTGGAAGGACTTCGAGACCGCCGACGAGCGCGGGTTCGAGTTTGGCCGGGTGGGGCTGCCGTTGGACATGGCGAAGCGCCCGCTCCGGGACCGCCGGCAGTGGGTCCAGCAGTATGCCCCCGCCTGGACGGTGGACACGACCGAGCCGGTACTCGACTGGAGCACGCGGCTCGAGACGACCGCCTGCGTGCAGGCCTCGGAGATCGACGCGGGCGACCCCGTCGCCCTCCGGTTTCGCGTTCAGGCCCAAGGGGCCGACGAGCGCTTGTCGTTGGGCCTCGCCGGCATGTTCGTCTCTTGGCGAGCCATTGACGCCGACGGCCGGCCGACCCCGCACCGCCCGTACGAGTTGCGGCACCAGTTCCCGCACGACATGGGCGAGCCGAAGCGGGACCGCATCGATCTCGTGCCGGGCCCGAACGGGCCGTTCGACCTGACGGTCCTGACGCAGGACACCCCGCCGCCGCCGGGCATGTACCTGTTCGAGACGCTCTACGGCGAGGCGCTCCTCATCCGCGTGCGCCGGTCGGCGGCGATGGAAGCGCGCATCCCCGACCTCCTGAAGGGCCCGATCGATGCGGAGACGGCCAAGATGCTCGGCCGGCAGCGCGTCCGGGTAGCCGTCGGACCGCTCATCGAGGCGTTCCGGGAGAGCGACGGCACCGGCCCGCTGGCGCTGGCGGCCGCCGAGGCGCTCGGCCGCATCGGCGACCCCCGGGCCGCGGGCGTCCTGCTGGACCACCCGCAACTGAACCGATCCGAAGGGACATGCATGGCGGGGGGCAGTACGTTTGGGGCACTGAAGAGGTTGGGCCGAGCCGCCTGGCCGGCGTGCGAGCGACGCCTCCGCTCCTGGCGCGGGCGCCTGGCCGGCGACAAGGCCCTCGGGTTGGTCCTGGCGCTGCGGGTCCTGGGCCCGCATGGGTCCGGCGAGGCGATCGTCGCACGGCAGGAGATGATCCGGGACCTGTCGGCAGCCCTCGGACGGGAGCGCGAACCGCGGCGCGACGATCCCCGGCCCGTGGTCCTCGCCGCCGCCGTCCGCGCCGTCGCACCCAACCAACCCGACCTGGTCGTGGAGGCCGTCAACCGCCTGGCGGCGCGTCCCGGCCTGGCCGCTCGCCTTCTCCGCGAGGTGCGCAACGGGCCGTGCCCCGAAGACATCGAGGAGCGAATCGCCCGGGACGTCTGGCGGCTCGTGCAATCCCGGCCGGCCGACGACCCCGTGCGGACCACCCTGACAGACCTCCTCGGCCGGATGGGGCCGGAGATCTTCGCCGAAACGGGCCGCATCACCAACGAAGCGGAGGCGGTGGCGGCGATGCACGCGGTGCAGGCGGTGCGACACACCCTGCCGCCCGAGGCGCTCCGCCGCCTCCGGCAGGAGACCTGCGACCGCGTCGAGGCGTGGCTGAAGACCGCCCCCGGTCCGCCGATACGCGGGATGCCATTCCGTCTCTCCCTGGCCCGGCTGTACCTCGCCGCCGAGCGGTACGAGGCCTGCTTCCGGCTGCTCAGCGCGCCGGAGGTAAACGCCGACCGGCTCTCGCAACGGATCGCCGTGGCCGCGTTCCGCGGCCTGGC
>JAWODB010000338.1:0-2572 GCA_046483505.1 Phycisphaerae bacterium
GGGACCCGCCGCTTTCCGAGGGAACGGCCCGCCGGCGAATCGGTATCACGCGGCAGTTTTTCACGGCCGCCGTCCGGCGGCAGTTGTTACAGCACAACCCCTTTGCCGAGGTGAAGGCCGGCGAGTACGCGGAGGCCCGATTTCACTTCGTCAGCGCCGAAACGGCCGCCGCCGTCATGGACGCCCTGCCCAGCCCGGCGTGGCGACTGGCGTTCGCCCTGGCCCGGTGGGGCGGGCTGCGGGTGCCGTCCGAGGTGACCGCGCTGAAGTGGGCCGACGTGGCGTGGGACCGCGGCCGCTTCACGGTACACTCACGCAAGACCGCCCGGCACGCCGGCAAGGCGACGCGCGCCGTGCCGATCTTCCCGGAACTGGCCGAGCCGTTCCGCGAGGCGTTCGAGGCGGCCGAAGATGGGGCCGTGTTCTGCTGCCCGCAGTTTCGGGCGAGCGTCAATCAACAGTACCGCGTGAGGGTCATGGACGCGCTCCAGCAGGCCGGCGTTGCGCCATGGCCGAAACTGTTTGTCAACCTGCGGGCGACGCGGGCAACGGAACTCGTGGAGAAGTTTCCGGCGCACGTGGCGGCCGCGTGGCTGGGGCACTCGCCGAAGGTCGCCCTGAAGCACTACTTGAGGGTCACCGAAGATCATTTTGCCCGCGCCCGGGGCGCGGCGCAGAATGCGGCGCAGCAAGAACGTGAAGTGCCGGAAACCGTGGACAATGCCGACAGGGGCAAGAGCAAGAAACCGCTATTGCACGACCAGGAACGCAGTTTCACAAATGTTCATAAAGACATGGTGCGCGGGACAGGATTTGAACCTGCAAGGCCGTTTGAGTGGCCACCAGCACCTCAAGCTGGCGTGTCTGCCAATTCCACCACCCGCGCACACGGGCCTACACGCTATAGAGTACCGCCGACGGGCGGCGTGTCAACCCCCTAGCCCGGATATTTCACGGAATTCATCAAGATAAAACTAGCGCGATGGCCTAACGGTTTGTAGGATAGGGACTTGCGAAAGAACCCGTCCCGCAAACGAAAGGCCATCGCGATAACACAGTGTACCGCCAAGCCGCTCGCCTTTTCCAGTCTTTCTCGTCGCCGCGTCGAGGCCGATTTCGACGGCGGCCACCTGACCGGCGACGGCGGGGCCCTCCTGCTGCGGGAGGTCGACCGCCGCCTCCGCCTCACCGAACGGCTGGCCGCCTGCCTGACCGACCGCCGCGACCCCGAGGCCACGACCCACACCGTCGAAGCCATGCTCCGCCAGCGCATCTTCGGCATCGCCATGGGCTACGAGGACCTCAACGATCACCAGACCCTGCGGGACGATCCTCTGATGAAGGTCCTGGCCGAGCGACCGCCCAAGAAGCACAAGCCCCTGGCCTCGCCATCGACGCTCTGCCGTCTGGACAACGCCGGCCTCCGGCGGGACCTGGTCGCCATGACCGAGACGCTCGTCGAGACGTTCATCGCCTCCCACGCCGCGCCGCCCGAGCGCCTCGTCCTGGACTTTGACGCCACCGACGATCCCCTTCACGGCGAGCAGGAGGGCCGCTTCTTCCACGGCTACTACGACGCCTACTGTTATCTGCCCCTCTACGTCTTCTGCGGCGGCCAGCTGCTCGTGCCGTACCTGCGGCCGGCCCGCATCGATGCCGCCAAGCACAGCCGGGCGATCCTGACGTTGCTCGTCCGGCGGCTGCGGGCGGTCTGGCCCGACGTGCCCATCCTCGTCCGCGCCGACTCGGGGTTCTGCCGGTGGCGCCTCATGCGATGGTGCGACCGCCACGGCGTCGATTACATCCTCGGCCTGGCCAAAAACGCCCGCCTGATGCGGCTCGCCGAGCCCCTGGCCCAGGAGGCGGCCGAGCGCTTCGAGGCCACGGGCGTCAAGCAGCGCCGGTTCGCCGAGGTCCGCTACGCCGCCGGCACCTGGGACCGCGAGCGACCCGTCATCGTCAAGGCCGAGTACCTGACGCACGGGCCCAACACCCGCTTCGTCGTCACCAATCTCGACGGCGAGGCCCAGGAACTCTACGACGACGAGTACTGTGCCCGCGGCGACATGGAGAACCGCATCAAGGAACAGCAACTCGACCTGTTCGCCGGGCGGACCAGCTGCCACCGGTTCCTGGCCAACCAGTTCCGGGTCCTCCTGGCCTCGGCCGCCTACGTCCTGGTGGAGACGCTGCGGCGCGAGGGGCTGGCGGGCACCGAGATGGGCCGCGCCCAGGCCGGCACCATCCGCACCCGCCTCTTGAAGATCGGGGCCCGCGTCCGCGTCTCGGTCCGACGCGTCGTCCTGCACCTGGCCAGCGGCTATCCCCTGCAGGACCTCTTCCGGCGCGTCCTGGCCCGGCTGCGGCGCCTGCCGCGCCTGACGCTGGCGCCAGGGCACCGAGCGACGGGCCACACTCCTGCGGCCGCCCATCCTGCCTGCGGCTTCCGCTGATCCCCCACATCCCGGTCGTCGCCGCCGCCCGCGGCCGCCGCACGCCGTTGGGGAAAGGGGGTCGTCTGCCCCCGCCGCCTCCCCGGCACCCCCATCACCCCCCGCGTCTCCTCATTTCA
>JAWODB010000004.1:0-19292 GCA_046483505.1 Phycisphaerae bacterium
CCCCGCCCGCGCCCAGGACGCCGAGGGCGTGGGCGGGGCGGGCCTCGCGGAGGAGTCCCGAAAAAGGTTCCAGGAGTCTTTTTCAGCCGTCGAGAAAAAGACTCCTGGAACCTTTTTCGTCCGCGTCGGCACGCTCTCGAAGGCGCTCGGCGGCGTGGGCGGGTTTGTTGCGGCCTCGCGGGACGTGATCGACCTGCTCGTCAACCGGGCCCGGCCATTCATCTACACGACCGCCCTGCCCGCGGCGGCGTGCGAGGCGGCGCGCCAGGCCCTCCGGATCCTCCGCGCCGAGCCCGACCGCCGCACGCGCCTGCACGCCCTCGCGCGCACCCTGCGCACGCGCCTCCGCGACGACGGCTTCGACCTGGGAACCGCAGCAAGTGAAGAAGCGGACGCCGCCGCGCCCCCCACGCCCATCGTGCCCGTCCTCTTCGGGGAGCCCGAGCGGGCCCTCTCCGCCGCGGCCGCGCTGCTCGAGCGGGGCATCTTCTGCCCGGCCGTCCGGCCGCCGACCGTCCCGGCCGGCACCAGCCGCCTCCGCGTCAGCCTGACCGCCGGCCATACGGAGGAGGACGTGGAGCGGCTCGTCGCGGCCCTCCTCGCGGCACGCGACGCGGTTTAGCACTACAACGCTAAGTCGGCCATTTGCGCGGTGGGTCTGGGCACCCACCGCGCTCGAAACGCCCTTTCCAGGGCTGCGCGGCGCCTGCGGAGACCCGCCGCGCAGGAGTTAGCGTTGTAGTGTTAGGCCGCAGCGCGACGCGGCCTACTTCACATCCTCCGGCGTAATGAGTTGCGTCGGAACGGGCGTGACCTCGGGCAGGTCCTCGCCGGCGAGGGCCTTCAGGGCGGCCTCGACGCCCATCGCCCCCATCATGGCGGGGTTCTGCTCGACGGTGGCGTGCATCTCACCGCGGGCCATCGCCTCCCGCGCGAGGTCGATGTTGTCGTACCCCACGATGACGATCTCGCCGACACGGCCGCGGGCCTTGACGGCGGCAATCGCCCCGAGGGCCATCTTGTCGTTCGCGCACAGGACGCCGTGCACCGTCGGGTTGGCCGCCAGGAGCGCGCTCGTGACCTGCTGGGCCTCCTCGGTGTGCCAGTGGGCGGACTCGGAACCGGCCACCTCCATCCCGGCTTCCTTGACGGCGGCCAGGAAGCCGCGGCGCCGCGCCTCGGCGTTCTCCACGCCGTCGATGCCCCGCAGGAGGAGCACGCGGCCGGTCTCGCCCTCGCCGAGTGTCTTCCGGATGAGGTCGCACGCGTAATCGCCCACCTTCTTGGCGCCCTCGAAGTTGTCCGGGCCGATGAACGTCTCGACCTCCAGGCCCTGCTTCTCGGCCTCCTCCTGATTGATCCGGTTGTCGATGTTGACGACCGGCACGCCGCGGGCCTGGGCCCGCAGCAGCGGCGTGACGATGCCGCGGCTGGAGGCCGGGGCGATGACCATCGCCTCCACCTGCCGGTTCAGCATGTTGCGCACCAGGTCGGCCTGGCGGTCGACGTCGGTCTCGGATTCGATGCCGGCCACGGCGAGGTCGACGCCGAGTTCCTCGGCCCGCTCGCGGGCGCCCCGCTCCATCGCCTGGAAGAACGGGTTCGTCGTGGCCTTGTAGATGAGGGCGACGCGGCGGCCGCCGTCGTCCTCCGTCTCGCCCTCGCCGGCGCAGCCGGCAAGGGCCAGGCCCGCGCCCAGGGCGAGCACCATGAGCAGGGAACGTGACATGGGGCGCCTCCTTCCTTAAGCCGCACCGAACATCCCGCGCGGTGGGTCTCCTGACCCACCGCGCCGAAGACCACCGCTTCCCGCGTGCGCGGCGGGTCGGGAGACCCGCCGCGCGGGAATGCATAGCCTACCCGCGGCGTTTCAGCCGGTCCACCAGGACCGTCGCAATGACGACCGAGCCAATGATAACCCACTGCCAGTGCGTCGGCACAAGCATAAAGTGCAGGCCGTACTGGAGCACGCCCATGATCAGGGCCCCCAGCAGCGTGCCGACGACGCTGCCGCGGCCGCCGGCGAGGCTCGTCCCGCCCACGATGACGGCGGCGATGGCGTAGAGTTCCAGGCCGTCGCCGGCCAGCGGGTCGCCCAGGCCGTTGCGGGACCAGTACACCAGGCCCGCCAGGCCCGCGCACAGGCCGCTGGCGGCGAACGTGACGATCCGCACGAGGCCCACCCGGATGCCGCACAGCCGGGCCGCCTCCGGGCTCCCGCCCACCGCAAAGACGTGCCGCCCGAAGACCGTCCGCACGAGCACGACGTGCCCGACGGCGACGACCGCCAGGCTCACCAGGATGGGCAGGAACCGCTGGACCCACAGGGGCGGGCTGACGTCGGAGCCGATGCTCTTCCCGCCCGCCGCCACCATCGCCAGGCCCCGGGCCACCATCATCATGCCCAGCGTGACGATGAACGAGGGGATCCGCCACCTCACACTGACGGCCCCGTTGGCCACCCCCGCCGCCAGGCCGCACCCCAGGCACGCCGCCAGGCCGACCGTGAACGACCCGCTCGCGTTGGCCGCCACCACCAGCACGACGTGCGTCAGGGCGATGAGGCGGCCGACCGACAGGTCGATGCCCGCCCCGATGATGACGAACGTCATCCCGACGCCCAGAATCAGGTTGATGGCGCACGAGCCGACCACGTCGATGAGGTTGTCCAGGGTCAGGAAGTACGGCCGGTGCAGGGCGCCCGTCCGCCAGTCGACGGCACTCAGGACGGTCCAGAGGACGACCAGGCCGGCCAGGACGGCGGCCAGGACGACGACACGGCCGGCGGTGATGCGGGCGCGGCCCTCGGCCACGGGCGACCTCCAGGGCGGGGGTACACCGGACTATAGCACGGCCGGGCGGACCGCCTCAAATCCAATATCCGACCACCAGGTACACCAGCGCCACCTGGAGGCCCACGCCCGCCAGTCCGAGGGCGAACCCCAGCACCGCCTTGCCGCGCGGACGGGCGAAGTACGCCCCCAACCGGTCCTCGTCCGGGGTCAGGACGTCGAAGAGCGTCGGCCCGGCCTCGGCCGCCGTCCGGGCCTCCGCCGCCATCCGGCGCATCGCGTGCCACCCGCACCAGACGGCCACCAGGGCCGGCACGAGACCGACGACCGGCAGCAGGAGCCCCGCCAGGCCCGAGACGAGCGCCCGGCCGGCCAGATGGCGGGGGCGGTCGGCCTCCTCCGCCTCGGGCGACAACGTCATGGGATCATCGGAGACATCCATCGGGCGCTCCTCTGTGCACCGCGGCGCCAGGGCCCATGGTTTGCTTGCCAAACCGTGCGCCGAGATCGTGCCGCACCGATTGACAAGCAATCGGTGGCACCGGGCGCCGTTCGAGCCCGCCGCGGAAGCGGCGGGGCATCCTCATCCGCCGTGGCACGTCCCTCTGCTGAGGCAGCCTACGGCCCCGCCAGGGCGAAGAGCAGGACGTTCGCCGGCAGACGGTGGGCATCATGTCTCGGTGGCGCACGTTCCGGCAGGATTCGGAAGGTGAAATGCTGTTTCGGCGCTCAAACGGTTGTCCGTCCCGCACACGGGGCAGCGCGTTTGAGAATCTCTGAATTGCTCGGCACTCTCAGCGACGACGCCGCTCGCGAAAGTCGTCTTGCACTTCTCGCACTTGACATATAACTCTTCCGTGTTCGGGTTCACGATGCAGAAGCGATATTCCGCCTTGAACACGGTGCCGGATTCGCCCTTCAGTGAAAACACGGCCTTGTAGCCACCAGGCTGGTCAAAAGCGAGCCCCGGTCCTACGAAATAGTTGAATAAACTAACAACCTCACTTGTGTTCTCGCTTCGACCATTCAACTCGGCTAAGGGAGAATCCGAGTCTTCCCGCCACAGCCTGAGATGGTGCTCCACTTTACCTTCCAAGTCGCGGACCCGGACATGAAAGCACGTCTTAGCCGGGCGAAAGGGCCATGTCTTGCTGAAGATTCTATCTCCTAGAACGCCGACGAGGGTGGTCTGTCCGTTCTTCTCGAAGCGGATATCTTCCGCCATAAGGAATGCTTCAAGCCGAGGCGCGGTCACAGTGCTGTTCTCAGGCATAGCAAACCTCCGCCATGCTCGCTTCGCACCACGGGGCCGCGTCGGCCGCGTGATAGCCAGACGTGGGCAAGGGGCGCGTCGAATAGTCTGTAGCAGAAGCCTGCGACTTGGAACTGACCGATGACGCTGCAGCGGACACGCCCTCATAGCCGGTCGCCGTTTCGCCAAAACCGCTCGCGTCCAGAAAAGAGGCAAACCCACGCAATCCCCAAAGGGCAAGCACGTCACCGGCGTAATAGCGCAACGTGTCGTCCGGGTAGTGCGCCACAACAGCCACGGACACTCCGTAATCCCTCCAAATCGCCCTTAGTTTCTCGTGGGTTGCACGTGCAATTTCCCTACCCGAACGAACAGGCGCGAAGAAAACTTCGATCACCACATCCTCATCCTCACGCGGCATGCGCCCCCTCGCGAACCCTTCGAAGGCGCAAACCGCGCCGGGAAAACGCTGCTGTAAGAGCAAACAGACTTCCTCTAAATGTTTTCTCACGTCGTGTTGCATAAGCATCTCTCAGCCAAAATGCCGCGTTAGCCTGCCCACCTCGCATATAATTTCTGAGACAAACTCCAGAAGTTCGTCGTCCAACTCTTCCAACCTTACACTATCCCGATAGTAATCCGCCTTCACTCGCATGTTACGAAGGCGCTCCCAGTCAACCTGCCAATCCTGAGGCAGGTGTAGCGACCCGCCGAACCCCTCTGTGTCCAGCAAGTCGTCCATCTGACGGTGGCTGAAGTATCCCTGACCGGGTACTGTAAACCCACGGTCAACGAGAAAAGCCCACCCGGCGTGGTACACGGCATAATACAACCTGTTCGCCGCACCGTCAGGATAGCCCCACCCGATGAGAAGATTGGCAAGGTCCGAGTTCTCTGTAGCCTTGCGTAGCAACAGGGCCCCCACAAACAAGGCTCTCGCCGCAACTCCGCCTCATTCTACGAACCTCTGTGCCTCGGAAGCAAACACAATCCTTCGGCAGCAGGAAGCAACGTAATCACGGCCCCGCCAGGGCGTGGAGGAGGATGTTGACCGCCAGCCGCCGGGCGTCCGGCGGGGCGACCGTCCGCGCGCCGTATGTCGTCAGGCCGTCCAGGCCGTCCGCCAGGCCGAACGGGCTGTAGACGAGCACCAGGTGCCCGCCGCGCTCCAGGCCGTACAGAACGGGCTCGTCCAGGTCGGGCTGCTCGGCCCGGACGGCGTCGCCGTACCGGACCGAGCGGATGCGGGCACCCACCCGGCCGCTGTAGATGGCGTGGTCGGCCGGCAGGCGCTCGAGCGTCGCGCCGGGGAACATCTGGCCCACGAGGCGGCGGAAGGCCTTGTCGAACGCCTCCCGGCCGCAGCAGGCGTGGGCCCACAGGAACCCGCCCCGGTCCAGGTAGGCCGCCAGGGCCTTCCGCTCGGCCTCCGGTAACTCCAGCGCCCCGTGCCCCGTCAGGTAGAGGACGGGGAACTCGGCCAGGTCCGTCTTGCCGAGTTCGACCGGCACGGGCCGGCTCCAGACGCGGACGCCGAACCGCGCGGCCAGGTCCTCCAGGAGGTTCGGCAGGGCGTACGGCCGGGGGTGCCAGTCGCCGTTGTGCCGAATCTGGGCGACGCGGAGCGCCCCCCGCGGCGGGGGACCGGCCTGGGGCATCTCCAGCACCTCGGGCTCGTGCAGCCGTTCGGGCAGCGCCTCGTTGCCGGTGGCGTAGACGGCCAGGTTCTCGCCGAAGCGGAGGGCCTCGTCCGGCCGGTCCGGGTCGGCGGCCGCCCACTGCTCGGCCAGCCCCTGGGTGGCCAGGACGACGCTGGCCCGGCACCCGACCTGGAGGACCTCCAGCCCCAGCGCGGCCGGGTCCACCCGGTGGACCGTCCGGGCCAGCGCATGGTCGGCCGGCAGGGGACGGAACTCGGCGTCGGGGAACGCATCGCTCAGCAGGTCGCGGACGCTGCGCACGAGGGCGGCGTCGCCGCCCGCCGGGTCGATCAGGATCAGGCCGCCCTGGCGGACGTACTCGGCCAGCCGCGGCGCGGTGGCGGGCAGCATCCGGACGGGCCCCCGGCCGGCCACGTGCAGAATCGGCGCCGACAGGTAATCCTTGAGAGGGGCCTCGACCTCCAGGGTCCGCCAGTCGACCGGGTCGCCGCCCACGCGGTCGTCCAGGTACGCGACGAGGTGGTTCAGGTCGCGGGGGTCATCGCGCCACTGGCCCGTCCACCGCAGCCGCTGGACGAGCACCGGCTTGTATCCCTTGGCCAGGAACAGCAGGCACAGGGCGTCATGGTAGAGGCGGTCGGTCCATCGGCCGTCGGACCGCTGCCCGCGGACCAGCAGGGCCGTCCCCTCGCGGAACCAGTCGTGGTCGCCGAAGGTCCGGCGGCCGGAGATGACGCCCAGCCGCTCCAGCGAATACAGCCAGAAGTAGTACCACGCCAGCGACCGGTTCGGGTTCTCCTGGAGCGTGTAATGCCGGGCGATCCAGTCGTAGCCTTTCTCGAGGACGGCCAGGCGATCGGCGGTCGTCGCCTGCGGCTCGGTGCCGGCGAGGCGCTCGTGACACAGGTACAGCCCCGCCGCCACGGCGGCCGTGATGCTGCCGTACGCTTCGTCGGGGTCGGCGGCGTGATAGACGTAACTCCATCCGCCGCCGGACAACTGGACGGACCGGAAGTGGCGGTCGGCCCGGCGCCAGACCTCGGCGGGGACACGGGCGCCGGCGCGGTCGGCGGCCGCCAGCGCGAGGAGGGCGAACTGGGAGTTGGAGGCGTCCGGCCGCTCGTACTGGGCGCGGAGTTGGCCCTCGCGGCGGGCCCGCTGAAGGGCGCCGCCGGCCTTCGCCCCGGCGAGGGCGGCCGGCGGCAGCGTGCCGTACCCCCACGCCCCCGTCGCGGCCTGGTGCTCGATCAGCCAGTCGGCGCCGGCCTGGATCGCCTCGGCGTACTCCTTCGGGTCGGCCGAGGCCAGCGCCAGGACCTTCAGCGAGACGACGTAGGTGCTTCGGTGGGGCAGGGCGCGGACGTGCTTCAGGGCGGGAGCGAGGTCGTCGCCGACGGGCGAGACGCCCGCCTCCAGCAGGGCGTACGTCACCAGGGCGGTCACGCCCCCCTCCTGGGCGTAATCCGGCCACGTGCCGTCCGGCTTGCGGGCCTTCTGGAGGGCCTGGACGGCCCGGAGGATGGCGGCCCGGACCTGGGGGCCCGTCACGTCCGCCCCCGCCGCCGGAGCCGGAAAAGCGCTAACTGCCACCATCCAAACCGCCGATACAAGAAGGGCGAGGCGTGGTCCGGCGGGGCCCGGGGCATGGCGTCCGGCTCGGGACATGGGGCGTTTCGCTCCCGGATATGGCGGCTCCGCGGGGTGTATCGACCAACCGCCGCGGCGCGCTTCACGACAAACGGCACCCCGAGACGCCGATGTTCGAGCCGGCATCGTGAGATGCCGGGTACTCGCCGGTGCAGCGAAACCTCCGCTGCAGCATCGGTCGTACCCGCGAACTCACGTTCGCGGCTCGGGCGCGGCGGGTACGGAGACCCGCCGCGCATCAACATGATACCTTTACCGACGAACGGAAACGAGATGGAATTCGACCGGCAACTGGAAGCGTTCAAGCGGGCCCGCGACCGGCTCGTGGCCGAGGTCGGCCGCCGCATCATCGGCCAGCGCGAGACCATCGACCAGATGCTCGCCACCGTCTTTACGGGCGGCCACTGCCTGCTCGTCGGCGTGCCGGGCCTGGCGAAGACGATGATGGTCCGGAGCCTGGCGGCGGCGCTGGACCTCGCGTTCAAACGGATCCAGTTCACGCCGGACCTCATGCCGTCGGACATCACCGGCACGGACGTGGTGGACCAGGCGCCGGACGGGCGGCGGTCGTTCCGGTTCGTCCGCGGGCCCGTGTTCGCGAACATCGTCCTGGCGGACGAGATCAACCGGGCCCCGCCCAAGACCCAGGCCGCCCTGCTCGAGGCCATGCAGGAACGCCAGGTGACCGTGGGCCAGGAGACGTACCCCCTGCCGGACCCGTTCTTCGTCATCGCCACGCAGAACCCCATCGAGCAGGAGGGCACGTACCCCCTGCCGGAAGCCCAACTCGACCGGTTCCTGCTGGCCATCCACGTGGGGTACCCGGCGGCGGCGGACGAGGAACGCATCCTCATGGCCCCGGCGGGGACGGGCGGCGAGGCCGTCCAGCGCGTGCTGGACGCCGACGCCATCCGCAGCCTCCAGCGGGCCGTCCTGGCGGTGCCCGTCTCGCGGTACGTGGTGGCGTACGCGACGAAACTCGTCCGGGCCACCCGTCCGACGGACCCGTCGGCGCCGGGGCTCGTCCGCGACATGGTCGACTGGGGCGCCGGGCCGCGCGCGGGGCAGCACCTGATCCTGGCGGGGAAGGCCCTGGCCGCCATGGCCGGACGGGCCGCCGTCGCCGTCGACGACATCCGGGCCGCGGCCGTGCCGGTCCTTCGGCACCGGATCGCGACGAACTTCGCCGCCGAGGCCGAGGGGCTGGACGCCGTCGGCGTCATTCAGCAACTGATCGAGGCGGTGCCCGAGCCGCCCGTCAAACAGTACGCCGCCGTGGGCGCGGGGGCGAGGTAAGCGCGCCTGTCGAGCCCGCCGCGGGAGCGGCGGGGCATCTTCATCCGCCGTGGCACGGGCCATGGCCGATGGGGATGACCGGCTGCTCCCGCAGCCGGCTCGAACGACGGGCGCCTGCAGCGGCTTCGAACGCCGAGTATCGCGCCGCGGCGCACATAACACGCCATGGTCAAACCCGAAACCTACCTGCTGCCGGAGGTCGCCCGGAAGGTCCGACGCCTGGACCTGCGCGCGAGGTTCATCATCGAAGGCTTCTGGGCGGGCCTGCACGCCTCGCCGTACCGCGGCTTCAGCCTGGAGTTCAGCGAGCACCGCAAGTACGTGCCCGGCGACGACCCCAAGGGCCTCGACTGGACCGCCTGGGCCAAGACCGACCGCCTCTACGTCAAGACCTTCCACGCCGAGACGAACCTGGAGGCGTACGTCGTCCTCGACACCAGCCGCAGCATGGCCTACGCCGGGCCGGGCGGCGACATGACGAAACTCGAGTACGCCCGGGCGCTGGCGGCCGCGTTCGGGTACCTCCTGCTGCACCAGCGCGACGCCATGGGGCTGGGCCTCGTGGGGTCGGACCTTGCGCACCTGGTGCGTCCGCGGACGGGCCGGCGGCACCTCGTGCGGGTGCTGGGTGCCCTCGCCCGGGCCGAGGGCAACGGGCCCACCGCCCTGGCCCCGTCGCTGCACGCCCTGGCGCGGCGGATCAAGCGCCGGAGCCTGGTCCTGCTCCTCTCGGACCTGGTGGACGACCACGAGGCGGTCCTCGGCGCCCTGGAGCACCTGGCCTTCCGCGGCCACGACGTGGTGGTCTTCCAGGTGCTCGACGCGGCCGAGCGGCACCTGGACCTCGACGGCCCCGTCGTGCTGGAGGACCCCGAGACGGGCCTCCGGGTCCGGACGGACGCCGACCACATCCGCGAGGCGTACACGGAGCGCGTGGCCGCCCTGTCGGCGACGTACGAGCGGGGCATCCGCGAGATGGGCGGCGACTTCGTGGCCATGACCACGCGGACGCCGTTCGACGAGGCCCTGTGCCACTTCCTGGCCGAGCGGCGAAGGCGGTTCTAGAAGCACGCGGGGCCCGCCCGATTGTCATTTCGACCGAGGGCCCGAAGGGCCCGAGCGGAGAAATCCCGTCGTTGGGCCCCCGCACTGCGCGCGGTGGGTCTCCGCACCCACCGCGCATTATAGCGCCGGGTGCCACTGGCTGCTTGTCAGCCAGTGGGTTCCGCGAAGCGCGTGGCCCTATTCATAGACCCGACCTGTTGAACTCTCGATTCCCATCGGGCCGCGCTTGATCCGCGCCTTACCTTTGAAGCCCGTGTCTTCAACCTCCACATCCAAACTGTCCACCTCGAATCTCAGGAGGAGTGATTCGCAACACTGAACTTCGAGCACCCCGTTCGCAAGACGCCAGACGTTGAAGGAGTAGCTGTTGATGCCCTGATCGTGCAACACCTCCCAACTCCGCACCCGGCGCAGTGTAACCACCGACCGCATCCAGTCCTTCTCGTACGTTTTGGATAGGAGGCCGCTTCTGATCAGACGTTCCGAACCCGAATGGAACTGTCGGCGTACCGGCATGGTCACCGTGTGTGCAGCCTCGTCAAACCGTATCTCCTCCAAATCAAACATCTCATCATGCAGGAGGCTATTAAGGAGAACGAGCCCACCCTCGCCGGTGATGCGCACCGGCTCTTTCAGAAGTCTTGAATCCGGGCCCGGATTTGGGGAGACAATGCTCATCTTGCGTCTACCGATACCTCGGCGCGTTCACCCGGCGCCCTACGGCGCCGCGCGGGTCACGTAGATCCGCCAGCGGGCCTCCATCTCCCCCAGCGACCACCCGTAGGCGTCCTTCAGGGCCTTTTCCTGCGGCACGCCGTCCTTCAGCAGGTCGACGAAGCGTTTGAACTTCTGCCGGCCGGCCTTCAGCAGGAACTCCACCACCGTCAGGGCCACACGGTACTGGGTGACCGACAGCATCCCGCCCATCGGCACCTCGAACATGGCCCGGATGGACCGGCCGGACCGGCCCACGCGGGCGGCGGGCTCCCACTTCGCCGGCCGCAACTCCTTGTCGTTGACCGTCGTCATGAACTCCGCCAGGCCCTCGTGCAGCCACAGGGGCAGGTTGCCCTGGGTCTTGTAGAGTTCGAAGAAGGCGTGGGTGCCCTCGTGGGCGAAGAGTTCCTGGAGCCGGCGCGGGTCGTCGGTGTCCATGGGGATGCAGATGTGGGCCAGGTTCGGCGCCCCCTCGCCGTGGGCCTCGATGCCGAAGTACGCCCCGGCCCGCGAGGCGGCCGTCATCCCGTCGAACCGCCGGGCGTACGACTCGAACTGGCGCCGGTACCGGAACAGGATCAGGATGCACTTGCCGTCCCACACCCGCTCGCCCGCCGACAGGGCGAAGTGCTTCGTCAGGTTCCGGTACAGGGCCTCGCACCATTTGAGGAAGTTGCGGCTGACGGCGGGGCTGGCGTTCGAGAAGATGAGGTAGTGGTCGGTCTGGGCCATCTGGAGGTCCAAGCCGAGGGCGTCGTTGATCGCCTCGAGCCGCTTCTTCTGATGGTCGACGATGGCCTTCTGGTTGATGCCGCCCGAGGGCGTCCGCCACGGGTCCGGCAGCCGATAGAGGCGGACGCCTTCCGGCGTGAGGCCGGTGGGACGTTCGTGCTTCGGCGGGGGCGGCGGCTCGAACTCGATGGCCCGGACGGCCCCGGCCCCCAGCAGGAGGATGAGCGCCAGCGCTGCCACGGTGCCTACTGCGCGGCGGGTCGGAGCCCGTCCCGAGCGACGCCGAGGGGCACCCGCCGCGCAGCCGCAAGACCGCCCGTGCAGGCGCGGTGGGTACGGAGACCCACCGCGCCACAGAACCTTGTTCGCCCTCATCGTCGCCCCTTCGTTCACTCCGGCATTCCCGTCACGGTATAAGACGCCTCGGCCACGCGGTCGATGGCCCGGACCAGCCCGTCCGGCAGCCGGACGGTCTGGACGACGCTCGTATCGGCCACCTCGCGGTGGAGGATGTCGGCGTGCCGGTCGAGCCAGGCCAGCAGGCGGCCGTCGGTGGCGTCGGCCCGGACGGTGACCTCCCGCTCGGGCCCCATGAGGCGCTCCAGGACCGCCTCGGCCAGGCGGTCGAGCCCGTCGCCGCGCGCGGCGCTGACGGCCACGGCCCCCGGGCACGCCCGGCGCGCGAGGTCCAGGTGCCCGTCGTCCTGGACGAGGTCCACCTTATTCAATACGACGAGTTGCGGTTTGTCGCGGCAGCCGATTTCCGCCAGGACCGCCTCCACCGCCTCGGTGTCCTCGCGCATGTGCCCGGTCGAGACGTCCACCACGTGCAGCAACAGGTCGGCGTGGACGGCCTCCTCCAGCGTCGCCTTGAACGAGGCGACGAGGTGGTGCGGCAGGTCGCGGATGAAGCCGACCGTGTCCGAGAGGAGGGCCGTCAGCCCGTGCGGCAGTGGCCAGGTGCGGGTGCGCGTATCGAGCGTGGCGAACAGCCGGTCCTCCACGCGGACGTGGGCATCCGTGACCGCGTTCAGGAGGCTCGACTTGCCGGCGTTCGTGTACCCGACGAGGCCGACGGTCAACTGGTCGCGGCGGGAGGCGACCTCGCGTTCCTTGCGGGCGTCGATGGCGTCGAGGCGGCGCTTGAGGTCGCCGATGCGTTTGCGGACGAGGCGGCGGTCGGTCTCCAACTGGGTTTCGCCGGGCCCGCGCGTGCCGATACCGCCCTCGATGCGCGACAGGTGCGTCCACATCCGCCTCAGCCGCGGGTACGTGTACTCCAGTTGCGCCAGTTCCACCTGCAGCCGCGCCTCTCTCGTGCGGGCGCGGGAGGCGAAGATGTCGAGGATCAACTCGCTGCGGTCCAGCGTCTTGACGCCCGTGCCCTGCTCCAGGTTCCGGACCTGGGCCGGCGTGAGGTCGTTGTCGAAGACGACGACGTCGGCCTGGCGCGCGCGGCACAGGGACCCGAGTTCCTCGACCTTGCCGTGCCCGATGTACGTGCCGGGATGGACGCGCCGGCGGCGCTGCGTGAGCGTGCCGACGACGCGGGCGCCGGCGGTGTCGGCGAGGCGGCCGAGTTCGTCCAGCCGCTCGCGGTGCCGCGCGTCGCCGTCCGCGTCGCAGATGACCTCGACCAGCAGGGCGCGTTCCTTGACGACGGTGCGCCGGGTTCGTTTGAGTTCCTTCACGTGGTTCGGTCGGGCCTCCTTGGACGTTCTTCGGCTATGGGACGCCTCCGCATGAGGAATGGTATCGCGCGGGCGGCAAGAGGTCAATGCAGGGGGCGGCGCGCCGGGTGCCACGGGCTGCTTGTCAGCCAGTGCATCTCGCCCGATGGTGCGCGGCAGGTCGGAGCCTGTCCCGAGCGACGCCGAGGGGCACCCGCCGCGCGTTCGGCTACGTCGCCACGAAGCGCGGTGGGTACGGAGACCCACCGCGCTGAATGTTCAACACCCTACTCGCTGTACACCACCATCGCCGGCAGGCGCTCGTAGACGTCGATACCCTCCGGCGGCTCCGGCGCCGGGTCGCGGAACCACGCCACCAGAAACGGCCCGTCGCCGGTGCGGCGGTGTTCGTCCCACCACGCCAGGCTCCGCCCGCACCACGCGAGGGCCTCATCGCCGCTCGTCTTCCACGCGACGGCCCAGGCGTCGAGGGGCCGGGTGCGGCCGTCGGGCCCGGTCGCTCCATCGGCACGGACCAGCAGCGCCGCGACGGTGTCCGGCCGGCGGGCGACCCCGGCGAGATCCTCCGCCCCCTCCGGCATCCGGTCCACCGTCATGGGCAGCGGAGCATCGTCGCTCCATCGGACCACCAGGCGCGGGCGGAGCGCCGTCAGCCGCCGGCGCCGCAGGTCCAGCACGGCGTGCCGCTGATGCATCTGCCCCGGTCCCGCCGCCACGGGCCGGACGAGCGTGTTGGGAGCCGACTCGCCGATCGGGATGTGGGCTGCGCCGTCCCCGGGCGACGCAAGGTGGGTGAGCGTCTCGACCGGCGCGTGGGTCGCCTGCGGACGGGCGTAGAAGACGCGTGCCTGCCGCAGGGTCACGGCGCCTGTGCCGGTGACGAAGACGAGGAGCACCGCCGCCGCCACACCCGTCACGGCGAGCGCTCCGCCCGCCACCCACCGGCGAAACGCCAGGGCCGCGACCACGACGAGCACCGCCATCGTGTATACGCCCAGGCCGATCCACAGGCGCAGCGGTTCCACGCCCGCCTGCCCCTCGCCGGCCAGCAACCGCACCGTACCGGGTTCCAGGACGGGGGTGCGCGGCGGAAGCCAGAAGGACTCCCGACGGAGAACCAGCGACGGCTCGGCCCCGGTGATACAGAACCCCGTTCCCGTGCCTTGGCGAACGGCGGCGTCGGCGAAGCCGCCGAGGTACAGGAGGCCCACCGCCTGGGCGTCGCACGAGACGACCCGTAACGGCCGCGTCCCGAACGCCCGGCGGAGGTCCGCCTGCATCGCCTCGGTCAGTTCCAGCGGCGTCTGGACGGCCGCGACGACCGTCTCGTCGGAGACGAGCCGGACCACCGGCGGTGCCGGGCGGACGGTCGCGATTGCGCGCCCCCGGCCGTCGAAGAACGCCGCCTCCACGGCCACGTCGGCCGTGCCGCAGAAGGCGCGGACCGTACGCTCGGCGGTCTCGCCCGGCTGCACGTGCCAGGGCACGCGCACGTCGACGGGCCCGCCCGTCGAGACGAGGACCTCGGTGACCGCGCGGTCGGTACGGTTGGTGACCTTCAGCGTGACCGGCACGTACGCCCCGACGCGAACGAGGCCGTCCGTGACGTCGAGGGAGGCGGTGACGTCGATGTGCTGAGCGAACGCCGATGGCACGGCGAGCACAAGAACGGCAAGGCAAACAAGTACCTGAGTACCTGAGTACCTGAGTACCTGAGAACGGCAGGGAGTGCTTCCGGGCTGCAATCCGCAATCCGCAATCCGCAATCCGAAATGCCTCACGGCACCCCTCCGGTCTCTTCCAGCCTCCGCCGGATATGAATCGCCGCCGCGACGGACCACGCCTGCGCGATGCACCCGCCGGGCCGGTGCGGCGGGTCGCCGTCGTACACCTCGCTGATCTGGCCGAGCCCCGCCTCGTCCATCGCGTCCACCAGTCCCTGGAAGATCTGGGCCGCCTCGCCGCGGGCGCATTCGCGGCACTCGACCGCGAAGACGGCGTCGACGTACGGGCCGAGGAGCCACGGCCAGGCGGTGCCTTGGTGGTACGCGGCGTCGCGCTCGTCCGGGCCGCCGCGGTACACCCCTTTATACGCGGGATCGGCCGGGTCGAGCGTCCGAAGGCCGCGCGGCGTCAGGAGCCGCTCGCGGACGGTGTGGACGACGGCCTTCGCGCGCTCGCCCCGCAGCGGCGCGTGCGGCAGGCCGACGGCGAAGACCTGGTTCGGCCGGATGGAGGCGTCGGGCGACCCGTCCGGCCCGATGCAATCGTAGAGGCACCCGGCGTCCTCGTTCCAGAAGAGGGCCTCGAAGGCGTCGCGGGCGTCGGCGCGACGGCCGCAGGCCTCGGGCGGCTCGGTGCCGAGCGCCTCGGCCATCTCCTCCATCAGGGCGAGGCCGGAGAGCCAGAGGGCCTGGATCTCGACCGCCTTTCCGTGCCGCGGGGTGACCGGCCGGCCGTCGGACGTGCGGGCGTCCATCCAGGTGAGTTGGGTGTCCTCGGAGCCGGCGAGGATGAGGCCGTCGGCGCCCGCGCGGATGCCGAACCGCGTGCCCTCGGCGTAGCGGCGGACGATGTCGCAGGCGACGGGCCAGAGACGCTTGCGGACGCGGTCGGCCCAGCCGGGATCGTGCGGCGTCTCCTGCTCGCCGCTCCACTGGACGTAGGCCGCGAGGGCCTGGAGGTACCAGAGGCTGGCGTCGACGGTGTTGTAGGCGGGCTCGCCGTCCTCCTCGCCGAAACGGTTGGGGATAAGGCCGTCGGCGGCCGCGGAAGCGAACGCCTCCAGAACCATGGCGGCCTCGGCGGGCCGGTCGGCCTCGACCGCCAGGCCCGGCAGGGCGATCATGGCGTCCCGGCCCCAGTCGGCGAACCAGGGGTAACCGGCGATGACGGTCCGCAGGTCCTTTCCGGCGATGCGGCGGTGGACGAGGAAGGCGCGGGCTGCGCTTTCGAGCGCGGCAGGGCGGATGGACGTATCCCGCCGCTCACGCGGCGGGCTCGACGCCATGGCGCTCGGCACGTTCGCCGGCGGATCGAAGGAACAGCACAGGCGGAAGCGGCACTCCCCCCGGCCGCGGACGGTCCACCGGCCGGGGGCGAGGAGGTCCTGCGTGAAGTCGAACCCCCGCTCCCGTTCGACGCGCACCAGGACGCCCTCGTACCACGTGGGCTCGCCGCCGGTCTCGGCGGAGACATCCCCCTGGCTGTCATGCTGAGGGAGCGGAGCGACCGAAGCATCTCGCCGTGGCCGTTGATGTTTCGCCGTGTCGTCACGGCGAGATTCCTCCGCTCCCCGCTCCCGTTCGGTCGCGGGTCGGTCGGAATGACAGGATGCACGGCGAGATTCTTCGTCGCGGCTTCGCCGCTCCTCAGAATGACAGCCTTCGGGAACATCCACCCATAGGAAGACGCCGGGCAGACCCTCCGTCAGGACGCGCCAGCCGGAGGCATCCTGGAGTGGCTCCACGCGGAAGCGGTCGTGCTTGTGGCCCAAGTGGTGCATCGACCGAAGGGCGAGCATCGGCGCCAGGTCGAGCGTCCATTCGCCGTCGGCCTGGACCTCGTAGGTGACGCAGACGCCCGGCGCATCCGGCAGCAGGCGGACGGTGCGGGCGACGGTAACGCCGTCGGCCCGCGAGACAAGCATCACGGTTCCAGCGCGGCGGGTGCGGAGACCCGCCGCGCTTCCCTTTTCGCGCCATTCTTCGCGCGGTGGGCCGGGAGACCCACCGCGCGGGACATCGTGGAACTCGAGGGCGACCGGCGAGCCGTCGGGATGGAAGCCGTCCGGGTACTCGGTCGTGGAGAGCCAGGCCTCGCCGTCGGCCGTCACGAGGCGCTCGTCGACGTGCGAGAGGACGACGTGCCGGCCGAGCGGCGGCCGAACGGCCGGCACCCACAGGCCGTGGTACCGCCGCGTCGGGCAGAAGAGGACGGTGGAGGAGGCGTACCCGCCGGCGCCGTCGGCGAGGAGCCACTCGGTGGCGAGGGCGCGGCCTGAGTCCCGCAGGTCGTCGGCGCGGCGGTGCATGGGAGGCTCCGTGGGATGAGCCCAGAAGTCCGTATCGGCCCGCCCGGCCGTCGACGGAACGTCGACGGCCGTTCGGCGGCGACCTACGGTCGCCGGCTCAACGGCGCGCGGCCGCCAAGGCGGCCGGCTAAATGTGACGATACGGTCGGGCGTCGAGAGAAGCAAGGATAAGGTGGGGCGAACATCGGGTGGCACGCTTTCGCGCCGTTGCGAAAGCGTGTGTGCCGCGCCTCGCAGCGCATGCTTTCGCAGAAGCGCGAAAGCATGCCACCCCCCACCCTGCCCTCTCCCGCCGGGGGAGAGGGAAGTGTTACGACCCGCCGGCCTCCCCGTTGCCGTCGCCGTCGGTTTTGGCGGAGACGGGCGTCTCGGCGGATTCGGCCCGGAGGCGGATCGCCCCCAGGGGGCAGTACGTGACGCACTCGCGGCACAGGACGCAGTCGCCCAGCCGGCCGGTGCTGATCAGCGACTTGTCGTTGCACATCTCGAAGACGCCGGAGCGGCACCGGGCCAGGCACACGCCGCACCCCACGCAGTCGCGGACGCTGACCGAGAGGGTCACGTCCTGGCCGTCGCTGCGGAAGCGCGCGGTGGTGACGAGGTCGGGGGTCTGCTCGTCGATTTCGAAGACCTCGTGGGCTTCCTGCCAGGAGTGGCTTCGCACCTGGTGCCGGCCGAAGCGGTCCATGCGGAAGACGCTCCGCCCGCAGGTGGGGCACCGGTGCAGGTCCTCCAGTTTCTGGAGGTACTTCAGGATCGTCAGCGCCAGCGTGCCGTGGCTCCACGTCAGCGGGCTGACCGAGAGGGGCCGGCCGGTGTCGGGGTCCACCTGCTCGGCCAGGACGCCGGAGGGGAGGGCGTGTCCGGCGGCCCATTCGAAGATGGGCAGGGCCTTCTTCAGGTCCTCGACCGACTCGCCGCGCGCGATGTAGTAGTCCGCCAGCCAGATGGTGCAGACGAACCAGGGGTTGCCCGGCACGCCGCGGCGTTCGGAGGCGGGGGAGTAGTAGGTGTCGCCGGTGTAGCGGGCCAGGCCGCCGACGGGCGTGCGGACCCAGAGGTCGTGCTCGATGGCCCGCATGGTCTTCTCCACACGTTCGTCGTCGGCCTCGAAGGCGTGGAACTTGAAGAGGGGCGAAACGTCATCGTCGTCTCCGTCTTCGACTTCACCACCGGAGAAGTCGTAAGTGTCTCCATCCTCGGCGTCATCCGGAATCGTCACTTCGTATTCCAGCGAGACCGAGTCGACGCCACCCCAGCTTCCGGAGATCACACCACTGGACTCCTGATACTCAGCGAGGGTAGCACCATCATCTTCGGTGACTTCGACGTTATCTGCAGACACGTTCGGATCGATTACGTCGTTGATCCGCGCGTCAGCGGTTTCGCCATCAAAGCTCACGTCGACCGTTACGGTCACCGTTGAGCCTGGCGTTGCTTCTGTACTGTCTATACTCCGTTCCGCCGAATCGACAGCGGCTGCTGCCGATCCAGCGAACGCCGCAGACACTGCCACTACTGAAAGCAGCATGAGTGCGGCAAGGAACACGGCTTGTCCCTTTTGTCGATATGTCGTTTGGTCGTTCATAGTTTGTCTGTAATTACAGCGACTTTCGGATTGCTCCGTCGTTGCTGTAGTGGGTAGGGGCATGTAGTAATGACTGAAGGTCTGGTAAATGCTTTGTGTATTAGACATTCAGTTCAATTCGATAGTATTCGACAGAAAACAATAGTATGGGGCTAAAAAAAGAAGCCACAGTAACCTACATCATACCAATAAGAAAAATAAATAGAAAACAGCTATACTACCGGATCGCCCGATCTGAAAGCTGCGGCAACATCGCCGAGTGCTCCAGACTTGATCTCGCCGTCACGGAAATCAGCCGCTGCATCGCCGAGTCCACCTGGACCAACTTTCCCCTTGCTATCGGCATACTCTAGAAGTGGATTCTCGACGACTTCAATCGTCTCATTGCCCGTGATAGAAGACACATCATCGGCATCGCCATCTTCGGCTTCACCGGAGAAGTCGTAGGTGTCTCCCGCACTGGCATCCTCTGGAATCGTCACTTCATATTCCAGCGTGATGGAGTCGACACCACCCCAGCTTCCGGTTATTGTACCACTGGATTCCTGATAGGAAGAAATGGTTGCACCGTCATCGTCGGTGACTTCGATATTTTCTGCAGACACATTGGGATCGATTACGTCGTTGATCCGTGCGTCACTGGTCGACGCGCCGAAGGTAACGCTTGTCGTTACGGGAACAGTTTCTCCGGGGTTTGCTTCGGAACTCTCGATACTCCGTTCTGCAGAATCGATACCACTGGTACCATCGTCACTGTCATCCGGCGGGTCATCATCGCTTTCACCCTCAATAACCTCGATGGTACCAGTGGTATCGAT
>JAWODB010000029.1:0-43865 GCA_046483505.1 Phycisphaerae bacterium
TATACGGACGAGAGGGGTGGAGATACCCGCGATCTTACGATCGCGGCTCGGTGAGGCGTCAGTACTGCCGCCGGCGGCGGGACGAGGGGATGTCCATCTCCTCGCGGTACTTGGCGACCGTCCGGCGGGCATCGACGTGGCCCGCCGGACGGTCGCCAAGTACCGCGAGGAGATGGACATCCCCTCGTCCCGCCGCCGGCGGCAGTACTGACGCCTCACCGAGCCGCGATCGTAAGATCGCGGGTATCTCCACCCCTCTCGTCCGTATAACAGGGTGGAGGCCCTCATGGACCCGCTCATCACCGCCCTGAAGCGCATCCGCCGACGCCTGCTCGCCGTCCGTGCGCTGGAGGCGGGCCTGGCGGGCGCGATGGTGGCGGCCGTCCCGGCGCTCGTGGTCGCGGTCCTTCGGATTCTCCTGCCCCGCGTTCTGCCGCCCGCGCTGGGCCATCCGGCGGCCGCCTTCGCCCTTCTGCCGTGCGGCTTCCTGGCCGGGTTCGTGGTCCGGCTCGTCGGCGGGGTGAGTCTGCACCAGGCCGCCCGCGCCGCCGACCGCGCCGCCGGCCTCGACGACCGTCTCGCCACGGCCCTGGAGCGAAGTAGGTTGCAGGAGTCGTCTTTTCAGCGCGTTGTGCGCGGCGGGTCGGAGCCTGTCCCGAGCGCAGCCGAGGGGCACCCGCCGCGTAACGATACCACGGTGCTCCCTGGCGCGGTGGGTACGGAGACCCACCGCGCCCGGTCCGAACCGCCAGCCGTGCACGGTTCCATTTCGGCGATGGACGAGCGTCTCCTCGCCGACGCCCGCCGCGCCGCCGACGGGCTCGAGCCGCGCCGCCTCCCGCTGGCGGCGACCGCGGGACGCCGGGGACGGGCCGCGTTGGTGGCGGCGGTCGTCCTGGCGGCCCTGGCGATGGTGCCGTCGCTGGGGGGCCCGCGCGTGGACCGGCCGTCGGCGGAGCGGGCGGCCAACGCCCTCGAGCCGTTGGCCGAAGAGGAGTCACTGGCCCCGGCTGTCCGGCAGGCCGTCCGGCGGGCGGTGGAGGACCTTCGCCGCGCCGGCGCCCGTCGGGGCGACGTGGAACGGCAGACGGCATCGGTTTATCGCGCGGCCGCCGAGGCCCGCCGGGCCCGCGAAGAGGTGGCGCGGGCCCTGGCGTCGGCGGAGACGCAGGAGATCGCTCGAATGGCCCGGGCGGCCCGGACCGGCAACGCCGACGGCGCCGAGGCCGCCGCCGGTGACCTCGCCGACCGTCTCGCAGGCCGGGGCGGCGTGGCGGCGGTGGAACCCGCCGAACGCAGGAGGCTCGGCGATATGCTCGACGCCGCCGTCCCGCGCGCCCGCGAGGGAGGCCTGGCGGACCTGGAGGAGGCGCTCGCCGATGCGGCCCGGGTCGTCCGTTCGGACGACGGCGAGGCCGCGGCCGCGCCGGCGCTGCGGCGGCTGGCGAAGACGATGGTCCGCGTCCTCGGTCCACAGGGCGAAGCCGCCGTCGCCGCGGCCGTCGACACGGTGGACCGCGCCCGCCGGGCGATGGGACTCGCCGCCGCACCTGACATAGCCGTGGCCGGCGACGACGAGGGCGGCGCCGGGGGGCAGGCGGTCGGCGAGGAGCGGTCGGAGACGCCGACCGTGTCGCCGGACGACGGGACGGCCGGCGTCGACGGCGCCCCGGTCGTGACCGTTCCGGATGCCGTGCGGCCGGAGGACCGCGACGTCGTCCGGCGGTATTTCGGGGGGTGACATGGTTATTGAGCGCAGTGAAGGTGAAGTGAAGATGTCATTCTGAGGCTCCGCTTGCGGAGCCGAAGAATCTCGCCTTGATGCTGTTCGTACAGCGAGATTCTTCGTCGGCCTTGCGGTCTCCTCAGGATGACAACTCGGAACATTGCTTCTGCCTCGCTCAACAAGGATGCCACATATCGACCGGTCGGCGCGCTCGCGCATTTCCCTTGACACGTCACCGCCCTGCGGGCTATGACGCCACACCCACGATCACGACTAGGGAAGGGACCGTGATGAGCGAATCGGCCTCGCCCGCGCCCGGCATGTCGCTTCCGGAAGTACCTTCGCGGGACCGCCTGGCGATGCCCGCAATCGTTGCCGCCGTCCTCGGTGCCTGCGGGACGCTGCTGGGCATGGGGCTCGGCATGGCGTCGGGATGGGCCCACGAGGCCGACATCCCGCTGGGCGTCTGGTTCCTCGGCCAATCCGTGCTGAGCCTGCTGGCATGGGCGGCCGGCACGGCCGGCCTCATCGTGGGTGTGGTCGTCGCCGTTCGATCCAAAGGCAGCCGCCGGGCCGGCTACGCCGCGATTGCCATCGTCCTGGTGGTGTGGCTGCTCATGCACCTGGTGGGCGTCGTCCATGCGCTGGTCATGCTGGCGGAAGGGGTGTAGGGAGCGTCGCCGTCACGCGAACAGTGCCGAGCCGACGCGGACGATGGTGGCGCCTTCCTCGACGGCCACCTCGTAGTCCTGGGTCATGCCCATCGAGAGGTCCGCAAGCGGGCGGGGCAGGTCCGACTCCCCGTTGATGCGCTCCAGCAGTTCCCGCAGGTGGGCGAAGACGGGGCGGGTTTGCTCGGCGTCGTCGACGAGGGGCGCCATCGTCATCAGGCCCGCCAGGTCCACTTGGGGCAGGGCGGCGATGCGTGCGGCCAGGGCGGGGGCCTCCTCCGGTCCGACGCCGCCCTTCTGGTCCTCGCCGGCCACGTTCACTTCCAGCAGGCAAGTGGCGGTCGTCTCGGCGCGGGCGGCGCGCTTGTCGATCTCCTCGGCCAGGCGCAGCGAGTCCACGCTGTGAATCATCGTGCACGTCGGCACGACGTACTTGACCTTGTTCCGCTGGAGGCGTCCGATCATGTGCCAGCGGACGCCCGAGCCTTCGAGTTCGCGGCTGCGGTCGCGGAGTTGCTGAGCGCGGTTCTCGCCGATGTCCGTCTGGCCGGCGCCGAGGAGTGTGCGGACGGCGTGGGTGGAGACGGTCTTCGTGACGGCGACGAGGCGGACGTCGGCCGGGTCGCGTCCGGCGCGCGTGGCGGCGGCCGCGATGCGGTCCTTCACCTCGCCCAGGTTCGAGAGGATGCGGTCGGCGTCGCTGGTCATGGGCAGGAGTGTACCGCGCCCTGTCGGCGCTTCAAGGGTCGGGGCTGCTTGAGCGCGGCGGGTCAGGAGACCCGCCGCGCGGCAGTTCACCCTCACCCCGCCGTCTCCCATCGAGGGAGAGGGGGTCCTGCAACAGCCTCTTACCGGCTGTACAGGCCGGTCAGTTCGGCCTTGCCGAGGACGTGCCCCTCCACCGCCTCCATCAGGGCCTGCTTGTCGGCGCCGGGGGCGAGGTCGAGTTTGGCGTCCAGGGCGTAGAGGGCGAAGTTGTAATGGTGGTCGCCGTGGCCGGGCGGCGGCATCGGGCCGCCGTAGCCGACGTTCCCCCATCCGTTCTTGCCCTGGGCGGCGCCGCCGAGGTCGGCCACGGTCTCGGTCGTCGGGACGCCCGCCGGCAGTTCCTGCGTGTTGCCGGGGATGTTCCAGATCAGCCAGTGGTCCCACGTGCCGACGGGGGCGTCCGGGTCGTCGCACACCAGGGCGAAGGCCTGGGTACCCTCGGGCGGGTCCGTCCAGGCGAGCGGCGGGCTCTGGTCGTCGCCCTCGCCCGTGTAGTGCTGGGGGATGCGGCCACCGTTTTCGAAGGCGGAACTGGTCAACGTGAAAGCCATGGCGGTCTCCTTCGGTGCGTGAGCGGGTTCGGTCGAGGGTTCATCCTGGGGCCGGCACCCGGCGCCGGCCCAGCACCCCGCCACGAGCAGTCCGGCGGCGAGGGTGACGGATAATCGGCGAGGCAGTCGTCGGCGCATGGCGCCCTCCTTTCGCGTATTCTATGATGGCGCGCCGGGGGTGGTGCGTGCAAGGGACTGGAAAGGTGCCAGGCACCACCGCCGCGAAACGGTTGCATCCGCCGCGGCCGAGGGCGTATCATGCGCGGCGCGGCATCCGACCAGCCCCTCGCCAAGGAGATGCGATGACCGAGAACGCGTCCCAGGCCGCGTGGGTTCTCGACCTGGCCCGATACTACGGCGACATGCTGCTCCGCCTCGTGCTGGCAGGGGCGTGTGGGGCCCTCATCGGCTGGCAGCGGGAGAAGAAGGACAAGTCCGCCGGCCTCCGGACGCACATGCTGCTGGCGCTCGGGTCGTGCACGTTCACGCTTGTGGGTCTCGGCATGTCGGGCGGCGACATCATCCGCGTCGTCCAGGGCACGCTCATGGGCACGGGGTTCATCTGCGGCGGCGTGATCTTCCGCGAAGGGCCGACGGTGCGCGGCTTGACGACGGCTGTGGGCCTGTGGAGCCTGTCGGCCATCGGCGTGGCGGCCGGGGCGGGGGAGTACGTCCTCGCGCTATTGGCGACGCTGGCGGCGTTCGCCGTCATGGCCGGTTTCGTGAAGGTCGAGCAGAAGATCGAGCCCGATATCCGCGACCAGTCCATCCCCATGGACGGAGGAGGCGAGAGGGACGAGGCGTCCTGACGCGGCGGTGGCGGCGCCGGCACGATTCCCCGGCGGGTCCCGCAGCCCGCGGCGCAGGTTTTTCACAGGATTCGCGCGTACCCGGCCCGCTGAAGTGCGGTTCCATGCAGGGGGCGGATCACCACAAGAGCAAAGGAGACGACCGTGCGGCGAATCGGACTCGTACTGGCCATCGTGGCGGGGCTCGGGATATCGGCGTCGGCGGCGGAGTGGCCCCAGTTCCTCGGCCCGAACCGCGACGCCACCTCGCCGGAGAAAGGCCTGATGCGCGCCTGGCCCGCCGGCGGCCCCAAGGTCCTCTGGACCGTCGACGTGGGGCCCGGGTACGGCGGGGCGGCCATCCGCGACGGTCTCGTCCACATCCTGGACCGGCAGGAGGGCCAGGCCGACGTGCTCCGCATCTTCGACCTCGTGACCGGCAAAGAGATCTGGACGTTCGGGTACCCCGCGCCGGGGCGGATCAGCCACGCCGGGTCGAGGTGCACGCCGGCCGTCACAGAGAAGTACATCTATATCATCGGGCCGAAGGGACACGTCCACTGCGTGGACCGCCAGACGCACAAGCCGGTCTGGCAGAAGAACATCCTCCAGGACTACGGCGTGCGGGAGCCGACTTGGTCGGTCGCCCAGTCGCCGCTCATCTACAAGGGGACGGTCGTCGTGGCGCCGCAGGGGCCCAAGGTGGGCGTGGCGGCGTTCGACCTGGCCACCGGCAAGGTCGCGTGGGAGTCCGAGCCGGTCGGCCCGATGGACTACGGCTCGCCGATGGTCCGGACGATCGGCGGTGTGGAGCAGATTACGATCGTCAATCGCCAGGGGCCGCGCGCCGTCGAGCCCGGCACGGGCAAACTCCTGTGGAAATACGACCATCGCTGCCGCATCCTCGTGCCGCCCATGACCGCGCTGCCGGAGAGCCGGTTCTTCGTCACGGGCGGGTACAACGCGGGCAGTGCGGTCATCCGCGTGACGAAGGGGGCGGGCGGCTTCGAAGTGGAGGAACTGGCGAAGATCGACAAGGTCGGCTCGCACATCCATCCCGGACTCTTCCACGACGGCCACGTGTACGCCCTGTGCAACACGAACGAGCGGCGCGACGGCCTCGTCTGCTTCGACATGCAGTGCGAGATCGTCTGGCAGACCCAGAAGAAACCGAACTTGTGCAAGGGCGGGTCGATTCTGACGGCCGACAACCTTATCTACATCATGGACGGTGCGAAGGGCGACCTGCACATCGTGGAGCCGTCCGCCGAGGGGTTCAAGTCGCTCGACAGCGCAAAACTGCTGGCCGGGAAGGAAATCTGGGGCCCGCTCGCCCTCTCGGACGGGTACCTCGTCATCCGCGACCAGCGGCAGATGAAGTGCGTCGACATCAAGCCCGGCCGCTGACGCGACAGCGCGGTGCGATAAGGGAGCGCGGCGGGTCTCCGTACCCGCCGCGCACTCCATAGGGGCGAGGCGTCGTGTCCACCTTCTTTCTCTGGGCGGCGGCGGTGAGCGTCGCGTTCCATCCGCTGCTGTACCCGGTGCTGGGCCTTCGGCGGATCGTGCCGGGATGCGACCCGCCGCCCGGTTACTGGCGGCGCCGGCTCATCCTGAACCTCCTGGAAACGAACCTGGGGATGGTTTTGAACCTCGCCCTGGCCGTGGGTGTGGCGCTGTCGGCCGAGTACGGATCGCCGCTCGCCTGGCCGCTGCTGGGCATCGCGGCGTGCGTAAACCTCGTCTACACCGTTCTGATCGTCGCCCTGACGCCGCGCGACTGGTGGCACGCGCTGCCGACGGGTTTGGCCCTGGTGGATTACGGCCTGGTGCTGGCGGTGGGGTGAATAAGTCCTTCGCTGGCGTGTACAGGTTAGTGTCATTCGCCGTCCCGCGCGGCGGGCCTCCCGGCCTGCCGCGCTGAGGCAGGCGACGCGTTTCGGCGCGGTGGGCCGGGAGGCCCACCGCGCGGGATCCAAAGCGTGCCGTTACGACCTTCGCGTTGACGCGCGCCCCGTGCGGGTTATAATCGCCGGCGACGCTCGGACGCGGCACATCGAAAGGAGGCGAGCATGGGCGGGTTTCTGGTGTTGTTGATTCTCCTGCTGCTGGTCGGCGGCCTGGTCGTCGTGGTTGGCCTCTGGTTTGTGCTGACCTACAACGGCCTGGTCAAACTCCGGAACCAGGTCCAGAACGCCTGGAGCCAGATCGACGTCCAACTGAAGCGCCGCCACGACCTCATCCCGAATCTCGTCGAGACGGTCAAGGGCTACGCCTCGCACGAGCAGGAGACGCTGGAGCAGGTCGTGCAGGCCCGGCAGCAGGGCATCGACGCCTCCGGCGTCAAGGAGCAGCAGCAGGCCGAGAACATGATCACCGGGGCGCTGCGGCAACTGTTCGCCCTGAGCGAGGCGTATCCGGACCTGAAGGCCAACCAGAACTTCATGCAGTTGCAGGAGGAACTGGCCTCGACGGAGAACAAGATCGGCTTCGCCCGCCAGTACTACAACGACACCGTCCAGACGTTCAACACGCGGCAGCAGCAGTTCCCGGCCAACATGGTGGCGGGGATGCTGGGCTTCGAGCCGGCCGACTTCTTCGAGATCGAGGAACCCGAGGCCCGCGAAGTGCCGGAGGTGAAGTTCTAGGCCGGCTGCGCCGTAGGGCGGCTTCCGGGGAAGCGCTCGTGCTCGACGGGCTCGGGCGTTCACCCCGTCGCGCCAAAGAGGGGGCACGCCATGCGCATCGACCGACTGCTCGTGACCACCGCCTGCGCGCTGCTTCTCGCTGCCGCCCCGGCCTCCGCCTGGGAACCGCCGCGCATCCCGGACCCGTCCGCGGCGGACTACGACTGGCAAACGGTCGCTCGCAAGCACGGTCTTTCCGAGGACGAGGTGAAGGCGCTCGGCCAGCGCAAGGTCCTGATGACGAACGAGGCGTTCCGGCAGGTCTTCACGCCGTACGTCGAGGCGGACCTGCCGATGTTCATCACGTCCGACTCGCTGCTGGCCGCCTTCCACGTCCTCTACGAGGAATCGGTGCTGCGAATGGAACAAACGAACGCCCGCCGTGTGCCGGAGATCCTCCAGCACGTTTGGCGCGGGCTGGAGGTCCAGCGGCCGCCAAAGGACGCCGGCGCGGCCCCGGCCTGCGCGTACCGGCGGGCGCGGGTCGTGGTCGGCACGGCGCTCGCGCTGCTTGGCGAAGAGCCGGACGGGGCTGGCGAGGATGTCGCACGTCTCGTCCGGGAAGAAGTCCGCAAGATCCTCGAGGCCAGGGCCCTTGACCGGAAACATATGGCGGAGACGATGCCGGCGTGGCTCGGCACGCCGGACCGCACGTTCTTCGGCATCGACTACTCGCGGTACAAGCCTCGCGGGTTCTACACGAAGTCCGAGAACCTGAAGCGGTACTTCCGGGCGGTCGCGTGGCTGCAGTCGATTCCGTTTCGCGTCTCGAAGGACGAGGAACTCGGCGCCGCGCTGCTCCTCGGTCGCGCCGCCGATGAGGACCGCTTCGCGAGCGACGCTGACCGCCGCCGGTTCAGCACGTACTTCTGGACGTTCGGCAATTTCGTCGGGGCGCGCGACGACTGGGACCTGCTCGAAATGGCCCGCGCCGCAAAGTGGGACGATGACCTGGAAGCCACGCGGAAGCGGCTTCTGGAACAGGCTCGCCTCGAAAGCGAGCAGCCGCGCATCAACGACCTGGTGCGTTTTCCGCCGATGGACCCGCGGGCGGCGGCGACGGAACCGAACTTCCGCATCCTCTCGGCTCACCGGACGCCCGACGCGATCCTCTTTCACCGGACGACGGACCTGCGCGACTTCGGGATGGAGCGCCCTCTGCCGAGCGACGCCGCCACCTCCAGGCCGCTCGGCTCGGACTACGCCCGCGGCCGGGTGCCCGGCCCGCAGCAGCTTCTCCCGCTGCGGATACTGGACAAGACGGAGCCCGTCTTCCGCGGGCGAAGCCTTTACTGCGACTACCTCGGCTGCCTGCGGTGCCTCCTGAACGCGCCGGAGCCCGATGCGCCGGCCTTCCTCAAGGGCGAGCCGTGGCAGGCCAAGTCGTGCCAGACGGCGCTGGCCGGCTGGTCGCAACTCCGGCACACGTGGGCCCTCCAGGCCAAGCAGTCGGTGACGTTTATGTGCGCGATGATTCTGCCACCCGGCTTCGTGGAGCCGGAGCCGGAGTTCTTCGGCCGCATGGCCGGGCTCCTGGAACGGACCCGCGACCGGCTGGACCGGACGGGCGCGCTGGGGATGGACACGGCGCAGGTGGCCCGGGACATCCGGGAGGTCGCTGCCGTCCTGACCTCGCCGCAAGTCAAGAAGGACGGCCGGATGGCCATTTACAAGGCCTTCGAGGATGACTTGTCCCGGGGCGAGTGGATGATGTTCCTGATGGGCTGCCTGAAGGTCCGGCCGGACCGCAAGGACGAGCAGGGGTATCTCAAGAAGGCCGCCGCCGAACTCCTCAAACTGGCCGGGCAGTTTGACGCGGGCACCGTGCCCGACAACGAGCGGCTGAAGACGCTGCTGACGAAGCATCACAAAGACATCCGTCCGCTGTGGAATGACCTGGTGGAGGTCTGCCGGCGATTGGAGACCCTCGCCCACAAGCAGTTGCGCGCCCGGCCGCTGGACGAGGACGACCGTTCCTTTATCAAGCGGTACGGCGCGAAGATCGCCGGCGTGATGCTTTACGGCGGGAACTCGTACGTGTCGCCCCGCGACGACGCGCCGCGCGCCGTCGACGTCCATTATGACCCCAACACGGGCCGGTACCTGGAGGTCGGCATCGCCCGGCCGCGGGCGCTGTACGTCCTGTATCCGTATAAGGGGGAGGAGGTCCTCTGCCGCGGCGCCGTTCTGCCGTACTACGAATTTGCCCACGGCGAGCGGCTGACGGACGGCCAGTGGAAAGCGCTCCTTGATTCTGACGCGCGCCCTGCTATACCTGAATGGGTCCGGGCGGTGGCGACGCCGGGGGGTATCGGACGGGCCACGCCGAAAGGACATTAGACGGCGAGACAACTGTCATGCTGAGCGCAGCGAAGCATCTCGCCGTGCGCAAGGCAAGAAGGCGCAAACCAAGGCGAGATTCTTCGGGCCGGTCGGCCGTCAGAATGACGACGGCAGATGCTGGCAGGCACTGGTCAGGGAACCCATGGCCCAGTTCGAATCCCTCATCTCGGCCAACAAGCGGAACAGCGTCCTCCTGGTGATCCTGTTCGTCCTGTTCATCTGCGCCCTCGGCGCGGTCCTCGGCTGGGCCCTGTGGGGTGACCCGCGGGCGGCCATCCCCAGCATCGCCATCGCCCTGATCGTTGCCCTCGTGACGGGCCTGGTGGGCTACTACTCCGGGCCGAAGGCCGTGCTCGCCCTCAGCCGGGCCCGGCCCATCGCCAAGCACGACGACCCCGAACTCTACAACGTGGTGGAGGAACTGAGCATTGCCTCCGGCCTGCCGATGCCGAAACTCCACGTCATCGACACGCCGGCCATGAACGCCTTCGCCACCGGCCGCGACCCGGAGCACGCCCACGTCGCGGTGACGCGCGGGCTGCGCGAGCGCCTCAGCCGCGACCAGTTGCAGGGCGTCCTGGCCCACGAACTCTCGCACGTCAAGAATTATGATATCCGGTTCATGACGCTCATGGCCGTGCTCGTCGGCACGGTCGTGATGCTTGCCCACATCGGGACGCGGGCGATGTGGTTCGGCGGCGGCCGCCGGCGTCGCGGCGGGGGCGGGGCTATCATGCTCATTGTCCTGATCGTCGCCATTGTCCTGGCGATCGTGGCGCCGATCCTCGCGCGCCTTATCCAGATGGCGGTGTCGAGGCAGCGGGAATTCCTGGCCGACGCCTCCGCCGCCCGCATGACACGCTACCCGGAGGGCTTGGCCTCCGCCCTGGAGGCCCTCCGGGCCGACACCCACGAGATGCCCCAGGCCAACGGGGCCAACGCCCACCTCTTCATCCACGAGCCGCGCATGGCACGCAGCGGCAGGCGGAAGTCGCACGGCCGATGGTGGTCCAGCCATCCGCCGATCGCCGAACGGGTGGAGCGGCTCCGCTCCATCGGCAACATCGGGGCGTGAGGGGCGGCGCCGTTCGAGCCCGCCGTTCGAGCCCGCCGCGGAAGCGGCGGGTTATCCTCATCCGGCATGGCACGTGCCATGGCCGGTCAAGATGAACGGCTGCTTCCGCAGCCGGCTCGAAAGCCAAGGCGCTGCTGGCACGGCGGTTTCGAACGGCGCGGCGCACGCACTGCCGAGAAACCCCCAAGGTTCGCCCCCGCGCCTGCCGACATTCCTGAAGGGAGCGAGGTTCCTTCCGTGGTCCGCTACATGGCGTACATCCTGGTGGCCCTCCTGGCGCTGGTCCTGACCGGCTCCGTGGCCGTGGTCCTTGGGCAGGGGGTGGTCGAGTGCCTGGCCGGCCCCACCCTGGTCCACGTGACGGCGTTCGACGGCATCGGGGCGGAGGGGGGGCACCCGCCGCGCATCCGGGCCGTGTTCGAGGGTCCCACCGGGCCGCGGCCCCTCCGGAAGCACTGGGCCGTCGTCCGTTTTCCGGGCGGGTGGACGCAGTGGGCCTACATCAGCCGGAGCGGCCTGATCCGTCCGAGAGGGCCGGCGGGCCTGCGGCCGGGGCCTCACCGGTTCCAGGTCGGCCTGCCGGAGACGCATCCGAGGCTCGACGCCGTGGCGCACGGGACCGTCTGGGTCCGTCCCGAGGCCACGCCTGTCCTTTGGATCGACGCCCGGGCCGTCGTGCCGGACGCCTCGTTGGCGCTGCGTGCCGATGACGCGGCCGCTGCCGAGCCGCCCGGGGGCGTTCCGGCCGTCCTCGACGTCCTGAAGACCCTTGCAGGCGCGTGCCGGCCGGTGTACCTTGTGGCGGACGAGGCCAGGCCGTACGCCGTGTACCGTCGGCGGTTGAAGCAGTGGGGCGCGCCGCCGGGGCCGTGCTTCTGGGTCGTGCCCGGGCGGGCCTACGGCCGGCTGAAAGGCCTGAAGGGCGTGTGGCCGACCGTCCGCGGCGCCGTCGTTGTCGCTGACGACCTGGCGCGTGCCGCCGACCGCGTCGAGGTGACGGTCGAACGCGTTCCGCCGGCGGGCGAGGCCGCCGGTCCGCAGGGTGCGGCCGGGGCCTGGCGCCGCACGCTGCACCGACTGACCGCCCCGCCATCGACGAACCCCAGCCACCGGAGGTGACGTGTCTTTACGAGCCGCATTCCTCCTCGTCGTTCTGCTGGTCCTGGCGACCGTCGTGGGCTGTTCGAAGCCGCAGCAACTCCTCGTTCGGCCGCCGTCGGTCGCCGCCAAGCAGGCGTTCGCGTACGAGTCGATCCCGGAACGGACGGCGCACCGGTCCGCCCGCGTCGCGCCGAGACCGGCGGTCCACCGTCCTCGCACGCCGCCGCTGCCGGAGCACGAGCCGGAGTGGGAGGTGCAGGGCGCCGTCCGTCCCTGGCGGTTCATCGTGGTCCATCACAGCGCCACGCACAAGGGGAGCGCGGCGGTGTTCGACCGCTGGCACCGCAACCACAACGGGTGGGACGAACTCGGGTACCACTTCGTGATCGGCAACGGCACGTACTCGGCCGACGGTGCCGTCGAGGTCGGCAGCCGGTGGCCCAAGCAGAAGCACGGTGCCCACTGCAAGGTGGGCCAGGACGAAACCTACAACGACTTCGGCATCGGCATCTGCCTGGTGGGGAACTTCGAGACGGAGTGGCCCACCGAGGCCCAGATGCGGTCGCTGGCGCGACTGGTGGATTACCTCTCGGCGCGGTTCGAGATTCCCGACGCCCACATCTTCGGGCACGGCGACGTGGACGACACCCGCTGTCCCGGGCGCCACTTCTCGCTGGCGGACCTCTTCAGACGATTGAGTCGGCGCCGCGCCGCCCGGGAGGCGATGGCGGCGGGGCAGGCGAAGTGACGGCGACTGTGCGGCCGGCGCCGGCCGTCAACTGATGACCACGCGCCCGCTGGGGTCGCGACGCCAGTGCACCATCTCCGGATGCTGACGCTCGATGTCCTCCAGGATCTGAGATTGCTCGTTGGCCACCGACTGCCAGTGCTGGATTTCGTAGGCCATGAGATCGCGGATCGAGACTATCCCCAGCGGGGCGCCGTCCTCGATGACCGGCAGGTGCCGCACGTTGTGGGCCGACATCATGCGGCGAACCTGGTCCAGCCGCGTATGCATCTGGCAGGAGACGACGTTGCGGCTCATGATGCGGTAGACGGCCAGGTGGTTGGGATCGGCGCGGCGGGCGACGACCTTCGTGATGATGTCGCGTTCGCTGACGATGCCCGCCACCTGCCGGTTGGTACCGAGCACGACCAGGCAGCCGACCTCGTAGTCGGCCATCATGCGAGCGGCGGCGGCCACCGTCTCGTACTGGTCGATCGTCAGGATCGGCTCCAGACGACGCTTGCTGAGGTCCGTATCGCGAATCGACGCCACGGTTGCGGTCTGGGTCATGGAAGCCCCCGATCAGGTTTACACCTTCCCACCGTCTTATCGGGGGAAATGGCCGGGGCTTTAGGACGAATCCGGCGTTTCGCCGCCAAGGAAGCGAGGCGGGTCTCTGTACCCGCCGCGCCTGGCGCGGGTTACGCGCCGGGTACGGAGACCTGCGGCGCTTCGACTGCGGTGTCGCGCTTTGCCTTGGCCCGCGCGACAAGTATAATGGGGACGGTACGCGAGAGGATGTGCGATGATGGCCGGCCGGGATCGACAGACCGCCGTCTCCGACCTCCGCCTCAGCGTTTATCTGCGGGCGCTGCACCCGGAGTTCTTCCATATCCGTGCGCGCCGCGACGTGGACGGCCTGGCCTTCGACGGCCAGATGTGGCTCATCGAGGGCGGGCACGTCATCGTGTTCGTCGACGGCCCCGACGCCGTCACCGAGGTCGTGGCCCCGAAGGACCTGGAACTGCCCCGCCGCGGCCTGGCGCGCAGCGCCGACCTCAGCGATGACCGGGAGCATCGCCTGGAGGCGCGCGGCACGCTGCTGTACCAGATGGCCTGCCAGGCGGAGACCTGCTCGCCGGGGCGCTACGTGCGGGAGGCCGAGGAACTGCTCGCTTCCGCCCGCAGCGGCCACGTGTACGCCGAAGGGCCCTCCACCGGCCGCGCCCGCGCGTTCTCCTACGCCGTCCCCGAGCCGAAGGGCCGCGGGCTGCTCGTCCACGCATGGCACGGCTTCCCGGCCGAGCGGACGATCCTGCGGACGCAGACGCTCATCGAGCGGCTGTAGGACCCGCGCGTCCCGTTGTTGAGCCGGCGACCGAAGGTCGACGAGAAGCGCAAGGCGGGTGGCATGCCTTCGCGATGTTGCGAAAGCATGGGCTCCACGCGGCAGACCATGCAGTCCGCCCATGCGGGAGAGGCGACCATGAAACGCACGCTGGCCATCCTGGCGGCGGCGCTTGCGCTGGGCCTCGTCGCTTCCACCGTCCGTGCCGGCATCGGCATCGGCACCGTCGAGGAGGACCCGGAAGTCACCCACGAGAAGTGGAAACGCAAGGCCGAGGAGGACTACAAGACGGGCATGGAGGCCCTCGCCGCCGGCAAGACCGGCCAGGCCGTCAAGTTCCTCATGCGGGCGTACGACATCGGCCGGCGCTATCGTATCGACTCACCGTATCCGCAGAAGGCCGCCGACGAACTCGTCAAACTCAGCCGGGAAGGCCTGCGCGAACTGGACGTGGCCCGCGACCTGGTCGGCGGCGAGGCGCCCCGTGCGGGCCTGCTGGAACTGAAGCGGATCACCCGCACCTACTTGGGCCTCCAGCCCGCCAGGCAGGCGGGGGCGCTCCTGCGGCAGTTGGAGGGTGCCCCGACGTTCCAGGCCCGCCTGCGCGCCTCGGAACTCGCCGAGCAACTTGCCCGTGCCGAGGCCCTGGAGACGAGAGCGGCCGCCCTCGCCGCCGAGGCCGACCTCGACGACGTCCGCGGCAAGGAAGCAGGCGGGGGCGAGAGGGCTTCCGGGACGAAGCCCGCGGAATCGGCCCCCGAGTCCGCCCCCGAGCCCGCTGCGGAAGCGGCGGGTCATCCTCATCCGTCGAGGTCGTCTGCGTTGCCCACCGAGCCCCCTTTGCCGGACGGCGTCGACGCCGCCGACGTGGCCGAGCGGTCCCTCAGCCCCTCCGAGCGCGAGGCCCGCCGCCTCGACCTCCTGGCCGAGGCCCACACCATCTATGCCCGCGTGGCCGAGGCGGGGAAGGGGACCGAGGTCGGCACCAACGCCGAGGCCGCCCGCCGGCGCCTCGAGCAGGACGCCGACCTGATGGCCCGCATTCGCCGGGCCCGGCAGCAGGACCAGGCCCGCGAGTGGCTCAGCCTCGGCACGAACTACATGCGGGCCGGCCGTATGGACAAGGCCCGCGAGTTCTTCCAGAAGATCGTGGCCGAGTGCCCCGACACGCCGCAGGCCCGCGAGGCCCGCGGCTTCCTCGGGGGCATGAGTAAGTAGGGAAAGAGGCTCCTCGAACGTTCTTCTGAGCAGCGTGGAGACACCCATGACCCACGATGACGTCCTGGAACGGATGTGCCGCGTCGGCCTGGTGCCGGTCGTGCGTGCCCCGTCGCCGGAGGGGCTGCTCGACATCGCCCGCGCCCTGGCCGCCGGCGGCATTCCCATCTGCGAAGTCACGATGACCGTGCCCGGCGCGATCGACGGCATCCGCCGCCTCGCCGGCGAGGTGGGCGACGAGGTCCTCGTCGGCGTCGGCAGCGTGACCGAACCGGGCCAGGCCGAGGAGGCCATCGACGCCGGCGCGCAGTTCGTCGTCGGGCCCGTCCTGGTGCCGGAGGTCATCGAGGTGGCCCAGGAGCGCGACACGGTCGTTGTGCCGGGGGCCTACACGCCGACGGAGGTCTTCCAGGCGCACACGTTGGGTGCGGACATCGTCAAGGTCTTCCCGGCGAGCCTCGGCGGCCCGTCGTACATCAAGGCCCTGCTGGCGCCCATGCCGTTTCTGAAGTTGCTGCCGACGGGCGGCGTGAACCTGGAGACCGCCGGCGACTTCCTCCGCGCCGGGGCCGTCACCCTGGCGGCCGGGTCGGCCCTGGTGAAGCAGTCGGCCGTCGCCGAGGGCGACTGGGACGCCATCACGGACCTGGCCCGGCAGTTCCGCGAGGCCGTGGAAACGGCCCGCACGGGATAGGGGCACCGTCATGCGTATGCCGATCCTTGCATGCACCGTCGCCCTGGCGACCGCGACGCCGGCCTGCGGCGGCGCCGCGGATATGGACGTCGTCTTCTCCACCTGGTTCGGCGGGGCGGAGGAGGACCGCCTGACGGCCGCCGCCGTCCTCGAGGACGGCTCCATCCTGGTGGGCGGCGACGCCGAGGGCGAGGGCGCTCTCATCCGCCTCTCGGCCGACGGGCAGAAGGCCCTCTCCCGCCGCCGCACCGACGGACCGGTCAGCGACATGGCCGTCGCCCCGGACGGCAAGGTGCTGGCGGCCGGCGGGTTCGGCGTGGTGGCCCTTTCGCCGGACGCGCAGCAGATTCTGTGGACCAACCCGACGGGCGGCAAGGACGCCCGCGTCGCCGCGGGGCCGAACGGCTCGGCCGTCGTCCTCGCCGAGAAACGGGTCACGGTGGTGGCGGCCGGCGGCGAGGCGCGCGCCTCCTGGACCGTGAAGGGCGGCTACGTCGAGGACGTGGCCTGCGACGCGGCACGCGGGCGCATCTTCGCCACGGGCTTCGACAACAAGCGCGGCCACCGCAACCCCGTCCAGGTGGCGTTTGTCTACGCCTACGAGGGCAGTGGCAAGCGGGTCTGGAAGGCGTACGGGTGGAGCGGCACGGAGGTGGACGACCGCGGCCTCATGGCCGACACCCGCGGTTACCGGTTGGCGATGGGTCCGGACGGCAAACTGTACGTCGCCGGCGAGAGCGCGGGCGGCAACACGATGTGGTCCCGCCGGGCCCGCGACCTCGACGCGCGGGCGGACCTGGTCATGGGTGATAAGTATCAGCACGCGTTCAATACGCGCGCGAACCACATCACGTACGTCGGGCGGCTGGACCCCGCCACCGGCGCCAGCGAGGGGGGGACGCTGCTGCTCGCGCGCCGGGCGAACAACCGCGGAAACACGATCCGGCCGCGGGCCCTCGCCGCCGACGCCGCCGGCAACGTCTACGTGGGCGGCGCCTCGGCGTACGGGTGCCCGGTCTCCGAAGGCGCGTTCGGGGCGGCCGAGCCGTCCGGCGCGTGGTTCTGCGTGTTCGACCAGGTGTTCACCCGTCGTTACGCGACGGCTTTCGGAAGCGGGAAGACGGCCGCCATCGCCCTCGGGCCGAAGGCCGTCATTGCCGTCGGCGAGGCGAAGGGCGGCGTCGCGACGCACGAGGCCATGCAGACGGAGGCCGGCGGCGGGGTGGACGGCTGGATTGTGGTACTGAAACGTAAGTAAAGCGGATTTCGGATTGACGGCCAAGCCAGACCAACGCGAACGGGCCCGTGTTCGCCGCAGCGCTTGCGCTGCGCGGGCCGTTGTTTTGTGCGGCTTGCTCGGGCTCCCGCTCCTTCTCGCCGCCGGCTGCCATCTGCCGAAACCGATGCCGCGGAAGCCCAATTACTACGAGGTCCGCGGGCGGGTCATCGACGCCGACACGAACCGCGGCGTGCCGGGCGCCCGCGTCCGGCTGCGGGCGACCCTCGCCGGCCCGGCCGGCGCCCAGCATCTCACCTCGTATGCCGTGACGCGGGACGACGGCACGTACCGGGCGGAACTCTCGGCCACGTTCGAGGTCATGCAGGGGGCCGACGAGATTCGGCTCGACGCCTCGAAGAAGGGGTACATCCCCGGCGGGGCGGACCTGCCGCCACCGGAGAAGAGACGCGATTACTACAAGGTCCCGGACATCGTGGTTCAGGCGGGCCGGGCGCCGACGCCGCCGCCGGACCTGAAGGGCCTGGGCGTGCCGCTCGTCGAACCGCCCCCGCCGGACCCGCTGCCGTGGAAACGGTGAACGAATGCGGAATGCGGATTGCGGAATGCGGATTGCGAAGGGGAGGAAGGTCACGCGAACGCGGCTTGGCGTAGTGCTTTGTGGCCCAGCAAGGAAGGGGTCGGTGCTATGGGTTATATGGGTTGCCTCTTGCCTGTGGTGGTAGCGTTATTGGCTATAGTGGGCTGGGTTACGACGTGGCTAACCAACCGGGAGAAGATTGGTAACTCGCCAAGGCTTAAGATACTGCTGGTTGGTGCGATTTTGCTTTCGGCGCTACTTGGTTTCGTTGGGTGTTGGAACAAGTATGGTCAGGCCAGAGATTTGGAGAAGGCTCGTAAGTCGAGACTACTGATACAAAGCCGCCTTGAGCCGTTCGCGGAACTTGCCAAGGAAGAGTACCCGGGTCTGCTTGAGGCTGATCGTCTTAAGCGCCTTCTTGGAGACATGGCTAAGAGGCCTGAGCTGGTTTTGCTAGAGACATCGCCTTGGCAAAAGGCGGAGGACTCGGGGTTATGGGAAGTGCTGTACAGATTCGACTCGAAGCATGCACAGCCTCTGAGGGATATAACGATCCAGATGCTCTTTGATGGTCCGATTATTCGAGCCGAAAGAGTTTCTAGTGGCTCAGCCGTTACGCTAAGGAAAGGCTGTCGCTGGGAACAAGGCCCGAATGGCCGGGGTTTCACCTACCGCACGGGTTTGCTCGCGGTCGGGGATGAGATTCATATCAGGGTAACGGCCCCTAAGCCCGTTACGCTCATAGAGAAGAACCTCTCGTCGCGCTAGCGCCGTTTGCTGTATTCCTCCGGCGTCATCGCAAACGTCTTCTCCACGCCGTACCGGTACTCCGGCCCGGCGTTGTACGTGCAGAACGGATACAGGTGGCCGGCGGGGTCGGCGTAGTGGATGACGCACCGGCGGACGCGGTTGATTTCGTAGTTATATCGGTCCATAAAGTGCATGCCGGCCACCAGGAGGCTGCGGAAGGTCTTCTTGCCCGCCTGGCCGCGGCCGACGTTCTTATCGACCATCCCGTTCAGGGCGTGGAGCCAGTCCTGGAACGTCATGCCGGCGGGGGCGCGGTCCTGCCGCCAGTGCCGCTTCAGCGCCAGGAACGCCCGCGTCTTGCGGAAGAAGCGGAATCGGCTGCGGCCGGTTTGGCCGGCGAGGTGCCACATGTCGTCCAGGAGGCCCTTCAGGTTGAAGAACTGCGGCACGGGCACCGCCCGGCCGTCCGTCCCGATGAACAGGTAGGTGCCGAGCGCGCAGTGCGGATGGCACGACATGACGATGTTCGCCTCGCCGCGCACCGCCTCCACCAGCCGCGTGAACGGCTGGACGCAGGAGAGCGGGTACCAGTCCTCCTGCGGGTCTGTGATGCCCGTTTGCTCCGACACGTCGCGGGCCATGTCCGTCAGCGTGTACCGCCGGGCGAGGCGCTCCTCGCGGCTGATGCGGCCGGTAAAGGCGACGGGCTGGAACGAGATGCCGGAGATCGTCTCGATGCGGTCGAGGGCGAACCGGACGATGTCGCCCACCTGGTGATCGTTAAACCCGCGGACGAGCGTCGGCACGAGGACGATCTTCATGTCGGTCTGCGTGATGCGGTCGACGGCCCGCAACTTCTCGTCCATGAGCGGACGGCCGCGCGTCTTCGTGTAGATGTCGTCGGTCAGGCCGTCGAACTGGAGGTAAATGTCGTGGAGGCCGGCGTCCTCGCACCGTTTGGCGAAGTCGTCCTCGCGGGCGAAGCGCAGGCCGTTCGTCGCGATCTGGAGGTGCGAGAACCCCATCTCCGTGGCCGCGCGGAGCACGTCGAGGAACCGCGGATGCAGCGTCGGCTCGCCGCCGGAGAACTGGATGGCGCGTCCGGCCGCGGGACGCGTCTCGCGGTAGGTGCGCAGCATGCCGAGGACCTGCTCGAACGAGGGCTCGTACACGTAGCCGGCGGCGTCGGAGTTGGCGAAGCAGATGGGGCACCGCAGGTTGCACCGGTTCGTCAGGTCGATGTTTCCGAGGGCGGTGTTCGACGCGTGGTCCGGACACAGGCCGCACTGGTGCGGGCAGCCGTCCGTCGCGGGTGCCTGCGGGTTCGCCAGGCCGTCGCCGTCGGCGTAGTGGAACTCCTCGGCCTTCAGGTAGAGGCGGGCGTCGGACCAGTAGAGGTCCTCGGCGGGGCCGTGGTCCGGGCAGGTCTTCTCCATCCAGACCTGGCCGTCGCGCTCGACGAGGCGGGCGGGGATGCGGCGAAGGCACTCCGGGCACACGGACGGAACGGTCTTGGGCAGTCCGCGCGGCAGGGGCGAGATCGGCCGGCCCGTAAGGGTGTGCTTGACGGCGGCGTCGGTCAGGCCGGCGGTCGACGGTGGGTTCATCGGGCTCCCTTGTGCTGGCGTCGCGACGGCCCGGCGGCGCTCGCCCCTCGCCGCCTGAACCGATGGTCGATTATAGGGAGGTATTCAGCCGGACTGCAAGGCAGGAATGGGGGTTGGTGCATCTGCTGGTTGTCATCAGGGTACAAGGCCATGTCTACGGAGCACCCGAAACATGGCCTCCGACATGGCGTGGCTTACTTCGAGTCGCTGCTGCGGCGTGAGGCTTGCCCAGAAAGCCAGATCGAGTTTCGGATGGTCGGCTTCCTCGTGGCTGTGGGCGACGTGGACGACCATGCGTCGCCGGCGCTCGCGGGCGCGTTCCTTGAGGCCCATCCTCTGCTCCTCGCTGCGTCGATTCCGCCGAGAGTTCGATACCCCTATTGTACCATGATCGGCACCGGATGGCAGGTGTCTCCTGCCGTACTCGCTGCGTAGAGTGTCTCGCAGGGTTTTCTCGGGCCAGGAGCGGTTTAGCCTCGGGTGGTAGCGCGGTGGTTCTCCGTAACCACCGCGTTTCATGCGCTCCACGTTTCGCGCGCGGCGGGTGCGGAGACCCGCCGCGCACCTACCTGAACTTGAATGGTTCAAGGTGAGGGAACATGACCGGCGGCTTCCGCCGCCGGCTCGGAAAGGCACGTCTCACCGCAGCGCGGGGGCGAACTTGACCAGCAGGTCGAACACGATGTGCACCCCGGCCACCACGCCAAACCCCCGTTGGGCGAAGACGTAGCCCAGGTACGTGCCCGCGGCGGAGCGGAAGAGAAACGAGTCCCACGCAAAGCGGTTGGGATCGTCCAGCGTGTGGGCGCCCGCGAAGATGCCGGCCGCGATGAGGACGACCGCCACCGTCACGCCGGGGGACTCGCGGCGAAGGATCTTCCGGGCCAGCCAGAGCGCCCCGCCGACCATCAGAAGGCGGAAGAGGAGTTCCTCGTAGATGCCCGCCCCGATGCTTGTCATGGCCAGGGCGAGCCAGTCGGGACCCGTGGCGTGAGGTCCCGCACCGGCGGGCAGCGCCAGGGCCGACCCCGTCCGGGCGGCCAGCCGCATCGCCACCAGCAGGACGAAGAGCGGGACCGTCAGCAGGAGCGTCTCGGCCGTCATCCGGCCGAGCAGGCGGACCGGCACGCGCCACGGGTCCCGCCGAACCAGGTGCCCGACGAGCAGCACCGCGACCACGAGCCACGTCGGGGCCAGCACGCCCGTCAGGCCGAGCGGCGCCAGCGCCTGACGCAGCAGCAGGTCCGCCCGGGCCGCCAGGTCCGGCCGCACCCAGATGAGGCCCAAGGCATAGAAGGCGAGCACCGGCGACAGGAACAGGAGGCTGGCCAGAGGGCGCGTTGCAGCCGGGTCGTGCAGGAACCGGCCTTCGTCGCGCTTCGCCGAGCGGGACGACGTGGACCGACGGCCGCCGCGCTTTGCGCTCGCACGGGAACCGGCCTTGCGGCCGCGGGTCGAGCGTTGGCGGGAGGAACGGGCGGCAGCCATGGCGGGAATGTACCAGCGGCCGGCCGCGTGTCAATTTCGGATTTCGGAATTCGGATTTCCGATTGCACGAGCCACGCGATTCGCTACGCTTGACCGCACCACGGCGCGGTCGGCAAGACGGCCCACCGCGCGGGAAGCAGCGCCGTAGTGCCAGGCCCACGGCGTATCTGTTCTGGAGACCGGATGACGACTGACGAAAAACTTCGGGCCTTCTACGACCGCATGCTCGCGCAACTCGGCCCGCAGGGATGGTGGCCGGCCGAGACGCCCCTGGAGGTCGTCGTCGGCGCCGTCCTGACGCAGAACACGAACTGGACGAACGTGGAGCGGGCCATCGCGAACCTGAAACGCGAGGACCTCCTCGACCCGCTCGCCCTCGACGCCATCGACGCCGAGCGCCTGGGCGAGGTCATCCGTCCCGCCGGCTATTACCGCGTGAAGGCCCGCCGCCTGAAGAACCTGATGCACCTGGTGGCGGAGCGGTTCGGCGGCGACCTGGACGCCCTCTTCGCCCTGTCGACGTTGACCCTGCGCGAGACGGTGCTGGGCGTCAGCGGCATCGGGCCGGAGACGGCCGACTCCATCCTCCTCTACGCCGCCGACCGGCCGGTGTTCGTCGTCGACGCGTACACCGCCCGCATCCTGTACCGGCACGGGATGATCGACTCGGGGGTCACGTACGAGGATCTCCAGTCGCTCTTCCACGGCGCCTTGGCGGACGACGTGGCCGTGTACCAGGAGTACCACGCGCTGCTTGTGGCGGCGGGCAAGGACTTCTGCAAGAAGCGGGCCCCGCAGTGCGACGGGTGTCCGCTGGCGCCGCTGCTGGAGGAAGGGCAGCCGGTGACGGAGATTGTCTGAGGCGTGACGGCGCAGCGCATGCCCCGCGGCCGTTCTCCCGACCCACCGCGCGGAAAGGTTGCACATGTCTGCGCGGTGGGCAAGACTGCCCACCGCGCCGTGGTTCTGTCAGTTCCGCCGGGCCTGGTCGGCGGCGGACGGCTTCTCTGCGGATGCCCTGTCCTGTTGCGCCGGGGGAGGCGGGACGCGCCCGGGCACGAGCCGGGCGGCGGCCGCCAGTTCCAGCCGGCTCCGCGGGTCGTCGGCCAGGAGGGCGGCCGACGGCCCTCTCAGATTCTGCCGGATGGCCGCACGCGTCTCCGGCGCGATCTCGTGCCACGCCGTCGCGCTGGCCCGCCCCTGCCTCTTGCTGTGATACAGCGCCTGGTCCGCCAGGAAGACGAGCAGTTCCGGCGACGTGACCTCCGGGTCGTCGGGGTACGTGGCCGTACCGATGCTCAGGTGGATCGGCACGGCGTTGTCCTGCACCTGGAAGCGGTGCTTGCGGCAGGTGGTCAGGATGCGTTTGGCCAGCGCCTGGACGTCCTTGTGCCCGGTGCGGGGGCAGACGAGGGCGAATTCGTCGCCGGCGTAGCGGGCTACGAGGTCCGACTCCCGGGCGCACTGCTTCAGGATGACCGCCACCTCCTTCAGCACGTAGTCGCCGAACGGGTGCCCGTGCTGGTCGTTGATGCTCTTGAAGTGGTCGAGGTCCACGATGACCATCGAGAGGTCGTGTCCGTATCGGCGGCTGATCTTGAACTCCGTCTTCAGCCACTCCATCAGGTATCGATAGTTGTAGAGCGCCGTCAGCCCGTCGGTGATGCTGCGAACCTTCAGGGCCCGGTTGTCCTCGCGCAGTTGCTTCAGGAGGGCGGCTTCGCGGGCGATGGTCTCGTCGAGTTCGGCCCGGACGCGGCCGAGCCGGTCGTGCACGGCCTTCAGGCGCAGGGCCGCGTGCAGCCGGTACTCGAGCGTCTCGGCATCGACGTCGTGCGTGACGACGTCGTCGACGCCGGCCTGAAGGATGGCCCGGCGGCTCTCGGCCGCCAGGGACGGTTCGACCACGCCGATCACCGGCACGTAGGCGTCCGTCCGGAGGCTCTTCAGGACGCGGGCCGTGTCGGCCAGGTCGAACCGGCCGGGATGGTCCGCGACCACGATGAGGTCGATGTCCTCGGATTTGACGAGGGCCATGGCGGCCAGGCAATCGGGCGCCGTCTGGACGCAGACCCCGACGGCCTCCAGGGTCTGCACCACCCCCCCGAAGCCGCCGCCTTCGCCGACGACGGCCAGAACCTTGCGCTGGTGCGGCATGGAACCTCCCCGTTTGGTTGGACTCGACCCCGTGGGTGTGCGGTGTGCCCGCTGCCCGTCTATCAGCATAACGGGTGCAACGGGCGAGGCAAATCGGTGGGGACACGGGAGACGCGGGATACTCGTAAGTCCCTCAGCCCGAAGGGGTTAGGAGAGAGCCATTGGCCGGTGGAAACCGCCGGTCCTGCAAAGACACCGCCCGGAAAGGCGCGGTTTTTCCGGCGGGGGAGGGCATGCCGCGGGCACCGAGGCCGAAGGTCGGGCGGTCAGGCCGATTGCTCGCGGGCCGCCAGTAGTTTCGACCCCGTCCGGATGTACCCGATGAGCGAAACGACCGCCAGCGCCACCGTCACGCCCCACACGCCGTACAGCGCATGCCACGCCGCGGGGCCCACCCACGCCAGGAGGTCCGGCGCCAGGCACGTGATCCCGACCGTGATGAACTGCATGATCGTGGCGCCCTTGCCCGAGATGCTGGGCAGCCCCTGGAACAGGCCGCACACCAGGTACAGGACAACCGCCCCCCCCAGCATGAACAGCGCCCGGCTGACGAGCGTGACGCTGACCCAGTAGGGCAGGGTCAGCGCGTCGCCCTCGGCCAGGACCCCGGGAATCGACAGCGTGACCATGGCGCTGATGCCGAAGGCGTAATCGGCCAGGGGATCCAGGATGGAGCCGAGGCGCGTGACCTCGCCCATCCGCCGGGCCCGGATGCCGCCCGCCGCATCCGCCAGGCCGATCAGCACGGCCAGGCCCATGGCCCCGTACCGGCATGCCCAGTGCTCCCGCGCCTGAAGCAGGAGCATGACGAACACCGGCACCATGAGCAGCCGGGCGATCGTGATGCGGTTCGGCCACGACATGCGTCCGGACTCCCCGGTTCGCGGACGTGAGGTTTGCACAAGGTAAGCCGGAAGGAGCAGCAGTGTCAACGAAAAGCCGTCGGCCGCTCGGTCGTTAGTGCGCCGGCGTTTCACGGCGGGTGGCCATGGGCTTGTAGGATCCGCTATCGTGCGGTGCTCAGTCTCAGGCACCGCCCGGCGGGCAAGACGGCCCGCCGCGCTCGTCACCCGACCGCGTCCCGGCGCGCCGTGACCAAGGACAAATGACCAAGGACAGATGACGGCCGTTCTAAAACACCACTCCCGGGTACCCGACCGCGGCGTGGTAATCCGTCTGGCCCATCTTGTCGCGAAGGACGTCGAAGGAGGTCGTGTAGCGGACGACGTGGCCGGCGGTGGCTCCGAGCACGCGGACCGCCGCCAGCGTGGCCGCGATGGCGCCCGCTCCGCACGCGTTCATGTGGTCGCGGGCCTCCGGCACCACGTGTTCGGCGTCCAGGGTCTCCATCAGGTGGAGCATCCGCCGGTCGTTTTCGTCGCGGACCCAGCGGACGGCGGCCTCGCCGAGTCCCTGCGGCGTGAAGCCGTACGACGAACCGTAATGTGTCAGGTCCGAGGAGCCGATGCAGACGGCGTCGGCCCGGCGGTCGCGGATGACCTCGCCCACGATGCGGCCCAGGGCCACCGGGTCGCCGTCGCTGCACACCAGGATCGGCACGATCTGGATGTCGGGGAACAGGTACTGGAGAAGCGGGAGTTGGACCTCCAGGCTGTGCTCGGCCTCGTGGGCCCGCGGGTCGGCCGAGAGGAGGTCCCCGGCCGCCGCGCGGGAGAGGATCTCGTCGGCCAGGCGGTCGTCGATGGGCACCTCGCCCAGGGGCGAACGCCACGCACCCTCGGAGAACAGGGCGTTGCCGGACATCGGTCGATGCGCCGCCCCCAGCAGCACGAACGTGCCGGGACGGCGCCGGCTCTCGATCGCCCGATACACCGTGAACGCCGTGTCCCCGGAGAAGAGCCAGCCGGCGTGCGGCACGATGCCCCCCACCGGCCGGTCCGGGACGTCCGGGAAGTCCTGCGGCACGAACATCTTCTTGATTTCGTCGAGGCAGTTCTGCCGGTCGCGCGGGTAGAAGCGGCCGGCCACGGCGGGTTCGCGGACCATCATGGCATGTCCCCCCCCACCTGAGTGCGTCTGCGATTGGTGGCTTGCGGTCGTGCGAATCGTACCGCGCCCGCGACCGTTTTGAAAGAGGGAAAACGGCGAAAGGGTTGCCCGGCCGGGCGGCGTCACGAGGCTGCTACGCTTTCGGATCGTGCGGTTCCGTGACGCGCGTCGGTTCGAGGGCGGCGTCCAGGTCCGCTTCGCTCATCAGGCCCTTCTCCAGGATCACCTCGCGGACCGTCTTGCCGGTGGCCAGCGCCTCCTTGGCCACCTCCGCCGCCTTCGCGTATCCGATGTGCTGATTCAGGAGGGTGGCGAGGCCGACCGACGCCTCGAAGTAGTGCCGGCACCGCTCGGCATCCGCTTCGATGCCGCGGATGCACCGCGCGAGGACCACCGGCAGGAAGTTCTTCAGCATCCCGATGCTCTGGAGCAGGTTGTGGGCGATGAGCGGCATGAAGACGTTCAGTTCCATCTGGCCGGCCGCCACGGCCGCCGCCACCGCCGCATCGTTCCCCACGACCTGCATCGCGACCATGTTCAGGCATTCGAGGATCGACGGGTTCACTTTGCCGGGCATGATGCTGGAGCCGGGCTGGACGGCGGGGAGGCGAAGTTCCGCGAGGCCCGTCCGCGGCCCGCTCGAAAGGAGCCGCAGGTCGTTCGCGATGCGCGTCAGTTCCAGGGCGAGGTTCCGAAGGGCGGCGCTCACCCCCGCCGCCGGCGCCATCGATTGCATCGCGTGCCGCAGGTCCGGCGCCGCGCGCAGGTCCAGGCCGGAGACCTCCGCCAGGTGCGCGACGGCCCTGGCGGCGAACTCCTCGTGCGTGTTCAGGCCCGTGCCCGTAGCCGAGCCCCCGAGGGGCAGGTCCCGGCAGCGGTCCAGCGCGTGGCGGAGCTCCTCGGCCGCGCGGCGCAACGCCGCGGCGTAGGACGCGAACTCCTGGCCCAGCCGCACGGGGACGGCGTCCTGGAGGTGTGTGCGGCCGGACTTGACGATGCCGTCGAACGCGCCGCCCTTCTCGGTAAGGCCGTCGGCCACCTCGTCCAGGACGGCCGCCAGGGCCGTGCCCTCCAGCAGGACGGCCACGTACATGGCCGTCGGGAACGTGTCGTTCGTCGACTGGCTCATGTTGACGTGATCGTTGGGATGGATGTGGGTGTAGGAGCCGAGCGGCTCGCCGAGGATGTCGTTCGCCCGGTTGGCGAGGACCTCGTTCGTGTTCATGTTGAGGCTCGTCCCCGCCCCGGCCTGGAACGGGTCGACGACCCACTGGTCCATCAGACGGGCGCGCTTCAGCACCTCCTGGCACGCCTGCTCGATGGGGGCGCTCGTCTTGGTGGTGAACTTGCAGAGACGGCAGTTGGCACGGGCGCAGGCGAGTTTGACCATGACGTACGCCCGCACCAGGGCGGGGTCCGGGCGCCGGCCCGAGACGGGGAAGTTCTCGACGGCCCGCTGCGTCTGCGCGCCCCAGTAGGCGCCGGCGGGCACGCGGACTTCGCCGAGGGTGTCGGTTTCTGTCCGATAGAAGTCATTTGCCATGGCGTTGGTCCTTCGTGGTTCGGTTCTTAAGGCAGAGATCGCGGAGCACGCAGAGAACAACAGAGAACGGCGGGAAAGCGGTTTCGCCGGAGGCGCACACGTTGGCGGCTCTGTCTGATTCGGCCCTCCGGCGTACTGAAGTATCGTCTTCTTTCTCTGCTTTTCTCCGCGCTCTCTGCGTGCTCTGCGTTAAGAACCCGACTACTCGAATCCGCCGCCCGGTTTCTGGCCGTAGTGCGAGTGGTACACGTCGTACAGGCGCTGGGCCTCCTCGGGCGGGATGGGAATCGGGTCGCCCTTCGCCATCGCCAGGTGGACGGTGCGGGCGATGTCCTCGACGACAACCGCCGCCTTCAGGGCCCCCCGGGCGCTCGTGCCGACGGCAAAGACGCCGTGGTTCTGCATCAGGACCGCCGGGCACTGGAGGTGAATCTCGCGCAGGACGCGGACGACCTCCTCGCCGATCTCCGTTCCGCCGATCTTCGCGTACCCGCCGCACGGAATCGGCATGCCGAACGCGTCGCCGTGCTCCGTCAGGTAGACGGGAATGTTGCGGCCGAGGGCGGCGAAACTGGATGCGTACGCCGAGTGCGTGTGGATGACGGCGTGGACCTCGCTCATCGCTTCCAGGATCGTCAGGGCGGTCGCCGTGTCGACGCTCGGCTTCAGGTCGCCCTCGACGACCGTCCCGTCGAGCCGCACGACGGGCAGCATCTCGGGCGCCATCTCGTCGAACAGGACGCCGGACGGCTTGACGACCACCAGGCCGCTCTCGGGGTCCCGCTCGCAGACGTTGCCGCTCGTCCACGAGACGAGGCCGAGGCGCGGCAGTTGCCGGTTCGCCCAGCAGACGCGTTCCTTGAGGGCTTCGAGCACGAGTCCCGCCGCTCCTTTGCTTGCGTGCGACGTGTGCGGTCGGCGACAAGTGTACCACGCGGGGGTGGGGATGGGAAGCGTTTGAGGCGGGGGTGGGCGGTTCACGAGATGCGCGGCGGGCAGGATGCGAGGGGCGCGGCGGGCAGTCTTGCCCGCCGCGTTTCTCCGGCCGGCGCGGTGTCCAGGACTGGGCACCGCGCAAGTTCCCGTGTTATGCGCGGCGGGGAGTCTTGCCCGCCGCGTACATCATGGAGAGCGGCGAGAGAAGCCTATAGATCAGGAAACGCCTGAAGTGCCCATTGGCGAGCGCTTGACCATTGGTAATCTTCGGCGCGGGTAACGATTCCGGCTCTCACGGGATTATCGTGAATGTATTGGATGACTTGCAGGAGTTCTCGGTCGTTCTGGATGACGTTGTCATCGTACCGCCTTTCCCAGATAGGGGGTCGCGCTCCGGTGGCCGCCTGCAACTCGTGGGATGTCCACCCCTTCAAACGGCCGAGAGCCTTCGGAAAGCCGTCGGCATCTTCGACGACTGCCGCGAAATGAAAGTGGTTATCCATAAGGACGTAAGCCAAGAGCCGGAAGATGCCCTTGTGAGCATACGTGAGCAACGAGCCGAGGACCAGTTCCTTTGCCTCGTCTGTTGCAAGGTGTGGAAGCCTGCGCTCGGTGCGGGAGGTAATGTGCACGTACTGTCCTGTTTCGAAGTAGTGCTTTGCTCTGGGCATGAGTTTGCCTGATACGCGGTGGGCAGGACTGCCCACCGCGCGAGTTCCCGTGTTATGCGCGGCGGGCAGTCTTGCCCGCCGCGTTTCTCGTGCCGGCGCGGTGTCCAGGACTGCCCACCGCGCGAGTTCCCGTGTTATGCGCGGCGGGCAGTCTTGCCCGCCGCGTTTCTCCGGCCGGCGCGGTGCCCAGGACTGGGCACCGCGCATAGGGGCAGAGGCGTCACACCCCCGCCCCGTTGTTCTTCCGCGCCACAATGCCGCACTCCGGCAGCCACGTGACGCGGAGGCGGCCGGGCAGGAAGCCGTTCAGGTACGTCCAGCGGTCGGTGACCTCGAAGCCGTGGCGGGCCAGTTCCCCCTGCCACGCCCTCACGTGCCGCATGCCGATGTGCTGCTCCAGGCGGTCGGCGCGGCGGTAGCCCCATCGCCGCATGAGGCCGAGGTTCGGCGTCGTCATGCAGAACCGGCCGCCGGCCGCGAGAACACGACGGACCTCGGCCAGGACGTCGCCGTGCCGGTCGGGGTGAACGTGTTCCAGGACGTCCGTGCAGAGTACCGCCTCGAAGTGGCCGTCCTCGTAGGGCAGGGCAGCGGTGGCGTCGGCGGTCACGAACTCGGCCCGCGGGAAGCGGCGGCGGGCCTGCCCGATGGCCCACTCCGACACGTCGCACCCGTGCAGCGGCCGGCCGTCGTCGAAGCGCGACAGGAGGAACCCGTACGCGCAGCCGAGGTCCAGCAGGGGCCCGCGGCCGGCGTGGGGGCGGAACCAGTCCGCCAGCCGCGTGAAGTACGTCCCCACGTCGCGGTACCCGCCGAACTGGTAGAAGTAGGACGTGCGGCCGCGGAAGTAGTCCCGGTCGTAGACCATCGGCTTGTGCGGCGAGCGAGCCGCCGCCCGGCCTGACCCGAGGGCCATGCTATTCCACTCCCTTCAGGGCCTTCAGGCGTTTCATGACGTCGCTGCCGCCCCGCCCGAAGTGGTCGTGCAGGTGCGTGTACTCGGCGAAGAGTTGTTCGTAAACCGCGTGGGCCTCGGCGTCGGGCTCGTAGGTCGTCTCGCGGACACCGGCCATGGCGGCGGCGGCCTCGTCGATGGAATCGTAGCCGCCGGCCTCCTTGCCGGCCGCCACGGCCCCGTGCATGGCCGAGCCGAGGGCGCACGTCTGGCCGCTTCGGGCGATGCGGAACGGCCGGTTCGTCACGTCGGAGTAAATCTGCATGAGCAGGTCGTTGCGTTCCGGCAGGCCGCCGCAGCAGTAGATCTCGTCCACCGCCACGCCGTGCTCGGCGAAGGTGCGGATGATCGTATAGGTGCCGAAGGCGGTCGCCTCAATCAGGGCCCGGTAGATTTCCTCCGTCCGGGTGCCCAGGTGCATGCCGACGAGCAGGCCCGTCAGGTCGGCGTCCACGAGGACGCTGCGATTGCCGTTCCACCAGTCCAGGGCCAGCAGTCCCGTCTGCCCCGGCCGGTAGGCGGCGGCCTTCTCGGTGAGGAGGTCGTGGACCGAGAGGCCGCGGTCCTCCGCCTCCCGTTCGTAGGCGCCCGGCACGCACGTGCGGACGAACCAGGCGAAGATGTCGCCGACGGCCGACTGCCCCGCCTCGAAGCCGAACAGGCCCGGCAGAATGCCGTCCTCCACCACGCCGCACTGGCCCGGCACGTGTTTCTCCTCGTGGCCGCAGACCATGTGGCAGATGCTCGTGCCCATGATCATCACCATCTTGCCGGGGCCCGTGACGGTGCAGGCCGGGACGGCGACGTGGGCGTCGACGTTGCCGGCGGCGACGGCCGTGCCGGGCGCAAGGCCGAGGCGCTCGGCCATCGCCTCCGTCAGGCCGCCGGCCCGGGCGCCGAGGGGCAGGATCCGGGCGGACATCTTCTCGTCCACCACGTCGGCGAACTCCGGATGGAGGGCCTCGAAGAACGCCCGACGCGGGAAACCGTCGCGCTTCGACCAGATGGCCTTGTACCCGGCGGTGCAGAGGTTGCGGGTCTCCCGGCCGCAGAGTTGCCAGATGATCCAGTCGGCGGCCTCGATGAGGCGGTCGGCGGCGTGGTAGACGTCCGGCGCCTCGTCCAGAATCTGGAGGGCCTTCGGGACGAACCATTCGCTGGAGATCTTGCCGCCGTACCGCTCGAGCCACGGCTCGCCGAGGCGGCGGGCGGTCTCGTTGACGCGGTCGGCCTCGGGCTGGGCGGCGTGGTGCTTCCAGAGTTTGACCCAGGCGTGCGGATTGGCTCGCCACTCCTCCAGCGTGCACAGCGGCGTGCCGTCGGCCGTCGTCGGGAGCATCGTGCAGGCGGTGAAGTCCGTGCCGATGCCGATGACCTGCTCGGCGGCGACGCCGGCGTCGGCGAGGCACGCGGGGACGGTTGCCTCCAGCGCCCGCAGGTAGTCGTCCGGGTCCTGGAGGGCCCAGTCGTGGGCGGGCAGGGGGGTGCCGACGTCCGGCAGGCGGTCGGTGATCACGCCGCTGGCGTACTCGTAGACGGCGGAGGCGATCTCGCGCCCGTCGGCGACGTCCACGAGGACCGCTCGGGCGGACTCGGTGCCGTAATCGATGCCCAGGGTGTAGCGTGGATCGGCCATCGCGGCTCCTTGTGCGCGGCAGGCGACGCCCCTTTGTGCCACGCGGCCGGCGTCGCTGCAAGAAAAAGTCGCTCGCCCGCGGCGGTTCGGGATTATCCGTGAAACGCGCGGGCGGGGCCATACGTTCAGTCATCCGGAACTACGGATGCACGCGTCTGCACGGGTACCCATGGCGGACCGCGACGCCTGGAAGCGAATCCCAGGAGCGGGGTGCGTCCCCGGAAGGAGGCAACGCCATGGTGTACCGAGATCGTTCAACGCCGTCCGTCGATGCCGCCATCGAGTCGGACCAGGCGCGGGCGTGGGACCGCGTGGTCGGTTGGCTCGCCCTCTATCTTCCCACGGTGGGCACGAGCGTGATGCTGCACGTGGCGCTGGTGCTGCTGGCGGCGGTGCTCATTCCGTTTGCCTCGGAGCCGCCGCCGGAGTTCGACTGTCCGGAGAGCGGCATCGTGACGCCGCCGCCCGAATACGAAACCGCGAGGCGGCCGAGGCTGCCCTCGCCCCACCGGCGCGATGTGCTCGATGACTCGACCGTCTACAGCATCAAGTATGCGACGTTGGAGGCACCGGGCTTCGGCGAAAACCCGCTGGCGGACCTGAGTTCGGTCATCGGCATCGGTCCCAGCAGGAAGGGCGGGGCGCCGGATTACATGCCGGACCCCGGGCGGCCCAGGTTGTTCGACCCCATCGACGGGCGGCCGGAGGAAACGAGCGTCGTTTACCTCGTGGACCGGTCGGGGTCGATGACCGATTCGATCGACTACGTGAAATACGAACTGAAGGTCCGGATCGCCGAGTTGCCGGAGTCGTGCGTATTCCACGTCATCTTCTTCTCGTCCGGGCCGCCCGTCGAGATGCCGACCCGCCGCCTCGTGCCGGCGACGGAGCGGAACAAGCGCCTGGCCCTGGAGTTCATCGACGGGGTGGTCGCCCGGGGCGAGACGGACCCGTCGGGGGGGTTCGACCGCGCCTTTGCCGCCCAGCCGCGCACCATCCACTTCCTGACCGACGGGGAGTTCGACAAGGCGGTCATCGGCCAGGTGGACCGGCTGAACGCCGGCCGCGAGGTCACCGTCCACACGATCGGGTTCCTCTACCGCCCGAACGAGGAGGCGATGCGGACGATCGCGGAGCGCAACGGGGGCGAGTATACGTTCATCTCACACGCCGACCTGGACCGGCTGGGCGTGTGACGCGGGCCGGTCGCACAGGCGGTGGCGGGCAGGTGAGTCCAGCGCGGTGGCCCGCCCGGCCCATCGCGCCGCGTCACTGGCGGACAAGCCGCCAGTGGCACCCTGCGAAGGTTTCCTGCGCGGCGGGTGCGGAGACCCGCCGCGCGGGATTCCAGCCTGGTGGGCTGCTCAGCCGGCGGGCTGCTCCGCCTCCGTCTCGGTCTTGGAAGGCTCGGTTCCCTCGGCGCCCTTTTCGGGCGTCGAGGGGGTCTCGGCGCCTTGCTCGCCGGGCGTCGGTTCTTCTTCGCCCGCTTCGGGTTCCTCGGTGATGCCGATGGGCCCCATGGACTTCGGGCGCAGCCAGCGGACCTTGTCGACCTGGTAGTAGTCGCCCTTGCGGGTCAGGCTGACGGTGAAGATCAGCGGTCCCTGCCGCATCTGAAGTTTCGGATGGTTGATGTCGCGGTCGGCGGCCTTCCAGAAGAGGCCGGCGTTGGCGGTGAGGAGGCGGCGAAGGGCGAACGACTGCCGTTGCAGCAGCCGGGCCAGCCAGTTGTTCAGGGCCATCTGCGCCGTCCCGACGGGGTTCCACAGGAACTGCTTGACGGCGGTGCCGGCAGGCTGGTCGTCGGTGGGCTGGACGCGTTCGCCGGAGGCGATCTCCACGTACACCGCCTCGTCGAACGGTTCGGCGGCGTCGAGTTTGCCGAGGATCTCCTGGACGCGGGCGTCGAGGACGTCCTGGTGGCCGGCGAAGACCTCGTCCCAGATGCGTGCGGCCTCGGCCGTGATCTGGGCGGGGGTCATGCTCTTGGCCGACCCGATCATCTTCTCGTGGAAGCGGTCGGAGTACTCCTCGTAGAGCCTCTTGAACTCCTGTTCGGCGGCGGACTGGCCGCCCGGTTTCTGGCACCCGGTCAGGGCGCACGCAGCCAGCATCGCCAGGATCAGCACCAGGACCTGTCGCATAGCAGTCTCCCGTCCGCGGTCCGTACCCCTCCGCAGATGCCAGGATACGGGTCGCCGGCGGGGGCGTCAAGTCCCTGGTGAACCCGCCGGCCCGGCGTCCAGGTGCACCACGACGCTGCGTGGCGCGCAGCGGGGTCCGCGAGCCGCCGCGCAGCCGCTGGATAGCCGACTCGGACGCGGCAGGTACGGAGACCTGCTGCGCACCGCCAGCGCCGCGTGGCAGGGTCGGGCCGGCGTACCGGTTCGGCGATTTTTTTGCAAACAGGGCTATGGCTCGTGCGTATCCTATGATGCATGGGCGGCCGCAGGCCGCCCCGGGGCCGAGGGGTGGTGGAGAAGCCGTTGACAACCCCTTCCCCCTGACTTAAGATACGCAGTCTCAGGCCGCTGGACGGAGGAGATGGCATGGCCTACAGATTCCGCTGCACCAACTGTGGCAAGCGGGTTACGGTGAACGAGGAGCCGGGCGCGGAGGTCACGTGTCCGCACTGCAACACTGCCGTTGCCGTGCCGGACGAGGCCCAGGAAACCGAGGCCGGCTACGCCGCCGAACCGGAACCCGTCGCCGAGGCGGAACCGGTGGAGGCGGAACCCGCCACCGAGGACGTGCCGGAGGAGGAAGAAGAAGACGAAGAGACCGGGATGGACACGGTCATGGGGTGGCTGGCCCTGTACCTGCCCAGTTGGGGGACCAGCGTCGTCCTCCACGCCGCCGTCATCATCCTGGCCGCCTTCATGGTCTGGCAGCAGCAGACCGTCCAGCCGCCGTTCAAGTACAAGAGCGCCGTGGTCACGGAGACGAAGCACAAGGTCAAGAAACGCCGCCGGGTGGAGCGGCAGGAATCGCGCGGCAAGATGAAGCCGAACCCGACGAGCATCGTCCGCCAGTTCACGAAGAACCCGGTGCCGGACGTCGCCACCAACCGCATGGAGGTCCTGAACGTCATCGGCGTGGGCGGCGGCGGCAACGTGCTGGGCGGCTGGGAAGGCCTCGGCGAGGGTCGCGGCTTCTTCGGGGCCGGCGGCGAGGTGGAGGTCGCCCGCAAGATCGTCTACGTCGTGGACCGGTCCGGCTCCATGACCGACTCCATCGACTACGTCAAGTTCGAGTTGAAGCGGTCCATCGGCGAGTTGGGCGAAGACACCGAGTTCCACGTCATCTTCTACTCGTCCGGCCCGCCCGTCGAGATGCCGACGCGGCGGCTCGTCCCTGCCACCGAACGCAACAAACAACTGGCGTTCGAGTTCATCGACAGTATCATCGCCCAGGGCGAGACGGATCCCTCCAAGGCCCTCGACCGCGCCTTCGCGGTCGGGCCGGAACTCATCTACCTGCTGACCGACGGTGAGTTCGACAAGGCCATCATCGGCCGGGTCGAACGCCTGAATGAGGGCGACAAGGTCACCGTCCATACCATCGGCTTCCTGTACCGCATCGGCGAGAAGGTCCTGAAGCAGATCGCCGAGGAGAACAATGGCAACTACAAGTTCGTATCCGAGGCAGACCTTGCGACCCTGGCGGACTGACCTGCGCCCCCTCGCCGCGGCGGCGGTCGCCGTCCTGGTGCTGGCGTCGGCGGCCGGGGCCGACAGAGTGCGGACGACCGCGGGTATCGGCTACCCCGGTACCATCACCGGCGTCACGGACAAGGGGTTGGAGGTCCGGGTCGGCGGGACGCGGCGGATCGTCCCCTTCAACGAAATCCGGTCGGTCTCGGCCGACGATTATCCCCGCCTGGAAGAGGCCGAGGAACTCTTCGAGAAGGGCGCCGAGGGCGCCGCCGCCGCCATGAAGAAGGCAGCCGAGCTGTACGACGACCTCCTGACGCCCCGGGCCCCCGCCTGGCTTCGCACGATCGTCCAGTGGCGGATGTACGACGTGTACGCCCGCTCGGGCCAGGTGCAGAAGGCCCTGGACGCGTACCTGGACATGGCCGAGAAGAGCCCGCGCCTGGTATCGCAGTTCGATCTGCCCCAGCCCGAAGAGGGCGAGCACGAGGCCAACAAGGCGATGCTCGAGCAGGTGGACGCGGTCCTGCGGAAGAACCCGGCCGCCCCCTACGCCGACGCCCTCAAGGAGTTCCGCGTGGCGCTGCTGCTGCTGGAGGGCGACCCGAAGGAGATCCTCGCCAGCGGCGCGCTGGAGAAACTGCTCGAGAGCGACGACCCGAAGGTCCGCACCAACGCGATGCTGCGGAAACTGGAACTCCTCCTGGCGGTGAACCGCGTGCCGGAGGCCGCCGAGTGGCTGGAGAAGATCAGGGCGTCGGACGCCCAGGTGTTCCCGCCGGAGATGACTTACTGGACCGGCCGCGTCCTCGATGCCCAGAACAAGCCGGTCGAGGCGGCCCTGGCGTACATGCGGCTGCCGATTCTGCATCCCAACGAAGACCCGAACCGGACGGCGGAGGCCCTGTGGCGCACCGGCAAGGCCCTTGAGGCGGCCGAGGCGCCCCCCGCCGAGGCCAAGGCCGTCTACCAGGAAGCCGTCAACGACTATCCGGACACCACGGGCGCGCAGCGTGCGAAGCGCGAACTGATTCGCATCGGGGCCAAGTAGTCCCGCCGAACGAACGGGGGATTCCACGAACGTCAGAGTCAGGGGGCATTCGATGAACAAGGAGTTCAGGGACATGCGCACACGACGGGCGGTCATCCTCGGCGTGGTGACGGCGGCCGTGGTCCTCTCCGGCTGGGGCACGCTCCAGGCGGCGGAGGACGCGACCGTCGAAACCCGGACGGTCTTCGACATCATGTACGTGGCGACCTTCGGCAAAGATGAGTTCAACCTCATCGGGTTCGTCGACATGATGGTGATCTATATGTGCTCGATCGCCTCCGTGGCGCTGATCATCGAGCACGCCATCACCATCCGGCGAACGGTCATCGTGCCGGAACTGTCCGTGGCCCAGATCAAGACCATGTTCGACGAGCGGCGGTTCCGCGAGGCGCTGGAGTTCTGCCAGACCGACCCGTCGTTCGTGGCGGGCGTGGTGCACGCGGGCCTGATCGAGGCGGCCAACGGGTACGAGGCCATGGAGAATGCGATGGCCGACGCCGCCGGCGAACGCACCTCCCGCCTCTACCGCAAGATCGAGTGGCTGAACCTCCTGGGCAACCTCTCCCCCATGCTCGGCCTCCTCGGTACCGTGTGGGGCATGATCATGGCGTTCGGCGAGATCGAGGCCAAGGGCGGCAAGGCGAACCCGGCCGACCTGGCCGGCGGTATTCTCGTCGCCCTGTTCTCGACGTTCATGGGCCTGGTGGTGGCGATTCCCGCCCTGGCGGGGTACGGCATCTTCCGAAGCCGCATCGAGCAGATGTCGATGGAAGCCTCGCTGGTGGCCGAGGAACTTCTGGCCAACTTCAAGCCCTCGAGCGGCGAGTAGGCGGCCGGAAGCCGGCCCTTGCCGCCGGTACCCAGGCCGAGAAAGGAGCGGGCCATGGCGCGGAGGAAACGAAGGCGCGGCAGCGAGGCCTCGGGCGCCGTCAGTTTCAACATGACGCCCCTGATCGACATCGTGTTCAACCTCCTCATCTTCTTCATCCTGACCAGCCAGTTCACCCAACTGGAGATCGAGCAGGTCAACCTGCCCGTCTCCTTTGCCGCCAAGACCAAGCAGATCGGCGACTTCCGCAACGTCGTCATCAACCTGGTCGACCCGGACGCGCCGAAGTGCGTCGTCATGGGGCAGCAGGTGGATTACCGGGTGCAGGAAGGCGATAACGAACTCTCCGCCATGCTCAAGAACTACAAGGAGGGCCTGGGCGAAGGCAAACCGCTCAACGTCATCCTTCGGGCGGACGAACTGATTCCCTACGAGGCCGTCGCCAGCGTCATGCTCGGTGTGGCGAGGGCACGCATCGAGGGATGGTGGATCACCACCGAAATCCGGGAGCAGGAGGAGATTCTCGGCGGCTAGCCCCGCCGGCGCAGACGACCCGCGGCCGCCCGGGCGGCACGCGGACCCCATAAGCGAAGGAGCCGCCGATGCCGAAGTCGGATCCCCCCAAACAGCCGGATAAGATTCAGCCCCCGATGACCCCCATGATCGACATCGTGTTCCAGTTGCTGATCTTCTTCCTGCTCATCCCGTCGCAGTCCGGCGAGGCGTACCTCACGACGAACCTCCCGAAAACCTCCGGTCCCGTGGCCGGCGAGAAGCAGATCGACGTCAAACGCATCAAGATCGAACTCCAGGTGCCCGAGGGGGATGACAAGGGCGTCGTCATCGTCCTGAACGAGAGCCAGAACTTCGGGAAGAATTTCGAGGGCCTCCTGGCGGCGCTGCAGGGCCTTCGTGAGCGCGGCCTGCCGCCCGACCATCCGGTCCTGATTTCCCCCTGGATGTCGTGCCGGCACAAGTGGGTCGTCCGGGCGTTCGACATGGCCGTCGCCGCACGCTTCACCAACGTCCACTTTGCCGTCCCCTATATCTGACGCATCACGAGGGAGCCCGCGCCGCCGGCTCCCGGCAAGAAGGGCGGGAGCATGAGCGCCGACCGTCACATGCCGTCGCGCGGAAGGCTCCGGGGCCACATGGCCCCCATGATCGATATCGTCTTCCTCCTCCTGATCTTCTTCCTGCTCGCGCCCCTGCAGGACGCCGGACAGGCGTACCTGACGACGAACCTCCCACGCTTCGAGGGACCGAACGTCGGCCTGCCTCCCGAGGAGTACCGGGCCGTCGACATCGAACTCCGCGTGCCGGAATCGAATCAGGACGGCGTGGGAATCGTCTTGAATCATAGGCGCCGCTTCGGGCAGGACTTCCGCGGCCTGCTGGCCGCCCTCGAACACCTGAGGCAGCGCGGGCTTGCGGCGGATTACCCCGTCCGGATTGCCCCCGCGGCCGCCTGCCGCCACAAGTGGGTCGTGCGGGCGTTCGACGTGGCCGTGGCGGCCAGGTTCAACCGAATCCAGTTTACCGTGCCGGCCGGCCGCGGCTGACGGCAGCCGCGCCGCCGCACGCACGAAGGGATGAAGAACGAACGGATGGCTATGCGCAGGCTTGTGATCACGACAGTGAGCGTGCTTGTGGCGGCCGGGCTGATGCTGCCCGGCGGGGTCCGCGCGGCAAGCGACGAGTTCTACCAGGGGCTGGAGAAGCGCGGCCTCAGGACGCTCATGGAGGCCTACCTGAAACAGCAGGGCGAGGCCATCGCCGAGGCACCCGACGAGGACGTCGGGCTGCCCGGCCAGAAGCAGTTGGACCTGGCGAAACTCGCCGTCCAGCAGGCCCGCAAGGCCGGGAACATGGCCGCACGCGACCAGGCCTTCCAGCAGGCCAGGAAGTTGTACGAGCAGGCCATCCAGGCCCGGAAGAAGGCGCTGGACGCCATCCCCGCCGACCAACTCACCAAGCAGAACGAGGCGCTCTACCGGCTCATCCAGGCCAGGCTCGCCCTGGCCAACATGGTGTTCCAGCAGTGGCTGACCACCGACCTCAACCTGCTGGAGATGACGCAGCGGCACGGGGGCAACCGCCAGCGGGCCATCGAACTGCTCGGCGTCGCCACCGACGCCTACGCCGCCACCGTCGAGGGGTGCGGCACGTGGCTCACGAACCTCGACATGCTCCCCGGCGACGACTACACCCGCTTCACCAACCTCGGCAATCGCCGGCAGGTCCGCGACGCCAGCCGCCAGGCCCGGTACTTCAACGCCTGGGCCCAGTATTACCTGGGCTGGCTGCTGCCGCAGGATTACCAGCCCCCCGAGGGACGACGCAACCGTTCCGAGATCCTCAACGACGCCATCACCGCCTTCACGCCGTACGCCGACTCCGACCGCGACACCAATGCCAACAAGTGGTACGCGAGGTTGGGCATCGGCATGGCGTATCGCGAACTGGGCGAGTACGAGAAGGCGCTGCAGCAGATGGCGAAGGTCAATCCCCCGCCCGTCCAGGAGGACTCGCCGCGCGACCAGTCCTGGAAGCCCGACGTCCGCATCCGCACCGCCTACGAGAAGGCCGTCACCCAACTCGCCATGGAACGCTTCGAGGCGGCCCGCCAGACCATCGAGGAAATCCGCAAAAAGTACGGCGACGGGCTCAAGCAAAGCCTGTATGGCCAGGCGCTGCCCATCGTCGAGGCGGCCACCTACATCGAGGAGGGCACCGCCAAGAACCAGGCGGGCACCAAGGAGAAGGGCGTCGGCATCCTGAAGAGTCTCTACGACCGGCCGAACCCCTGGCCGATGGTCGTCCAGTGGGTGATGCGCGGCATGGTGGGCGAGGCGGAAACCGGCGAGGAGATGCCGGACTTCATGCTCTGGATCCGCGCTAACGACCTCATGGCCGAGGCCCAGAAGACCAAGAACGCCAAACAGATGAAGCAGGCCGCCGACCTCTTCAAGGCCTACGCCGAGAAGGTCGGCCCGGAGGACAAGAACTACCCGACCGCCCTGTATACCGGCGCCGCCGCCCTCCTCCAGGTGGGCGACAAGGCCGAGGCCGCCGCACTCTTCCGCCAGGTTGCGGATAAGTTCCCCGAGTACCGCTACGCCAAGGCCGCCGCCAACTACGCGGTGGGTGCCCGCGGCCAGGTATACGAGAACGCCAAGACCGAGGAGAACCGCCAGGCCTACGAGGACGCCCTCCACTGGTTCGTCAAGAACCACCTCGAAAGCGACCCGGAACAGGCGTACTTCTACGCCCTCGTGCTGTATCGCGGCGAGAAGTACCTCGAGGCCGCCGACGCCTTCTCCCGCGTCCCCAAACAGGCCACGCACTATCCCGATTCCCGGTACTGGGTGGCCCTGTGCCGCCTCGAGCACTTCCGCAACCGCGTCCTCGCTTCCAGGGACAAGCAGTTGATCCTGAGCGGCGCCCGCGACGTGGCCAAACGGCTCCTGAATTACACGAAGTACGCCTTCGAGGCGCAGACGTCCGACCTGCCGGACGAGAAGAAGCAGCAACTCCTCCAGTGGGCCGAATTCGCCTACATCAACGCCGCCGACGTTTACCTGTACCAGGAGGTCAGCCTGCCCGCCGACGCCTTGCCGATCCTCGAGGAGATGGAGAAGCGGTTCGAACTCACCAAGGACATGCGCGGCCGGGTCCTCAAACTCAAGATCGACGCCTACCAGAAACTGGGCAAGCCCGGAGAGGCGCTGCGCCTGCTCGACCAGTTCCTCGCCGTGGCCGATCCCAAGGACGTGGGGCCGGTCCTGCGCGGCCTGTTCGCCGCCATGACCGACGACGTCCGCGAACTCATCAAGCGCGGCAAGAAGGAACTGGCCGCTGCCAAGGTGGAGCAGGCCAAGTCCATCGGCAGCCGGTTCCTCCGGTGGCTCGAGACGAGCGACCTCGAACAGAAACAGATCGAGATCGAAAACACCCGATACGACCTGGCCGAACTGTATCTGGCCGTCAGCGAGTACGAGCAGGCCCTCCAGATTTACCAGGAGATCGCCGGGCCCAAGCCCGAGGACGTCAAGCGCGGCGAGCCGCTGCCCGAGGACGCCATCTACGGCATGGCCCGCGCCCACGAGGGGCTGGCCGATGCGGCCGCCTCGTCCGAAGAAGCCAAGCCCCACTACGAACGGTCCCTCGAACTCTGGCGAGTCCTCCTGGACGTGGCGGAGATCGAACCCCAGGACCGCTGGGAACGCGATTACCACCTCCTCTACTGCAAGTTCAAACTTGGCCAGAAGGAGGAGGTGGCAAAGGCCATCAAGGCGCTTGAACTCCTCCGCGAGGAGCCCCTCGGCGGCGCCGACCCGGCCCTGAATAAGAAGTTCCGCGAACTCGAAGCCCAGGTCGCCGGGTAGCCCGGAAGACCGACCATCTTCCGGGCGGCGGGCCTCCCGGCCCGCCGCGCTGCATGCGCGAGAAACGTCCCGTGCGGCGCGTCTCCCGGCCCGCCGCGCTCTTTCTGCTGTCATTCTGAGGCCCGAAGCCCCGAAGCGCTGTACACCGAGCGGAGTGAGGAATCTCGCCGTGGCCGTTGCCTCTTCGTCGGTCGCGCGCCGCGACCGGTGCTTGTAGCCTTGCCCTCGCCACCCCTATAATGCCGCGCCATGCAAGACGTCCGCGCGCACATCACGACCTACGGCTGTCAGATGAACCGGCTGGACGCCGAACTCCTCGCCCACGCCTTGCGCCGCGCGCGCGCCCGGGTCGTCGACGACTCGGAGGCCGCCAACGTCCTGCTGTTCCTGACGTGCTCGGTCCGCGCCCACGCCGAGGAGCGCCTCTTCTCGAACGTCGGGGCCCTCAAGGCCCGCAAGCGGCGGGAGCCGGACCTCCTCGTCGGCATCCTCGGCTGCACGGCCCAGCAGTTCGGCGAGCGGATTCGCCGGCGGGCACCCCTGGCCGACATCGTCTGCGGCCCGGGCCGCCTCGCCGAGGTGCCGGACCTCATCCGCCGGGCACGACGGGGCGACCGGCCCGCCCTGGCCCTCGATCCCCCGCGAACGGACGGCGCATGTTCAGCGCGGCGGGTCGCCGCACCCGCCGCGCCTGAGCGCGAGGATTCCGCGCGGCGGGGCTCCCGGCCCGCCGCGCACGAGGGCGCTGACGCTTTCATGGCCCTGGACGCCCGCCTCGACGACCTCGAACTCGCCCGCCCCCTCGGCGGCCCGTCGCCCCGGCACGCCTGCGTCACCGTCATGCGGGGCTGCGATAACTTCTGCGCCTACTGTGTGGTGCCGCATGTCCGCGGGCCGGAGCGGAGCCGTCGCCCCTCGGCCGTCCTGGACGAGGTCCGCCGACTCGTGGCGGAGGGGGCCCGGCAGATCACCTTCCTCGGCCAGGCGGTGAACAAGTACGAGGCCGAGGAGGACGGCCGGCGGTGGGACCTGGCGGACCTCCTGGCCGCCGCCGCCGACACACGCGGCCTCGGCCGCCTGCACTTCATCACGAACCATCCGGCCGCCATGACGGACCGCCTTGCGGCCGTCTATCGCGACGTGTCGGCCGTGTGCCCGTACCTTCACATGCCGGCGCAGGCGGGGTCCGACGCCGTCCTCGCCCGGATGAATCGCGGCTACACGGCCGCCGAGTACGAGGCCCGCGTCGCGATGGTCCGCGAGGCCCGGCCGGACGTGGCCGTCGCCTCCGACTTCATCGTCGGCTTCCCCGGCGAGACGGCGGCCGACTTCGAGGCCACGTGCGCCCTCGTCCGCCGTACGCGCTTCGCGGGAGGCTTCGTCTTCAAGTACTCGCCGCGACCCGGCACGGCCGCCGCCCAACGGTACCCCGACGACGTGCCGGCCACCGAGAAACGCCGCCGCCACCAGGTGCTGCTCGACCTCGTCCAGGAGAGCGCGGCCGCAGAGAACCGCGCGATGGTAGGACGAACGGTCCCGGTCTTTATCGAAGGCCCGAGCCCGAACCCGCACTTGGATGCGGACTCGCAGGAGGACAACCGCAGCAGGTGTGGCCGGGCCGGCTGGTCCGGCCCGGAAGAAGCGCCTCCCGGTCGGGCAAGCCGACCGGGCCACACATCGGGAAGCGTCCAACTTCGCGGCCGGACGCCGGGCGGACGCATCGTCGTCTTCGACGGCCCGGCCGACGCGGCCGGCGAGATCCTGGAGGTTCGCCTCACCCGCGCCGCCGACGTCACCCTCTTCGGTGAACGCGTGGGTTAACACGACAACGCTAAGTTCTCGGCCAATGGCATTTGCGGATTCGGGTCAGTGTGATGCCTAACGCGTGCAATCGGCGGAGTTTGCGTTTGCGGTGGCTGCGGGCCGCACGGGCGTTGCGTTGTTGGGTCACAAGCACCGGGCGGCTGAGCGTCTCGGCGCGGCGTCGGGAGCAGCGGCCGCCGCGGGTCCACACCGGCACCAGCGCGGCGGTCACCGACTGCACCTGGGGCACCGTCAGGCCCGGATTCTTCCCCCCGATGCCGGCGACAGAACTCCGAGAGGAACAGGTGGCTGAGACAACTGAGGATCAGGTGCCGCTGGATCGACGGCCACTTGCGGACCTCGAAGTGGTCCATCCCCAGTTCCCCCTTGGTCTCCTCGAACATCCGTTCGATGCGGGCCCGGCTGAACGCCACCCGCAGCAGCGTCTCGGTGGGCGTGGACGGGGGCGCCCCGGCGATGAAGCACTTGACCTCGCCGGTGATCGGGTTGCGGGCCACCACCAGGTGGTGCGGCGGGGTGGGCAGGCCGTCTTCGTCCTTCAGCCACACGGGGAGGTGCTTGGCCTCCCACACCACCGGTCCCTTGGTGGTGTCCTTGACGTGATAGGTCTGCCACGGCACCCGTCGCAGCAGGGGCGAGTAGCGAAAGACGTTCTGGACCTGGACGGTGGGGTTGTGCTTGACCTTGAGGCGGGTGAGGCGGTGGCGGGATGGGGCGATGGCCCTGCGGTGGGCGGCGACGGCGTGGGTGGCGACCGAGAAACACTTCCGCCGCATCATGGGCTATCAGCATCTCTGGATCCTGAAGGCGTACCTGGACGACGCCGAGTGCGGCAAACAGGTTGCCGCATCGC